>SUXG01000007.1 GCA_015061085.1 Bacteroidales bacterium
TACATATTGATGTTGTGCTGTTGCTTTTTACTGAAAGCTGCTACTAACGACTCATAAATCTACCCTTAATCGTGTATTGGATGATAGTTGCGGATTTTAGGTTCATAATAAAAACGTGTTAATTGAGTTAAAAAAAATTTTGTCTGTTTCTAAATTAGTATGTTTTAATGTTATTATTTGCTTAATAATATATATATGTATGCGACCGTTGCCGACATCAATCATTCGTGATATCACACTTCATCTGCGACTGCGACGAGAAGAACGCGCCACTCAGAGTGGTCAGTGCGTTACGCTGCAATGGTATATCGTTGAACGTTCGCGAGAAACGCGAGATAGAAGAGCCGCCTCGTAAAGTCACAGTGACCGTGAATGCCTGCAGATAGGTGTCGACATTGGCATTGACGGGGAAGTAGTCGGCGACGATGGTCTTGGCCGTAGCGTCGGTGGCGTCGCTATACTGCTCGGCTGTGAGTGTCTGAGAAACCGTAGCGTCGGAGAATTGCTGCGTCAAGGCATCGAAGCGATTGAAGAGCGTGTTTGTACCGTAATCGATGCTGACCGAGCTGATAGTCGTGGCAGCCGGGTAGTCGGTAGCGACGATGCGTAATTTTGCGTATGGGCGCTTTAGCGTGAGCGCATGCTGGAGGTTATCGACAGTGAAACGCGCAGTCTTTGTAGCGACATAGAAGTCTTCCGCCTCACTGTTAACAATATTCTCAATTTGCATTGTCTTCAAATAATCAGTCTTATCGGCATCAGCGATATTGCGTTTATCGCCGAAGTGCGCAAGCGCCACCATCATATAAGTCTTTCCGAGAGTGACCATTGGCGAGAAACATTCGCCGTCGCCATCTCTATCGCTTACTTGGCAGAAGTCGGAAAGTATCAGAGCATCGTTTTCACCGACTTCGTAGAGAGCAAGTATATAGTTTAGATTTTCAGCACCGAGATTTTGAGCGCCGCCGAGAGAAGAATCGCTGTTGCCTGCACGCGTAGCGACTTCACCGGCAATATTGAGCGAAAATGAGGCTTCCACCTTCTGTGCACTCGGCGCAGTAGGCTCATCGCTACTACATGAAGCCAGCATCAATGTGCCACATAAAAGACCATATAGAGAATGTTTAATGTTCATAATTTCTAATCCTTTATACTGAAAACCTCTTAATTATTATTATTTCTTCGTTTAAATTTGATTACAATCTCATTTTCAAACCTATCGTCGATACCAAGACCACCGGAGTTACCGGAATTGGCAAGGAAACGACCGAGAACGATAGTCAATTTATCGGGATAAATCGGAATATCGATATTCTCATTTTTCGAGATTTCATTTCCCTGAGGATTCGTAACCGTAAGATTGAGAATCAAGTGCGACTCTTTACCGTTGACAAACGAATAGTCGTCGCCAAGGCTGACCATTTCCTTTTCATCGAAAATATAACGCATCGGAGTGAATTTATATCCGATTTGCGAAGCCGAAAGGTTCGGACGTGCTTCAGGGATAGAGTAACCAACGTTAAGGAACGTAGGATAGAAACAATCGACGCTGTTTTGCTCGACAGGAACATTTGAAAGGTCGAGATAATCCTTATAGTCGGTGGCAAGCACAACGTAGCGACCTTGCGGACGAGTCAACGTAGTCTCATAGTGGCGTGGCTCACCGAGATACTTCACGTTTTCGATACGAAATTCGTATGTACGAGCGAAACAGTCGCGAAGGTCATTGTCTTGGCAATCCTCACGCAAAACAAGATCGGACTTGATGGCCGACATGTTTTGAGTGTCGTAGAAGTGATCATCCTCCGTACCTACAGGCACATAGTCCGCCCATGCAAGAAGCGTGTAAGTGCCGGCAGGAAGATCGATTTCTGTTGTGTATGAAGGCAATTCAATAGCAGCATCGATAAGCTGCACTTTGCGCTCTATCAAGTCGCCACGACCAATACGGACTTCTTCGTTTGTGCCATAATAGATTTCCCAAACAAGACGAAGATTCCACTCGTTGCTCGCAATCTTGTTTTCGCCCAAATAGTATCGCTCAAACTGTGGCGCATCGAAGGCACGCGACTCCAGTGAACGCCATTCATCAATGCCAAAAATGCCCGGATTTGCATTATCAATTGTGTAATCGACAACAGTATAGATTTCGGGAGCAAGGTTTCTGACATTCATTGTCAAAGAAACTGCAGCACGCCCCTCGTCGGGATATTCGTGGATAGTCTCGCAACAACTTGTCATACCAAGCGCGAGAATAAGAGCCGACACTAAGAAGAAAAGATTCTTTTTCATAGTTTCACCTCCTTCATTTTAGGTTTACGTGGCAACCACCACTTATAAGTCAACGTAATACCGGCACGAGTCGGTCCCCACCACCAGCCATCGCCGGAGTCGAATTTCTGACCGTTTTCGCGATTGTAGTAAACGTCATATTTATAGTTTACAAAACCAACACCAAGATTGAACTCCAATCCCCAACGTTTATCAAGTCCGAAATTCAAGGCATAACCATATCCAAGACCAAATCCCCAAGCCGGAGAGTCAGGGTCTTGATAGCGACCATGGTCATTAATCGCAATATTGAATCCTCCGAGTGTGCCATGCACGCCAAAGAAATGTCCTTCTCCGGCTTTAGAGAGCCAACGGCGCAATTCCGGCTGAATCGCCAAGACGCGAATCTTGCGAGTCGGAGTGATATTATAAGGTGAATAATAGACAGGGAAATCGATTGACCATTTTCTGCCCAACTCGGCTTCAAAGCCAAGGTTCGCCACTGTGGCAGCACCAATCAATAGGTTGGTCTTGGCTGCCAAGAAGCGTGTTTCCAAAACAGGTATTTCAACGACAGGTTCCGGTTCAGGCTCAGGCTCCGGTTCAGGTTCAGGCTCAGGCTCCGGTTCAGGCTCAGGCACCTTGATGTCTTCTGCATGACAAACGATCACCATACGCGCATTACGATAAGCCGGGAAAATGTTATCACGCAATTCCTCCCATGAGTCACAACCTTCAAGCGCCTTGAGTTTCGCCTCGCGAACATCCAAATTCTGCTCTGTACGAATAATCTCAAGCACTTTATCCTTACATGAAATATCTGATTTAAGAATTTTCTTAACGATTGATTCCCAGTCCTCTCCGAGGTTTTCAATCCTAATCATGTCGTCAGGAAGGGATGTGTGTCGTGTGATATAACCATGCAAGGCTTTTGCACGATTTTCACCAAGACGAATATTAGGCTTCAATGGTCCATCCGGAGAGGCACTACCACCAATCCATACGTATGCCAAATTCACTCTGTCGTCATTCAAAATATTGTTTATCAAATCAGTAATCTCAACCAATTGAGGGTTTACCTCAAATTCTATTTCGTTTACTTTAAAAACGATAGGAACTATATCAGTATCAGCGTACGCCAATACAGAGTCGAGCTGCTCCTCAGGTAAGAATGTGACATACTTGGGATACCAATCGTATGCCTCCTGTGGAACATTATTATTGCGAGCATTGCCACTAAGCACAACGCCACACAAGACAGTCAATATCAATAAAAATTTCTTCATTAATTTATCATCTATGCTTTATATAACTCGCTTTCTTAATTGCTTTTTAACACTTAATCACGAGGAATTAAGTCCCAAACGTGTTATTATTGGTCATAACGACGTATTAATTTTCGACAAAATTATGTAAATTTTTATATATTAGGCTTATCACATATGTTAAAAAATGCAAATATTTTAATATACAAATATTAAAATCCAAAAAAACAGCCATTATTAGACACCTATACATTATATACTCATAATGTAAGATCAGCAATAATACATGCAATTTGACAATAAAAAGAAAAAAGGTACACCTACTTAAATTATTATAGGCGTACCTATATTATTTACTCAGCAGCTGCCAAAGGAGCCGGAGCAGAATAGACGCGAGTAGCAAGTTCCTTATCGATTTGATAAAGACCATAACCATTATCACCGATCATTATCAACTTGTCAATGAGTTGCTTAGCAGTCTCCTCTTCCTCAACTTGCTCATCGATAAACCATTGAAGCATCGAGCGAGTAGCAGGATCTCGTTCCTCTTCAGAGAGGAAATAAAGGTCGTGGATCAAAGATGTGACAACTTGCTCATGCTTTAGTGTAGCCTTGAACGCATCAAGAGGAGTAGCCCACTCTGTTTCTACTTCAGCAATCGGACGAAGAATAACACGACCACCACGTGAATTAAGATAATTCATAAAAATTGTTGCATGGTCTTGCTCTTCCTTGAACTGAATTTTAAACCAATTAGCAATTCCAGAAAGTCCTTTGTCTTCAAAATTCATACCCATAGAGAGATACAAATAAGCCGACCAAAGTTCTGCGTTAATCTGAGCATTGATAGCTTCTTCTAATTTTTTTGATATCATAACAGTTTTTGTATTTTGATTATATTTTATTTGTATTAAAAACGCATAAATTATATAAAATGTTTACCGTATCTATGTAATTTTTAAACAAATTCTAAAATTCACATAAACCATGTATGGAAATTACGATAAATCACAACTATATTATCATATATAGGCCAAAATAAACTATATATGATTAAATTATTTCGTAGCAGTCTTTTTTGCAACTCTTTTCGTTGCCTTCTTTGGTTTTTCGGCAACTTCCGGAGCATCATTAAGCACGTTATTCCTTAATGTTGCCACTTCCTTATTGAGAGCCTTAATTTCTGATGCCTGATTACGAATAGTCAAAAGCAACGCATTAAGTTCCTCATTCTCAATCGATAGAGGGTACTGTTCTTCGACACGCACGATAAAGTCTGCCAAGACATTCATATAATTGGTAAATGCAGAATAAGGCGAATCATACGGGCTGAACGGAGAGAACACCACACCATCTGTCAGGCTCTTTGTACTCATGTAAAAGAAGTGGTCGCTTGACTGCAGGTATTCCCAATCTTTTTTCAGACGTCGGTCTTCGCAAAGATTTACACGCTCAGCGACAGAGTATAACTTATCAAGCGCCTCACGCTGAAGCGTATTTCCCTTCCAAGCAGCGACATCACGTGCTTCATCAGCCCACGACATCGGATAAGGGACAGAAACAGAAGCCACTGATTTATGCTTTGCCACAACCTCAGAAGGAGTCATGAATGAGATGCCTCGTTCGGCTGCAAAACGTGGCAATGCTCGCATAAAGTCAAAAATTCCAGTCTCACGCGGCAAGAATTCGCCGAATGTCTCCATACCCATAAATAAGTTGACAACTTGCTCTTCTTCAGGAAGTTGCGCAATCCAGTTGATATATTTATCGGCAGTCAAAGGATATTCACCCCAATCAGAATTATTGAAATTACGAGTAATATCGCTTGAGAACGCATCATTGCGCAAAAGCAATTTCAACTTAGGCGCAGACTCAGAAGAATAGACATAATTAGGTGATTTCCAACCAAGTATGTGTTTTGCACCTTCTGTAATTGCCGCCTTAAATCCCATAGAGGCTATCAAAGAAGCAATGTCGTCGTCATAGATAAGCTCAGTATTGCGAATCACTTTCGGTTTCTGTCCGAACAAGCTGTAAATCAACGCATCATGCGCTTTCACCTGACGAATGAATTCATCCGGGTCTTGCAATGACGCCAAACTATGAGAATATGTCTCGCTAAGAAATTCAACACATCCTGTATCAGCAAGTTTCTTAAGCATATCGATGAACTCAGGCACATACTGTTGCAATTGCTCGATTGCCGTACCGGTAATTGATATCGCACACTTGAATGCCTTACCGTTTTCGTTAATCATTTGCAACAATGTCTCTGCCATCGGAATATACGAACGCTCAGCAACACGAGTCACAATATCGTCGTTTGCAAAATCATCATAATAATAATGGTCATTACCAATATCGAAGAAACGATATTTCTTCAGACGGAATGGTTGATGTATCTGAAAATAGAAACAAATCGATTTCATAATTTCTATCTATTATTTTAATGTTACTTATTATTTCTTAATCACCTGATTGTAAATATCAATCACTTTCTGACCGGCTTTCTCCCATGTAATGCCTTTCATCTCTTCAAGACCTTCGTTTTTCAGAGATTCATACATTGCAGGGTAGCTGATAATAGAATGAATCGCGTCAGCCATTGCATCAATATCCCAATAGTCTGTCTTAATGACATTGTTGAGAATTTCAGCGCAACCACTTTGCTTTGATATAATCGACGGCACACCCATCTGCATAGCTTCAAGAGGCGAAATACCGAATGGTTCAGACACCGACGGCATGATATATACATCGGAAGCCTTTAACATCTCATAGACCTGACGTCCACGCAAAAAGCCCGTAAAGTGGAACCGATCGGCTATACCTCTCTTCGCAGCCAAAGCAATCATTTTATCCATCATATCGCCCGATCCGGCCATCACAAATCGTACATTATGACATTTTTGTAAGACCTTCACTGCCGCCTCAACGAAATATTCAGGCCCTTTCTGCATTGTGATACGACCAAGGAAAGTCACAACTTTCTCTTTATTGTCAGGTTTTGGGATTGACAACAAATCATCACTCAATGGTATGACGGCATTATGAACAGTAGTCACTTTACTCGGGTCTATACCGTATTTATCGATTACCGTCTGACGTGTCAAATTTGACACCGTGATAATATGATCGGCATGAGTCATACCATCTTTTTCAATTCCGAACACTGTCGGATTGACATTACCACGCGAGCGGTCGAAATCAGTAGCATGGACATGGATTACGAGTGGCTTGCCTGTCACGTTCTTCGCATGAATACCGGCAGGATATGTCAACCAATCATGCGAGTGGATGACATCGCAATCGATAGTACGTGCGATGACGCCGGCAACGATTGAATAATTGTTGATTTCCTCAATAAGGTTGTCAGGATACCTACCTGAGAAATCGATGCAACCTAAATCATTAAGATACATGTAATTAAAGTCGGCATATATCTTATTTCTCATGTCGAAATACAACTGAGGATCCATAAATTTACCCAATCTGTTTTCTACATAATCCCAATTGACATCGCGCCAGGCGACAGGCGTGTTGCAAGCACCTATGATATTTGCAAAATCTCTTTCTTCATCACCCCAGGGCTTAGGTATTACAAAAGTGATATCCATATTGCCACAGTTATGCATACCCTTTGTGAGCCCATAACTTGCTGTGCCTAATCCCCCCAAAATATGCGGTGGAAACTCCCACCCAAACATTAATGCTTTCATATTGATTCGCTTGTTTCAGTGGTTAATTGTTTACTTATTTCCTTAATATTTCTCAATGTTCGCAATATTTCGCCAACATTCTTTGATGCACTGACAGCTCCTCGACCGACAAACGGTGGATTACCATCAAACAACTCAGACAATGATCCGATACATCCTTCTGTCATTTCATCTTCATATCCGATAAGCATTCTTTCAATAAACGACAAACCGCTTACGCCGAATACCTTAATATATGCATCTGCATAAAAGCCAAACAACCACGGGCGTGCAGGACCCTGATGCACAGCATATTCACGCTCAACCGGACCACCCACGTAGCTCGGATTATAGCCATAACTCTTCGGAGAGAGCGAACGCAATCCTTTCGGTGTCAACAATTCTCTTGTCACAAAATCCAACACTCTCTTACGCTGACGTCGATCTAATGGTGAATAATCCAAACCGATAGCAATTGCCATATTAGGACGAACACTTAAATCTGCATACGCACCATTAACATAATCATACAGATAGCCATAATCATTGAGGAATGTTTCGACAAATGACTCCTTGACTGTTTCAGCCAAATTGTTTAGTTCATCGACATATCCCACCATCGAATCATCAGATTCATAGAGCGCGACTGTAAATTTCAACGCATTGTACCACAACGCATTGTATTCGACAATATAACCTGTTCGTGGAATTATCGGACGTCCGTCTATCGTTGCAGACAGCCATGTCACCGGAGAATCTTGTCCATTTGTCGACAACAAACCGTTCTCATTAATAAACAAATTCGGAATTCTCTCATTACGAATTGCATCGACTATAAATTTCACTATTTCTCCATAACGATTGCGACACTCTCCTATTCCATAGAATCGCTTATATTGTTGAATAGCCCAAATTGCCCATAATGACGTATCAGGAATATCTATCTCTTTTATTGTTGCATGTTTACTACCTGTCTCAATATATTCCTTTAACGCTTTGAGTAAAGTTCCTATGATTGCCTCATAGTCTTCCCTATGTTTAATAGCCAACGTACAGCCCGGCAAAGCAATTAATTCATCTCTTGCACGCACTGCAAACCAAGGATAACCGACCATTATGTGCATCTCATCATCCTTATAATAGTAGAATTGCTTTGCTGAGTTCTTCAAACAGTTATAAAAACTTGTGCGACATGTGCGTGTGGCAATCTCATCTGCATAAATACTTTCAAAAGTAGAAGGATCCGACTCAAAAGTCGATGCCGAGAAGATTATGCTTTCACCCTTTTTAATCGGCAATTCAAAATAACCGGGAACCCATAAATCTTCCTTATAAGGAAGACCTCTATCTTTATCCTTATTATATTCTATCCCCTTATACCAATGTCCATCGTCAACCCACTTAACCTCGTGGCTGAATTGCATAAACAACTCAGGATAACCGGAATATAAGCAACAAGACATGCCATTGCTTACTTGTTGCATATTCTTGTTTATCGAACCATTTTCCATACACAATTCATTTGCATCTCTAAATGCAAGAAATGGACGGAATTGCAAAGTTGTCGGAGAATGTGCCTCCACTAAAGTATATTTAATAAGAATCCTATTTTCATGCGAAATGAAAACTTTTTCTTTTGTTAAAATTACACCACCAACACGATATGTAATAGTCGGCACACTCTCACAATCAAACTGACGAATATACTTATGTCCGTTAGGACTGTAAATATTCTCGCCATACTGATGAATACCTAAATTAAACGGAGCACCATGCTGAATCACTGTCTCATCCAATGACGAAAGCAACACATGAGCCTTATCGTCCATCTCCGGGATCGGAATTACGAGTAATCCATGCTGCTTACGAGTATTGCATCCGACAATCGATGTGCAATGATAAGCACCACTCTGATTTGTGCGCAACATCTCTTTCGGAAGACTTTGCTCCAAATTTATCATCAGATTTTTATCAAACTTTAGATAACTCATTAGGCTTGTATATTGTTTTATTTATTATTAATTGAATCTGCTCTTCTTATTCTATGTATGATTTAAAACTCATGTTTTTTGAATATTTCTTCCCATAATAATTCATCTAATCATACAATTCTTACAAAGGTAACATAAATCACATTAATTTCAAAATTTTTAACTAAAAATTAATCAACCAACAATATTTCCATTTACAAATTGCTTAATTTATGTTTTATAACATAAAAAAAGTTGTCGTATCCAATCGGACACGACAACCATATAATCTTAGAATTACAATATCTTATTTCAATAGAGCAAAGAATGTAGTTGAATCTAATAAACTGAATTCATAAATGTAAGAATAGAACCAGCTTACGATACCAAGACCAACTATACCTGCAAGACACAACCACATACCCAAACGCTCATAACATGATGAACGGAATTGTGCTACTACTGGTTCTTCAGGACTAATCCACATTGCTTTAACTACCAATAGATAATAGTAAAGCGAAATAATTGTATTAATCAATGCTATCAAAACTAATACATATAATTCAACTGAGCCACTTTCCAACGCACCATTGAAGATAAGAATCTTACTAAAGAATCCTGCGAATGGAGGAATACCTGCCAATGAGAACATCGCCAATGTCATTGCAAATGACAACCATGGATTTGTCTTGTGAAGACCATTATAGTCATCCATACCGATTTTGCCGGTCTTATTTTCAATTGCTGAAATAACCGCAAATGCACCAAGGTTACTGAAGATATACACCAAAATATAGAATATCATTGATGTCATACCGAGAACATTTGCAGAAATTACGCCAAGCATAATATAACCTGCTTGTGATACAGAAGAAAATGCCATGAATCGTTTCATGTTCTTTTGTCGTATTGCAAACAAGTTACCGACTGTAATTGTAATGATAATCAATCCATAGAGCATCCATTCCCAAACTTGGCTATATACTGCGCCAAATACTTGCGCCAAAACAACGAGGAAAGCAAATGCTGCAGAACCTTTAGAAATTACTGAAAGGTATGCTGTCACTGATGTTGGTGCACCTTGATATGTATCTGCAGTCCACAAGTGGAATGGCACAAGTGAAAGTTTGAAACCAAAACCTGCGATTACAAAAGCAACTGCTAATACTAATAAGAAGCTATTTTCTCCGGTTGCTATTTGTTGTGCAATATCAGAGAAGTAGAGTGATCCCGTTCCTGACAATGCGTAAACAAATGACAAGCCCATCATCATTATTGCTGATGAAAATACTGCTGTAAAGATATATTTTACTGCAGCTTCATGGCTTTCATATTGATTTTTGTTGAACGCAACCATTGCTGCCAATGGTAATGATGCACACTCCAAACCAATGATGAATAGTAAGAAATGACGTGCTGAAATCATTAAGTACATACCAAACAATGTCACCAATAACAATTCATAAAACTCGCCACGACGAATTTTAGCGTCTTCGCTATCTATCCATTTAATTGATTGTAATAGCACCAATATCACACCTAAGTTCAATACTGACTTAATTACTGTGATTATGCCGGAAGTATAGTACATTCCACTGAATGCTTCTCCTCCATTACATGGCACAAACCATTGCAATACTGTCATTACACTGAAACATATCAAAGCCAATGGGCTTGTGTATTCACGAGCTTTTGCTCCTCCGAATGTATCGAATAAAAACACAATCAGGAATACTACAAGTAGCATCAACTCTGAACTCATGGTTAAAAATTGTGAGTAATCCATTTTTCTTTTCTTTTATTATTATTCAATACATTAATTAAATAGCAGCTTGCTCAATCACTTTTATGATAGGAGCAAAACTTTGTTGAATTGTCTCATTTATCCAATTAGGGAAGCAACCAATTGCCGCGATACAGATTATCAATGTCACTGTAGAAAGACGCTCAAACCATGTTGCATCAGTTAATTGCAAATGATGCTCATCTTGAACAGGACCAAGAAGAATCTTACCAACTACACGAAGTATATAGACTGCTGTCACAACAATTGCACTTGTGCCTGCAATAACGAATGCACGATGGAATAGATCTGTGTGTTGGAATGAACCGAAGAAGATAGTCATTTCCGCAACGAAACCCGAGAGACCTGGCAAACCAAGTGACGCAAAACCGGCAATCATATAACATACACCCAAGAATGGCATTATCTTCATTAATCCTCCCATTTCTCGAATGTCACGTGTGTGTGTTCTTCCATAAATCATACCAATCAATGCAAAGAACAATGCTGTCATAAGACCGTGTGAAAGCATTTGAAGGATTGCACCGGTCATTGCAGTTGTGTTCAACATCAAAATTGCGAAAAGCACCATACCACAGTGTGACACTGATGAGTATGCATTAATGTATTTCAAGTCTGTTTGTACACATGCTGAGAATGCACCATACACTACACTGATACCGGTCAAGATAATAAATATCCATGCCAACTCATTTGCTGCTTCAGGCAACAAGAAAATTGAGATACGGAAACATCCGTAACCACCAAGTTTCATAAGTACACCGGCGTGGAGCATTGACACTGCTGTCGGAGCACATGCGTGACCATCAGGACTCCATGTATGGAATGGGAACATTGCACCAAGTACACCAAAGCCAACAAATGTCAATGGGAAAAGATACATCTGCCATTCTCTATCAATTGAGCCGTTCTGAGCAATTTCCAAAATGTTCCATGTAAGTTGACCGCCTTCAGGTGCTGAATGCCAATAGATACCAAGAAGACCAAGCATCAAAAATGCTGAACCTCCCATAAGCATCAATGTCAACTTCATTGCTGAATATTCCTTACGACCTGTACCCCAAACACCAATCAATAAATACATCGGAATCAATGCTACCTCATAGAACATGAACATTGTGAAAATGTCAATCGAGATAAAGAACCCGAATACACCCATTGACAATAGGGCAAACCACAAGAAGAAATTCTTTGGTAGTGGAGTGATCTTCCATGATGCAAATGTACCCGCAAATACTATTATCGCAGAAAGCATTATCATCAATACCGAAATTCCATCAACACCAAGTGAAAGCTTAATATTTAGTGGTTCATACCAATCCCATGACGTCATGTAAAGCATTGGCTCTACATTGCCTGTCGCACGAATTGCTAAGAAATCAACACATAAATAGATTGATAATCCCAACAATATTGTTGATAGTACAGTCATCACAGTACGAATCTGATTCATATTGCGACACACTGCTAACCCTGCTAACATTAGCAAAGGGATTATCACAAAATAGATCAATATATTTTCAAGTATCATAATCTAATAATTTTTAATGTCGCTATGAATTAGATAACCATTACCCATACAATCAATCCAAGGAGAAGTGCTCCTGCAAAATACCACAATACGTAGGATTGGATGCTTCCGCTTTGCATTCCACGAATTGCATAAGATGCCTTCTGACTTACCTTTGCAAACATATCCATTGTTCCGTCGATGATGTGTCGATCAAACCATGCTATTGATTTACAGATAATATTGAAGATAATCTTATGTGTAACAAACATATAAATTTCGTCCCAATAGAAACGACGATTTGCTGCTGTCCACAACCATCGACAACTATTAGCCATCTTAGCCGGAACATCATTCTTCTTACGATAAAGAATTGTTGCCAATGCAATTGCAACTACTGCTACGACGATGCTTGTGATAGCTACCGACATCTTCAAGTGGATATCATAAGGCTCACCGTTCCAAGTCACGAAGTGACCAAAAGGAATGAAACCGGATACACAAGATACAACTGCTAGAATAATCAATGGCAATGACATTGTCCATGATGAATCGTGTGGTTTGTGATCCTTATAGTGAGGATTTTCTTCCCACCAGAAGATCATGTAATAAAGACGGAACATGTAGAATGCTGTCAATCCTGCTACCATTGTCATCCATACGCCAAGGAACATGCTGTTGTCATACATAGCTGTCAACATTTCATCCTTAGAGAAAAATCCTGAGAATGGTGGAATACCTGCGATTGCAAGACAGCCGATAAGGAATGTCCAGTGTGTGATTGGCATATACTTACGCAAGCCACCCATATCTGTATAGTTATTAGAGTGAACTGCGTGAATCAATGCACCTGCACCGAGGAACAAGAGAGCCTTGAACATCGCGTGTGTGAACAAGTGGAACATACCAGACATGTAGCCGAGGCCTTCATGTAATTCTGGACGTGCTGCACCGATTGATACCATCATGAATGCAATCTGCGAGATCGTTGAAAAAGCAAGAACACGTTTAATATCGATTTGAGCACATGCCACAACTGCCGCATAAAATGCTGTTATTGCACCTATGATTACAATGAAATTCATTGAAGCATCATCAAGGCAATATACAGGGAACATACGTGCAATCAAGTACACACCAGCAACGACCATTGTCGCAGCATGGATAAGTGCTGATACCGGTGTCGGACCTTCCATCGCATCTGGCAACCAAATATGAAGTGGCATCATTGCTGATTTACCCATACCACCCATAAAAATCAAACACAATGCCCATGTAACAACTGAGCAACCCATAAATGCACCTCCTGCTGAGATTGAAGCAAGTGTTGATTCAGGATTATTTGTCAATTCCACGAAATTGAATGTATCTGTGAAGAAAGACAAAATCAAAATACCAATCAAGAAACCAAGATCGGCAAAACGTGTTACAATAAATGCTTTCTTTGACGCTGAAACTGCAGATGGCAACTTATAGAAGAAACCAATCAAAAGATAAGACGATACACCCACAAGCTCCCAGAAGATATACATTTGGAAGATGTTGGTTGCAACGACAAGACCAAGCATTGAGAAACTAAACAAAGAAAGGAACGCATAGTAACGTTGGAAACCCTTCTCTCCGTGCATATATCCCAAGCTATACAAGTGAACAAAGAAAGAAATTGTAGTAATTACAACTAGCATCAATGCTGAGATTGGATCCAAAAGGAAACCAAGCTGAACAATCAATGTCGGAGTAAATGCCAACCAATCATAGTTGAACACTTCAAATTGCTGACGCACACCATCTGCAGTGACAAAATCAGCATTGCCACTAAAGAAATATGTGAATGCAACAGTGTAAGCCAAAATCGCAGTGATACCCATACCGGTAGTACCGAGCACACCTGCAAATTTATGGCTCATCTTCATACCACAAAGTCCCAAGATAAGGAACATTGCAATAGGAAGTACCAAAATCAAAAGAGGTAATGTAATGTCCATATCTTAGAATTTCATTTTATTAATTTCACGAATGTCAACATTATTCACCGAACGGAATATGTTGATAATAATTGCTATAGCCAATGCTGTTTCTGCTGCAGCGATTCCAATTGCAAATAAGGTAAAAAACATACCTTCCATTTGACCGGGGAATAGGAATCTATTGAACACAACAAAGTTAATGTCAACCGAATTGAGCATCAACTCTAAAGAAATCAGAATGGCAATCAAATTCTTACGAGTAATAAACCCGTAAACACCACAAGCAAACATTATCATGCTTGGGATCAAATACATCATTATTGTCAAATCCATATCCGATTATCTTTTACGGGCAACTACGATGCCACCTATTATACATGCCAACAACAACACACTTATTGCTTCAAATGGCAACAAATATTGAAATTTTTCTGTTCCCATTAAAGCTTGACCAATCTTGTGCATACTGAGTTCGTTTTCTGCTGTCATAAAATTACTTAGAGACTCACAATTGAATCCCGGATAAGTAAATAAAGCATACAACAATACCGCTACGCCTCCTATTGCAGCAGCTAAACCCATAAATTTTCTATGAGAAGTCAATTTTTCAGACTTATCATTCGGCTGAGCTGTCAACAAAATAGAGAATACGAAAAGAACCAAGATACCACCTGCATAGACTGCAATCTGAACTGCCCCGAGAAATTCATATCCCAATTGGAAGTAAACCACAGCTGTACCAATAAGTACAAACAACAGATAGGTAGCCGAGCGCAAGATTTTACGTGATGTCACAGCCATAACCGAAAAAACAGATATGATTGCAACTATCACGAAATACAATACGAGATTTCCTACTGATTCCATTATGTTATTTATTTTTCAAATTATTGAGCACTACGTGCAGATTACTCTGCTGGTTTATCTACAGGAGCCGGCTTTGGAGCATCCTCTACTTCAGGTCTGTTGTTCAACAACTTAACTAATTTTTGTCGTGTGAATACAGCCTGTTCAAAATCATTGGAAAACTCAAGTGCATCCTGAGGACACGTTGTAACACACAACATACAGAAGGTGCAACTACCAAGATCATAAAGATATTTATCAAGCTTAGCTTTTTTCTTTCCATCTGGAAGTTCAACCATCTTCTTTGTTAGACTGATTGTTCCATTAGGGCAGTTCATCTGACAAATTCCACATGCAATACATTTATGACGACCCTCTTCATCGTATTTTAATGTAAGTTCTGCACGAAATCTTTCAGGTATCTGCAATGTAGCTCGGTTTTCGGGATAGCACTCAGTGATTTTTGGTGTTACAAATTCCTTACCTGTAACACCCATACCGGTAACAAGACTCTTTACTCCCTTTCCTACCGATGAGAAATACTCCTTTATACTACTCATAGATTAGTTCGAAATTCGTTTTTTATTTTTCTACTTGACCACCAAGTATGTCTAACAACTCAGTGGTAATACTTTGTTGACGCAATTTATTATATTCAAGTCGAAGTGATTCAAGCAATTTCTTTGCATTATCATTTGCGCTTTGCATTGCCATGATTCTTGCAGCCTGTTCAGAAGCACGGTTCTCTATTGTTATCTCTTGCATTGTTGATAATACAAACATTGGTAGAACTTCATTGAAAATTCTATTTCCATCCGGCTCAAATATATATAGCTTATTGGCACTCTTGGCATCTAATTCTCCACCTAAAGCAGACGCTTCAACTGGGAATAATTGTTCTTCAGCTAATATCTGACGACTGATTGATTTAAAATTCATATAGACAACATCCACTTTGTCCAACTCACCTTCGATAAAGGACGTCTTCAACTGTTCTGTGAAGAATGTAACCTTATCGCCTGACATTTTTGAATCAACACCTTCATAAGACTTTACCTCAATAAAATCTGCCTCTATCTTTTTAACAGCCTTAAACATCTTCTTCCCTATAGGATAAACAACAAACTTCATTGCTTCTCCATATTGGTCTCGATATCTATTTATTCTTGACAAAACTTGTTTAAAGATATTGACATTATACGCACCGCAAAGTCCATCGTCACTACCAAATACTACAATACCTATTCTGGAAATCTCCCTCTCCTCAATCAAAGGAGAGGTATAATCTCCATCAGCTGCAAGGAGATGTCCCATTATCGATTTAATTTGGTTTTTAAATGGCAATAGACGACGTAAATCACGTTCACTCTTATGAACCTTTGCAGATGATATCATCTTCATTGCACCGGTTATCTTCTCACTTGAAGATACCGAACCAATTCGCGTTTTTAATTCTCGTAATGTTGACATAACCTATTAAATGACCATTAAGCTTTATATTTACTTGCTATTTCTGACGCAACCTTTGTTAGAAGCGCAGTAACCTCGTCTGATAAGACACCTTTCTTGAGCTCATCAAGAACTTCTTTCTGATATTTAGCTCTCAAAAGTTGCAAGAACATTTCTTCAAACTCATGCACCTTATCCAATGGCACATCTTCGAGAAGACCATTTACACCACAGAATATAACGGCTACTTCTTCTTCTACAGCCCATGGCTTATATTGTGGCTGTATCAGAAGTTGCTGATTCTTACGTCCACGGTCGATTACTCTTGCTGTTACAGGGTCAATATCACCACCAAATTTAGTAAATGACTCCAACTCTCTAAACTGCGCTTGTGCAATCTTCAATGTACCTGCAACCTTCTTCATCGCCTTAATCTGAGCATTACCACCTACACGCGATACCGAAATACCAACGTTTACAGCAGGACGAATACCTTGATTAAACAATGATGATTCCAAATAAATCTGACCATCGGTAATAGAAATCACATTCGTTGGAATATATGCAGATACGTCACCGGCTTGTGTTTCAATAATTGGTAATGCTGTAAGCGAACCACCACCCTTTACCATTGGCTTCAATGTTTCAGGGAGATCATTCATCTTACTTGCAATTTCTTGATTATCAATTATTTTTGCCGCACGTTCCAAAAGACGAGAATGCAAATAGAAAATATCGCCAGGATAAGCTTCACGTCCAGATGGACGTTTCAAAATCAATGAGATCTCACGATATGCAACGGCTTGTTTTGACAAGTCATCATATACAATCAATGCATCACGTCCTGAATCGCGAAAATACTCACCAATTGCAACACCGGCAAATGGAGAATAGTAACGCATAGCTGCTGAATCAGATGCAGAAGCTGCAACCACAACTGTATATGGCATTGCACCATATTTTTCAAGTGTGTGAACAGTTGCAGCAATTGATGATGCTTTCTGACCAATAGCTACATAAATACAGAACACAGGTTTTCCTGCTAGATAATTTTCTCTTTGGTTGATAATAGTATCAATGGCAATTGCTGTCTTACCAATCTGACGGTCACCGATAATCAACTCACGCTGACCTCTACCGATTGGAATCATAGCATCAACTGCCTTGATACCTGTCTGTAATGGTTGGTTTACCGGCTGACGGAAAATTACACCCGGAGCTTTACGTTCCAAAGGCAATAAAATTTTATCACCTTCTATTGGTCCCTTACCGTCAATTGGTTCACCAAGAATATTGATAACACGTCCTAAAAGTCCTTCGCCTACGGGAATTGATGCAATATCACCCGTGCGTCGCACCGACATGTTTTCAGTCACTTTATTTACATTGTTTAGGAGCACAACACCAACATTGCTTTCCTCTAAGTTTAGAGCAACGCCTTTTACGCCGTTCTCAAACTCAACCAACTCGTTAGCCTTTACATTATCCAATCCATAGACATGGGCTACACCATCTCCTACTTCAAGGACTGTACCAACTTCTTCAAATTTTACTTGAGAATTGACACTAGCCAACTGTTGTTTCAATATATCAGAAATTTCGCTTGGGTTAAGCATCTCTATTAATTCCTACTTAAAAGGTTTAAACGTAATTGTTCAATTTCATTACTTATAGAGGCATCCATCCTTATTGAATCAACATTAACAACAAAACCACCTATAATTTCAGGGTTTACTGAATATGTAAATTCCAATGTTTTGCCCTTACAGGATTCCTGGACGAGAGAGCGAATTTTTCCCATTTCATCATCTCCCAACTTAGCCGCTGTAATTATCTCAACTTGAGAAATATTATTATCTTGTCGATATAATTTTCTATATGCTAATGCTGAGTGATATGCAAAATTTTCTCTCTTATTTTCAAGAATCAACTTAACAAAGTTATCATAGGCTTCTTCCCTTCTATCACCTGCAGCTGCAAGAAGCAATTTTTCCTTATCAGCTTTACAGACATAAGGATTAGCAAGAACTTTTGAAAATTCCTTGTTCGCTTCGAATGACAAGATTACATTCTTCATCTCATCGTAAACAACTTCACTCTTGCCATTTTCTAAGGCAAACTTATAGAGTGCTTTTGCATACCTTTGCGGGATAAGTCCGTCGTTCATTTTGCTTAGTTTTTCTCGATTTCGTCCAATAATTTATTTACAAGTTCACTCTGTGCTGAATCAGACGACATTTGTTTTCGCACCATTTTTTCAGCAATATCAATTGAGAACTTGCTCACCTCATTTCTGAATTGCAGTTCAGCTTCCTTGCGCGATTGCTCTATTGACAACTTTGCGGCATCCATTACCTTCTTTGCTTCTTCAGAGGCTTCTCTGCGAGCTTCTTCGATAATTTCTGTCTTCATTCTTGCCGCATCACGCAATATTTCGGCCTGCTGCTTCTGAGCTTCAGATATATATTTTTGGGCTTCTGCTCTTGCATTATCAAGTTGCTCCTTAGCATTTTGCGCAAATTCCACACCTTTATCAATTAAATCAGCTCGCTTTGACAAACTTTTTATAATGATAGGCCATGCGAAAAATGCCAATGCTAAAAATAGCACCGCGAATGCAATGAACATCCATATTACCAAGCCGGAATCGGGCGTGAATAATTCCATGAGCTAAATTGCTTTATTAGAGGAACAATGCCAATGCAGATACAATCACAGCAAAAAGTGCTACACCTTCAATAAGCGCTGCAATCACAATCATACTACTACGGATATCACCGGCTGCTTCTGGTTGACGCGCAATAGCTTCCATTGCTGAAGAACCAATTTTACCGATACCGAAACCTGCAGCGATTGCTGCGATGCCTGCACCTAAAGCTGCACCAAAAGATGCCAACGGTGTTGCTGCTAAAATCATTGATAACATAATCTTAAATTTTTAAAGTTAATATTTTATTTTATTTTTTTTATTATTCTTGTTTATGTTCATCATGATGACCACTTTCTTGTGCCATTGATATGAACATTGTTGATAACATTGTAAATACATATGCTTGGATAAAACTAACCAACACATCAAGTACCAACATAAAAATTGAGAATAGTAATGAAATAACCGCTGTACCTCCGGCAGCAGCATAACCAAACGCTGCAAAGATGAAAATCAATCCTGTCAGTGTAATTACAATCATGTGACCACCCATCATATTTGCAAACAAACGGACACATAATGCTGCCGGCTTTGTGAAAATACCAAAAATCTCAATCATCTGCATAATTGGCAACGGAAATTTCAAAAACATTGGAACTTCAGGCCAAAAAATTTCTTTCCAATAATGCTTTGTTCCAAGCACATTAGTAACTATAAATGTTAACACAGCAAGAGTTAACGTAATAGCTATATTACCGGTAAGATTGGCTCCACCAGGGAAAATTACAATCAAACCAAGTAAATTCATTACCAAGATAAAGAAAAATGCCGTCAATAAATATGGAGCAAATTTTGGCGCTTTATCACCAAGAGTAGCTTGTATTACACCCTTATATATGTAATCAATCACCAACTCTACAAAACCCAAACCCTTACGAGGTGCCTTCATACCATTCTTGCGATGCCAACGTGCTATCGACATTATCATAAAGAATACAACAATAGCTGAGATGAATATTGCCAATACATTCTTAGTAATTGACATATCAAATGGCTTATACTCCTTATAGAAATGACCATGATCATTTGCATATCCATCAATACCGACTTCAGCCAATTCTATTCCATCTGCTTTTGAAATACTATCTGCTTTAGCCAATATCGCTGCTTCTTCATCACTTGATAAATGTGTGACTTGTACAACCTTATTTTTATTTGCACTTGAATGAGGAGCAATCATGAACTGTGTTCCGTCATTTGCTGTATACACAACATTAACAGACTTTTCATGTTCTTCTCCATTTGCATCCTTTTCATTCTTCAATTCTACTAAATTAGAAGACATAAAGCAATGCCATGATCCATTTTCAGCACGTACTATTACAGGCAAAGGGATTCTACGAGTATGTGAGAATGGCACTTCCCATCCATAACCATCGCCTAAGTGATGGAAAATTATACCCTTTAAATCTACCTTACCATCTTCACTTGAACCACTTGCAAATGCATTCTCAGGCAATGCAAAGATTGCAGTTAAAACAAGAAGTAGTATAGAAAAAAGTCTCTTATTCATTGCTACATTATTTAATAGATGCACACTGAAACCACATTATTGTCAACATCAACTAATCCACCTTTTACTGCAATTTCATGCATTGCATTATCAGATGTCTTATATTCCACTTTGCCCGGCACAAGTGCTGAAATAAGCGACGCGTGATTATTGAGCACAGTGAACGATCCTAATTCACCCGGTAATTTCACAGAAATAGCCTCACCTTGGAATAGAATTTTTTCAGCCGATATTATTTCAAGTGTCATATTATTTTCGTTGATTGTTGTAATTATTATTTAACTTCTTCAAGCATCTTCTTACCCTTAGCAATAGCTTCATCAATAGTACCGACATTGAGGAATGCTTGCTCCGGATATTCATCCATTTCACCGCTAAGAATCATCTTAAACCCTCTGATTGTTTCAGAAAGAGGAACCATTACACCTGGGAGACCTGTAAACTGTTCTGCCACATGGAACGGTTGTGATAAGAAACGTTGCGCACGACGAGCGCGAGCTACAACTAATTTATCTTCATCGCTCAATTCATCAACACCAAGGATTGCAATAATATCTTGCAATTCATTATATTTCTGCAATAATTGCTTAACCTGTTGAGCAGTATTATAATGTTCTTCGCCGATTACGTTAGGGTCTAGGATACGAGATGTAGATTCCAATGGATCCACAGCAGGATAGATACCCAACTCAGAAATCTTACGGCTCAATACCGTTGTCGCATCAAGGAAGTTGAATGTAGTCGCCGGAGCAGGGTCAGTCAAGTCATCAGCAGGCACATAGATAGCTTGCACAGATGTAATAGATCCTTGCTTTGTAGAAGTAATACGCTCTTGGAGAATACCCATTTCTGATGCCAACGTCGGTTGATAACCTACTGCCGATGGCATACGACCCAACAACGCAGATACTTCAGATCCGGCCTGAGTGAAACGGAAGATATTGTCAATAAACAACAATACGTCTTTACCACCACCATCTTGGTCACGGAATTGCTCTGCTACTGTAAGTCCGGACAAAGCCACACGAAGACGTGCACCGGGAGGTTCATTCATCTGTCCAAACACAAGTGTACTTTGAGAATTATTGACTTCCTTCATGTCAACGTCGTGAATATTCCATTCACCCTTCTCCATACCTTCCTTGAACTTTTCTCCGTAGCGAATAACACCACTTTCAATCATTTCACGCAAAAGGTCATTACCTTCACGAGTACGTTCACCAACACCTGTAAATACAGAGAAACCATTATGCCCCTTAGCGATGTTGTTGATTAGCTCCATGATAAGCACAGTCTTGCCTACACCGGCACCACCGAACAAACCAATTTTACCACCCTTAGAATATGGTTCCAAAAGGTCAATTACTTTAATACCTGTATATAGAATCTCAGTTGAAATAGCCAAATCATCAAATGCAGGAGCCGGTTGATGGATTGGTCTGAGATTTTCTCTGCTTAGTTCAGGCAAGTGATCAATTGGTTCGCCTATTACATTTAAAAGGCGACCTTTAACCTGCGCACCCGTTGGCACAGCGATAGGATGTCCGAGATTTTCAACTTTTACACCTCTGCAAAGGCCATCTGTACTTTCCATGGCAACACAACGCACTGTACTTTCACCAATGTGTTGTTCAACCTCAAGGATAAGTGTTTCTCCATTTTCACGCTCTACCTTAAGAGCCGAATAAATCGGTGGTATGGCATCTTTGCCACCTTCAAATGATACGTCGATTACCGGACCGATTACTTGAGTCACTGTTCCAAATTTAGCGCTCATATTATTATAATTGATTTCGAGTTAATAATTCTTGTTAATTAAAAATGCCATCCTAATGCTACAAACACAGCCATTAGAACAAGATTAAACAATGAAAATGGCATCAAATATTTCCATTCAAAGGCCAACATTTGGTCAATTCTGATTCGTGGGAAGGTCCACTTAAACCAAATGATTACAAAAGAAATAAAGAATGCTTTTCCTATAAACCACACTACAGAAGGTATATAATCCATTATTGCATTAAAACCTTCCCATCCTGGAATATGCAATGGCATCCAACCTCCGAGGAACATAAGTGTTGCAATACCCGATACCACAAATAAATTTAAATATTCTGCCAAATAGAAAAATCCATAGTGGATACCAGAATACTCTGTGTGATAACCTGCAGTCAACTCATGCTCTGCTTCAGGAAGGTCAAAAGGACCACGATTAGTTTCTGCAGTAGCAGCAATCAAATAAATCAAGAATGCGATAAAGGCCGGGATATGTCCTTTAAAAATAAACCAACCATTTTCTTGTGCCCATACTAATTCATTGATATTCATTGTTCCGGCAAAAACTATAATTGTCAATATTGCAAGTCCTAATGACAACTCATAGCTAACCATTTGCGCACCACTACGCATTGCACCAATCAAAGTATATTTATTGTTACTTGACCATCCTGCCAAAAGAATCCCAATTACGCCACAAGAAGAAACAGCCAAAATAAACAATATACCAATATTATAGTCAATTATTTGCAATCCATAACCCCATGGAAGACAAGCAAACATAATAACCGACGATGCAATTACCATATAAGGAGCAAGAGCAAATAAGAACTTATCCGTATTCTTAAGTGGAATAATTTCCTTAATCAAAATCTTAAACATGTCGGCAAAGACTTGCAAAAGCCCCCAAGGGCCTACACGCATAGGGCCAAGACGACACTGGAACCATGCACACAACTTGCGTTCGTACAAGATATAGAACAATGCCAATAAAGCATACAAGACCAATAATATTACACCGATAACGACACACTCAATCAAAGTTGCTGCCCACTGTGGCATAACACTGACCAACAATTCGTTTATCCAGTTTGTAACTACTCCAAAATTAAACATAATATTTTGTTCTATTTATTTACAATTAAATTATCTATCTATATCCGGAATTACGAAGTCAAGTGCTGCACCGATTGTAATCAAGTCGGCAATCATCTGACCCTTGCAACACAAATCCATAACACCTACAAGGTTGAAACATGGACTTTGGAAGTGAACACGATATGGGTTCTTATTTCCGTCACTTTCGATAAACACGCCAAATGTGCCTCTACTTGCCTCTACTTGTTGATACCAACGTCCCACAGGTAATTTGATAATCTTAGGCACTTGTGCACGAATTTCACCCTCTGGGATATTATCTACCAATTGTTCAAGAATCTTAATACTTTGTTCGATTTCTTCTAAACGCAACAAATAACGAGCAAAACTATCTCCTTCTGTGTAAACGATTTCTTTAAAATCCAATTCGCTGTAGATTGAATATGGATGACGCTTACGGCAGTCGCATGCAAAACCTGACGCACGACCTGAAGGACCGGTAATTGCGTAGTTGATAGCATCTTCCTTCGACAATACACCAACACCCTTAGTTCTGTTTTGACCAATAATATTGCCTGTAAACAATTTATGATATTCTTTAAGTCTTTCTGGCATAATTTTGCACAACGCTTTAACATCCTTCGCAAAGTCAGGATGCAAATCTGCAACGACACCACCGATTACATTGTAGTTCATTGACATACGTGCACCACAAGTCTTATCGAAAATATCCAAAACTTGTTCACGTTCACGGAATCCATAGAAAAATGCAGTTGTTGCCCCAAGGTCCATTGTCATACATCCGAAAGACAACAAGTGAGAAGAAATTCTCATCAACTCATCCATCATAACACGAATCACTTGAGCTCTACGTGGTATTTCAAGGCCCATTGCCTTTTCGATACACATACACAAACAATGACGATTCATGTGAGCACTCATATAGTCCATACGGTCTGTAAAGTGCAATGTCTGAGGATATGTCAAATCTTCACACAACTTTTCAATACCACGATGAATGTATCCTGAAACGACATCCACTTTCTTAACGGTTTCACCATCTATAGATGCTCTAAAACGCATTACACCGTGAGTTGATGGGTGTTGTGGACCGATATTTACGACATACTCATCTTCCTCGAATACTTTTCCTTCAACTTTTACTACCTTACCATCTTTTTCAACGTAAGCACATGTCTTATCCTCATTTACTTCGTCATCCATTCTGATAGGGTTCAATTCAGGATTTGCGTCGTAATCCTTTCTCAATGGATGTCCCACCCAATCATTACGCAAAAAGAATCTGCGCATATCAGGGTGATTAATGAATTTTATGCCGTAAAAATCATACGCTTCACGTTCTTGGAACAATGCAACTTTCCACAAATCGCTTACACTATGAAGCATTGGATTTTCACGATTTTCAGCTACTACTTTAACTGTAATTATATTCCAATTATTCTTTGTTGATGTCAGATAGTATAAGCAACCGATTGACTCTTTCCAATCCATACCGACAAGTGCCGACAAAACATCGAAACTCAAATCAGCATCCTCTTTGAGAGCTTTTGCCAACTGATACCAATCTTTATCAGGAACTACAACAAGCAAATTTTCACCCTCTTCGAATGTCGCAGAAGGACAAATTTTGCTAATTTTTTCTTGTATATTAACCATATATATAGTATCTACTCGTTTTACAATTTGTTTTCTGCAAAATTACATTTGGCCTTCTAATTCAGGATGTTTAGCAAAGAATTCTGATATTTTTTCTTTTCTATTAACACCGCCAAAGAATTTCTGAACCTTAATTTTTCTCTGGAGTTGCATTAGTCCATAGAACATTGCTTCCGGACGCGGAGGGCAACCAGGCACATACACGTCAACAGGCAAAATCTGGTCAACACCATTCACTACACAATATGATTTCTTGAACGGACCACCTGACACAGCACAACCACCACATGCAATCACATATTTTGGTTCAGCAAGTTGTTCGTATAAACGACGTAAAACCGGCGCCATTCTATGCACTATCGTTCCTTGCACCATGATATAGTCTGCTTGACGCGGGGAGTTACGAGCCACCTCAAAACCAAAACGTGCCATATCATATCTTGCTGCGCCTAAACACATGAATTCAATGGCACAACAACTTGTACCAAAGCACAAAGGCCACAAAGAATTTGCGATACCCCAATTCAACAGTTGGTCTAATTTACCAACCACAACATTTGCTCCGGTAGCATTGAGTTCTTCAACCAACTGATCGATATATTCATTATCCTTGAAGTCCTCACGCTTCATGCTTTTTATTTTCACTTCCATTGCAATGCTCCTTTCCGCCAAGCGTATGCCAAGCCTAAAATTAGAATAAATAGAAATACTGCGATACTCAACAAGCCATATACTCCTAAGCTACGGCTTATTACAGCCCAAGGGTATAGGAATACTGTTTCAACGTCAAACATTAAAAACAAGATAGCAAATAAGTAATAACCCACCTTGAATTGAATCATTGACTTTCCTCTTGTAGGAATACCACATTCGTAAGGCTCAGCCTTCTTCACTGAATAAGAGCGAGGCCCGATCAGCTTCGCAATCAATAGAGCCGCAAAAACAAGCGCCAAACCGGTAATCGTTGCCGTAATAGCAAGTTCGCCGTTGCTTATGGCCAATAGTAAATCCATATAATTGTCTATCTATTAGTTAATTATCTATTTTATTCACATTAACTCACAATGAGTCAAAATATTTTCAGCGCAAAGTTACTTAAAAATACTTAAATTCCCAAAATTATTTAAACTTAATTTTTTATATTCCTAAATTGATCAGTTTGCAACAAAATTAGGGGCATAACCACCGTTACACCCCTAATAAATTATAATTTTGCCATAAATCAATACGCTACTGAAGTAAACGACCCATTAAATCGACCATTAAATCTCCCTGCCACTTGAAAATCCACATTTATATCTGTCAATTTTTCGCCTTTACACACAAGTTCGAAATTGTTAAAAATGTAATCAGGATATGGGATCAAGTCATTTCCGACCAATGGAACAACCCCTTCTTCCGGAGCACAAATCTTATATCCCTCTACTGTGTATTCTACATCTAATCCACGAAGATACATTGTCAGCTGAGGCATTGGTTCTGCAAATTTCGCATTATATAATCCCACTTCAGCTTTATTAGTGTTTGGATCGATAGCTACAGCATACAATGGCACATCCGACATATAAGATTGTTCTTTACCACCCATAGCAAATGAAGTTATAGATGTTCCTCTATATCCTGCTATCAAAGGGAATGTTCGCAATATATATTCATCTCCAATCTCACAATCCATAATAACCATATCACCTAATGGACGTGGATTATTATTACGCCAGCTATCAGGGCAGTAGTAAATATCTGTAAACAGACATTCCAAATCTGTAATATTATATGAGCTATCATATACGCCATTCATCCTTGTATTTATCGATGGCACTTCAAACTTCAATGCCATTCCTTCAGAATAAGTCGCACCTATGAAATTAACAGGATCTGACACAAATGACAATTTATTATTCAATGACAAGCCCAACATATCTGTTGACAATGTTATGGTATTGTTGACAAATTCATATTTGAAAACAAAAGGTACATTATAGACAGGAAATGATTGTGGATTATCTCCCGTTGTTGTCAATAAGCATGACACTTTACACTCTGATTTAAATCCATTTTCAGGAATATCATTCTCATCATTTTTGCAAGACACAAGCACTAAGCATATTCCTGCAAGTAAAAACATTTTTTTCATCTTGTTCGTATTTAAGTTTAATAATTAAATCATATATTAAATCTCAACGTAGCTCCAAATGTTACCGGTTTACCACGTTGCAAAAATTCATTACCAATTGAAACAAAATAGAAGGTTGAGTAATTTGTATTTGTTATATTTCTGCCCCATAATTGCAATGAACATATATCGAAATCCAATGTTAACGAACCTCCAAGCAATGCATAAAAATTTTGAATATTCTTATTCGCTTCATCCCAAAAGATTTTTCCTACACCACGCACATTGACATCAAACACAACCTCTTTGAGCCAATTAGTGTTGACTGCCATGTTATATGTCATTCCGGCAAAAGCCGTATGCTGAGGGACGTATGGAAGATAATTTCCGGCAAAATTCTCTTTTCCATTGTCAAATTCCACAAATTTTGCATTCGTATATCCGTAGCTTAGATTAAGCAACAGATTTGACAATATGGAATATTTCACAGACGCTTCCATACCGAAACTTCTTGTTTTTCCGGCATTAGTCATAATTCGTCCCGTTGTCGTACCATCCGGGAAAACCGTCATCTGTTGATTTCTGCAATCGATATAGAACAATGACGCATCAGCTATGATTTTATTGTCTTGTGTCGAATAATGCGCTCCAATTTCGTAATTCCAACTTTCTTCAGGTTCGTAGGTGATTATATCCTCAACATCATAATCGGCTCCAATCCCCATCATTCCCATAAGGCTTTGCTGGAGAAAATCACTAAACATTTGAGTGTTAAATCCACCTGCTTTATACCCTTTCGTTGCTGAAACATATATATTGGCATTGCCAACAATATCAAAGTTATATGACGCACAGATCTTTGGCAACACCTCAAAAAATGAATTATCTAATTTCCCTTTTTCACTAATTTCAATCGGCACATACTTGTATAATTGAAGTTCAGCAGAATCCGACAAGTATTGATAGACATTATAGCCGGTGTTGCAATAACTATGATAATCTAATGTTGCATATTCATAATCAAATCGCAAACCTAATTTAAAGTTCCACCTTCCGACATTTAATGACGACTGATGATATAAAGCTAACCCATAAGTATTATTTCTAAATTCGCTATTCAAAGGAAATTCTCTTGTTATCCACTCTATGGGATAATGAGGATTGGCTTCATTACGATGCTTTTCTATCAATTGAGCGATACCATAATCCTTAAAGGTTACAGGCGCTATCATATCGAGATTTTTATAAAATCCAAAAACTCCGACTAACCAATTATATTTACCCGTACTATTTCCTTTGACCACTATATCTTCTGTCAACACCAATTCTTTTTTTGCTTGAGTGAGGGTAAAATATTCCAATGGCAAAAAATCTTGGTCTAATGTCATATTATCATCAATATATTGCACTGACGAAATACTTGAAAGAGAAAATTTATCGGAAAACCATCTTAGCGTCAATCCATCATTAAGAGTAAATCGCTTATAAAAACATGTATCATTATATGCTATTTCTCCGGTCTTGACATATTCGTAGGGATACCCTCCTTGCTTAGAGTCTGAGGCTGCAAAAACATTCTGCAACACGACATTATCTGCAATTCGCCATTCCAGTTTAGCTCTTCCACTGATTTGATTCTCCCAATCACATTTTTCATTATTATAGGAATTATGATAAAAACCTCCGACAGACGAATAATATGCCGACAATGATAACGCCACATTATCTCTAAATTTATGATACCATGAAGCAGATCCTTTCCAACTATTCCCGGATCCATATTCAGCCATTAATCTCCAACCTTGCCATTTCATCGGAGACAATGTTGTAATATTAATCAATCCACCCATGGTGTTTCTTCCATACAACGACGATTGTGGACCTCGCAACATTTCTATTTTCACAATATCAACCAAATCAAAATCATAAGCATCTTTATTCATGATAGGGACATTATCCACATTCATTCCCACCGATGGATTATCCATTCTTGCTCCTATCCCCCTCACATAAATTGATGATGTGATACGGCTTCCATAATCAGGAATATAAAAATTAGGGATAAAATCACTGGCTGCTTTTATAGTGGCTATTCTATTACGCTCTAATTGTTTCCTTGTGATAATAGTAGAAGATGTTTCTGCATTGCTAACATCCTGTTTAATAGCGGATACGCTTATCTCTTCAAGCATTATAGTATCCGGCATAGCATCACCTATTGCCATAGCTTGCTTGAAGACGCCTATTAATAAAATTAATATTATTACACCTCTTTTCATTATATGCAAAATTACAACATTTTACACATCCATACAATCATTAATATTTGTGATTTTTTTGTTAGTTAATGTCATACCACATATAGTTAAATATTTATATAATGCCTCCCCTTTTGATAATATTTAATTATATATCATTTGGTTATCTGACATCCTTTCACTATCTTTGCAATGCAATAGAGATCAAGAAAACTTCCTTAGATTACTTTGCGATGATTTATGAATTTTCAGACAAGCAATTTTTTATCTTTTATGCAAGAAGTATCTCGCTATACAACTGGGCTAAAGAAAAAAATGTATAAATTGTTATGATTGAGTCAGAGAAGATTTATGCATGCATAAACTATTTCTTGCATGAGCAATTTGGATGAAATCAAACATAGATTACACAAAAGGAAAACTCCAAACGAACAAGTATTAAATTTTAGAAACTCCCATAAATATTATGAAGTCAATAAAAGAATTATATAGAATCGGGACCGGACCATCTTCTTCCCACACAATGGGTCCACGTGTGGCTGCTAATCAATTCCTTAACAATCATCTTGATGCCTACAGATTTCAAGTGATACTTTATGGTAGTCTTGCAGCAACCGGAAAGGGACACATGACAGATGTGGCAATATTGGATACATTCCAAGCTGCAGAGTTTCCGGTAGAAATAATATGGAAACCCGACATCTTCCTACCATTCCACCCCAACGGCATGACATTCCGCTCCATAGATAAAGAGGGCAACATCAAAGACGAATGGACAGTTTACAGCGTCGGTGGAGGAGCTATCGAAGAGGAAGGGAAACCTCGTGAAATTTCAAAAGAAGTCTACGACAAGCAAAATCTATCGGATATTCTCGACTTTTGCGAACGCACCGGTCATTGCTATTGGGAATATGTGGAACAATGTGAGGGTCCGGATATTTGGGATTTTCTTTCAGAAGTATGGGAGACAATGAAGCAGGCAGTCGAAAGAGGCCTACAAGCAGAAGGCAGATTGCCCGGTCCGCTCAATCTTCGCCGCAAAGCTCACTCCTACCATGTCAAAGCAGAAGGTTACAAAGACAATCTTCGTACGAGAGGCATGGTCTTTGCCTACGCCTTGGCAGTAAGCGAAGAAAATGCATCCGGTGGCAAAATTGTGACTGCTCCGACATGTGGATCATGTGGTGTATTGCCTGCTGTACTCTATCACGTGTGGAAAAGTCACCAATTCTCCGATCGCCAAATATTGCGTGCTGTAGCGACAGCCGGACTTTTCGGCAATGTCGTAAAACACAATGCCAGCATCTCGGGTGCAGAAGTTGGCTGCCAAGGAGAAGTCGGCGTAGCGTGTGCAATGGCAGCAGCTGCCACAAGTCAACTTTTCGGAGGAAGTCCTGCACAAATTGAATATGCTGCAGAAATGGGGCTTGAGCACCACCTTGGAATGACTTGCGACCCGGTGTGTGGACTTGTCCAAATTCCTTGCATCGAACGTAACGCCTACGCAGCAGCTCGCGCATTGGATGCCAATATATACGCATCGTTCACCGATGGCATCCATCGCGTATCATTCGACAAACTGATTAAGGTAATGAAAGAGACAGGTCACGACTTACCATCGCTTTACAAAGAAACAGGCACAGGTGGACTTGCAAAAGATTACCAACAAATGTAACTCACATGTCTACATTTTCACTCCACACGTTAGGTTGTGGCTCAGCGAAACCATCACTTCGTCATAATCCGTCATCGACAGTTCTCAATATTCGTGAGAAACTGTTTATGATAGATTGTGGTGAGGGCACACAGCTCGAGTTTCAGCGTCAACGATTAAAATTCTCTCGGCTTAACAATATTTTTCTTACACACCTGCATGGCGACCATTGTCTTGGTCTTCCGGGTCTGATCAGCACCCTTGCCCTATTAAACAAGGGAGGATGTTTGACTATACACACATTCAAACCCGGCGTAAAAATATTTAAGAAAATTTTTAACTACTTCTGTCAAGATCGTCCGTATGAAGTCATTTTCAATGAGATTGAGCCTGAAGAAGCATTGATATATGAAGATAATTCAATAACAGTAAGAACAGTTCCTTTAAACCATCGTCTGCCGGATGTCGGCTTCATTTTTGAGGAGAAGCCTAAACAACGACACATAATCCGCGAAATGGTTGACTTCTACAAAGTCCCCATAGCTCAGTTAAGTTCTATCAAAGGTGGTAATCCTTTTATAAGAGAAGACGGAACAATAATTCCAAATGAAATTCTTACGCGACCTGCCACGCCTTCAATTAGATATGCACATATTTCTGACACTGCATATATGCCGTATCTTGCCGAAAAAATTGGCGCTGTCGATTTGCTGTATCATGAAACGACATATCTTAACGAACATTTGGCTGATGCAGTACAAAGGGGACACTCAACAGCTGCACAAGCAGCCATGACTGCACGAGACGCCGGCGCGAAACAGTTACTTACCGGACACTATTCATCACGATACAAAGATGAATCATTATTTGTTAAAGAAGCTCGTGAGATATTTGAAAATTCCATTCTAAATAAAGAAGGTCTCAAAATCGCCTTAGATTAAGATTTATTACTACTCGGTAAACATCCAATGCTACATAGAATCAATGTAAGAGATACCCCCGACGCACCAACACTTATCATGAAAAAATGAGTGATTAAAAGCTTCAATATATGTTTATCCAGTACCAATAATTAAAATTAAGACAATTAAGACAAAGTCTTACACATAGCAATTATATACACATCATTGATAAAGCCCGACTCTGACGAATCGGGCTTTATCAATGATTATCTAAATATTATTTCCAGATAACTTTTGCAATATTTGTATTGTTGCCCTTATTCATGCGAACAACTAATACACCATCAAATACGTCGCCATTTAATGTCATTGTTTCTGATGACATTACGTAGCTACCGAGAAGTTTACCATCTACTGAAGCGATAGTCACGTTAGTACCTTCTTCAGCAACAACCTTCAAGTTGTCACCTTCTTGGAATGCGTTATAAGAAGCTGCTGCAACTTCGCCCAAAGAATTTACTTTTGAATATTCTTCATAATGGATCTTATCACCACCGATAATCTCACCTGAATTAAGGTCGATCAACAATACTGCTACAGATGTTTTAGTAACATCTTGAACACCAGGACCATTTGCTTTTGTTTGAAGTGGCATTTCGAATGTAAGGGTGCTTGTCTTAGGTTCACCCATGTTGAAAGTACCCTTCAACGCACCGGTTGTACCATAATAATCATTATAGATACCGCAAGCTACGTGGTTGAATTCCATGTCGTAAATCATTGTTGGGCTTTCGCAAATCCATTGGAAATAAGGCCACCATGCTTCACCGTACTGAGAAACGATACTTGCCTTAGATGTACCCGCATAATTGTTTGCTTGACACCAAGTCTGAGTATTTGTTCCTGTCAAACCGTCAGCGATAACTACTGCAGCTACACCGATGTTAGGATCTGTCACAGAATAACCAAGAGTTGTTTGATAGTTAATAGTTATTGTTTCTGATTCTTCAGGATTATATACTAATTCACCAATTTCAATTTTAGCAGGAGTTTCTTTATTAATAAGACGTTTAACTACTGATTCTGTAGCAGGGTCAGTCACTTCAGCACGATTGAATACTGCAGCAGGGAAACCTGTAATACCTTCGTTCAACAATGGTTCGTAAGACGCAAATTCCATTACACCTGTTGAATAGCCTCCACAGTGAACTGCGATACCGATGAATTGGTCACCGTATGTTGCAGAGAAATAGTCAAGAGCGGCAATACCACGAGTACAATATCCACAATATTCACCTGTTGCTTCTTCCATTACACAAACACCCGGATAAGTATTCGCCAATGCAAATGTTCCTTTTACTGTAGTAGGGATTGCGCCTTCTGCATTTGGAGTAATTGTAACAGTGTATGAAACAGCTTCACCAATTCTATTTACTGAAAGAGGTTTAAATGTCGGTCTTGTTGATGAATAACTTGACTTAAGATTCTTTTCTACAACAACTTCTTCTTCTACTCCTGTATTTGTAGTTAATTTAGCTGTGTAACCACTACATGCGAATGGAGTCTTGATTTGTACTGTAAGATCCAATTTAGTTTCACCAGCTTCCAATGTGAATGACGGTGTCTGGTTTGTTACTGCGATATCATATTGACAAATCTTAATATCTGAAAAACCTAACATAAAGGCATTATTAGACGCATTTACAAACGCAATGTAAATCTTTTGACCTGCGTAACCTTCAAGATTGTGGCGGTTGGTACGTTGTGTAGCAGCACCATTACCTTTAAGTTTTGCATCATAGATAGGAGCTTCAACGAAGTCTTCACGCTTGTTGCCTGTTGTAGATACATACACTGCGTAATTGCTATCTGTATCTGCACCATATGCCATAACTGTGTAAACCAACATAGCCGCATCTACCGGCACTTCAATTGCCGGTGTAACAAGCCATTCATCAACTACACCACCCTCTTGTGTCCATGAGTTTGACATTGCAAACACTGTACCATCACTAAATTTCAATGCTTGGTATGGATCTCCACCAACAGGGAAGTAAGCTTGAGCTTGATCAGCTGCTGTCTTACCTGCACCAAATTGTGTCCAACCTTCAGGAATACCATTGCTGAAGTCTTCTGAGAAGTAATTCAAATCAGGGTTTGTAACTACTGCGGCATTAGCAACAAATACTGCCACCATTGCCATAATTGAAAGTAAGATTTTCTTCATATGATTTATTAATTAGTTAATATTATTCATTTTGAAGTAGCAATTATTTTTAACTAAATTCTACAACATTTGTATTATTTTGAAAAAGTCACTACTATTCAAGCCACAAAGATAAACAACATATTTCAAAATACCAAAAATATACTTTTATCCGCAGGTATATTTTTTATTTTTTTAACTATGTCAAAAACTATCACATCTTTTCCATACTCCGACCGGGCTGCAATAATCGCCGACCGGAATATCCTTGAGACCTTGAAATCAGTGTTTGTATCATTTGACTTCTATGAGTCTACCTTCCGAATGCGCCACCAGTGACGAAGCATATAAGCACTGAGCCACAGCGATTCCCAACGAGTAATCACCCTCTTGACTGACATAGCAATCATAGCTCAAGACATGTGTACCCTTTGGCAGATGAGTTATCATCAGATTAGTCTCAGCCGTCCTGACCTCTCTATATGCCAACACGCCATCTTGCCACACTCTGCCTGATGTTTGGTCGACTGGTTCAAGACATGCCGAACGTCCATCTTTGACTAACACATATTCCATGTCTCGCTTGGCAACCACTGTCAGTTGTACTCTCACTTTTTGACCGACCTTTATCGCTTCACACGGTTTTACCGACTTGGCATTATCACCATCTATTAAGAGTATTTCCTTCGATATTGAGAGATCGTCGATTGAAGCAGCTTTGACATCGACTATCGGTGCAACGTATTGCGATACGACACTACCCCACCACGGATTATCACCATCGGTCTTTATATAAATCTCACTACCCTCAGCATTATTTAGTTCAATACGGTAACTTCCTGTCAATTCTTCACGCTTGGTTGGCTCATATTGCTGTGCGCCAATCCACACCTGAGAGCGAGAACGTTCTGAAATCCAGTCCGACCCTGTCGTCAATATCGCATATACGACATGGAGCGTTTCCGAATTTTCACCCCAGTTTTGGGCCTGACGCTGTATTAATAGCCACTGACGCAACTCATCAATTAATACATCTGTCGGCACAATCTCATGAAATGCCATAAGCACCCACGCAGTAGTCGATAGTTTGCTATATCTGTAACCAAGGTTGTCGTAGTATGCGCCCCTATGCTCGGTCCTAATCGCATATTGTCGCAACGACTCAATTATCTGCAACGACTCTTCACTATAGCCTTCACGAGACAACAAGAGTGCCGCCATAGCCTTGTCGTAAATACCAAATTCTTTCCACTCCGACTTGATAGCCATGAGTACTTTAGCTTTCAACTCAGTAAAGAGAGGATTGTTGTCGCCGGCTTTGAGATTGCTCTTTATAAACAAGTATCTTAGTAGTGACAAAGTTGAAAATCTCTTATTCTTACTATAGGAGTTGAGAATATCTGCCTCGACGAAATCAATCCCCTTGTTAATCATCGATCTCAACTCAAGCGATTGGTCAAGAAAATCCATATCAATCAATAGAGCCAAATCGCCAAGCACCTCTGTTGTAAGATAGACAGATGGTTGAGCACCATTATACCAACACCAGCCACCGTTTGGACTCTGCAATTTGCGGATTTGCTTTGTCAATTCCCTTATCAGCACTGCATTCTTTTCGGCATTCAAGATTGTAGATAAGCTCTGCATTCTTGAAGACTCGTTGCGAGCATCAATCTGCCAAATAGTATTATCCAAATCGGTCACTTTCAAGTCACTATCGACACTAAGCGACGACTGCAACACTGATATACTATCCACCGGTTGCTCTGCCATTAATTCACTCAACGCTTCACACACTTGTGGGAATCGTCGAGCAATGCCGTCAGCAGTCGCATTTGCCACCAGCGCAGTAGTCAATCCGGTCACGGTGTTCGATGTCGGACGAGCTATCGACGGAAGTGCTGTCACACATTCCCAAATCGGATTGTCACACATCATCAGTGTCATCTTTCCTTGATGTGCGTCTTCGCCCAACTGATAGCTAAACTCTGTCTGACCGGCATTGAGATAAAACGGCACTGATTCCACGACAGGCGTTGACGACGGCAACACTGCTATCCTTGCACGCTCTCCATCGCTAAAACTATTATTTATCGAGAAAGCATATACCTCATAAACCAGACTTGAAATAGTGTCCGGTACCTCAAAATCAATTCCATACACTTCAGATGACTTCGGCTCTATCAATGCTATCTCTGCTTCAAGCGCAGACAACACCCCTCCTGTCACCTCATCTAAAATCCGAATACCTACGCCGACCTGAGCCACGCTGTCTGTGCTATTGGACACCGTACTTTTAAGCCTGATTACATCACCGATGCGAACAAAGCGTGGTAAGTTGCTTCTGACCATTATCGGCTTACTTGAAACGATTTCATCAGAGAAGACGGCACTCTTCATGTTTGGCATGTAGCCCAACAAGTTAAGCTTCCAAGTAGTGTCATAATTTGGCACATCAAATGTCAACTCTACCTCGCCATTCTCATCGGTCACCAAATCTGTCATAAAAAATGCCGACGGATGCTCCGGCTCCTTAAACTCTACCGCTTCATAAGCATTAGAGTGCAATGACTTACGACTTGCTGTGCCATACGCCACGACTACCTCATCCATCGCATCTTCAGTTACAATTACGCTTTCGCTATTAGCCATAAACAAGCCTCCCCTATATGACACTTTTTGGCCGTTAATTTGTCCATAAAAATTCAACATCGGAGGATTAGCAAATTTGACCTGCGGATAATCATACCACATCGAACCCATATTGAGATAATTCGATTGATACATAATTCCACCTTGACATGAACGCAAGAAATATGTATACATCGGAATTCCTAATTCATACTCTTTAATCGAGCACAATGACGCATCAATCATTGATGCTATCACAGGAATATTACCTACCGGCTGATTCTTATAGCTGAATTGAAATCTCCATGACTCAGATTGACCTGATGTCAACTTGTCACGAAACGAGGTTGTCTTTATCTCCAGTTGGTCACTTGGCAATATTGTCACCTCATCGGTATATGTCTTACTATTATATACGGCATAAAACGAGATTCTTACACATTCATAGTCCTTAGGAGAAGCCACTCTGACAGTGTATTTATTCTTTTTCCCTTTCAACCAATAGCTATCGACAATCTTATCAGTATCGCTGATGACACATAATATATTAGCGTCTTTATAGCTTGTCATCACCTCCACATCACAATAATCTCCAACCGGGGTAATATAATTTCGAGACAACCACAAAGCGGTCGCTATCGGAGGTTGCTTATCTTTGGCGCGATATAATTGCACTTTCTTTTCCTCTACAACAGTGCTATCCGAGAGTAAAATTAGTTTCAATTTATATTCCGCTGAAGGAATATTTCCGACAGGTAGTGACAATGTCGGACTCATGAATACCCCCTCTCTTACGACTTCTGACTCAGCATTAACCAATTGAAATTTCACCTCCTTATTCACAGGGCTATCCATTATAGACATCACATTGACAGGCAGCGTAATATTCTTGGCATCTACGCAGATTTTAGCTTCTACGTCACTTGTGTCGATACGATATGCATTCCCGATTGCAAGGCGACGAGATTTTGACTTCTGCGTATCACCGGCTTCAGATGTGGCTGTCGCTGTCATTGTGTAGCATCCACGAGCAAAAGTTGTGCTTTTGAGACCATCAGTATCGAGTTCAATTCTAAATTGTCCGCTCGCATCAGTAACGGTCCTTTCCATGTGACTTGCATTCGATTGTGCTCTCCACCATCCGACATAACTAATGTCGACCGACACATTAGCATTAGCCAATGGCATGCCTGAATAAGTCACAACTTTTCCACTCACGACCAGTTTATCACCCACTTGCAACTCCGACACTAAATTATCAAGTTCAACGTAGAATGTCGGTGTCTTATAGTCTTCTACTTGAAATGAATGCGATTCATACTTATTGGCTATTCTTAACTGAAACGTACCGCGCACTCCATCACTCGGCAAGACATATTGTCCACAAGCTCTACCTAACGAGTCTGTAGTGAACGATGTCTTTTCAATCAACATTCCGTCTGCACCGTAAAGTTCTATTAAGTCGGAATGACCGGCAAAGAGGCTTAACTTGTTGATAGAATCATTGTAGGCTACAATTACAAATTTGACGGTGTCACCCGGATGATATATCGGCAAGTCGGTCATAATCTCATACCTCACCCCTTTTTTAAAGCCATAATTACTCGGCACATAAAAATCATCCGACACTTTATCCTTGCCATTTATCAGAGTATAATTCACCTTTTTATTTCCTCTGAATGACACGCTGCCTTCGGCATCTGTGGTCAGACTCCTGCTCAAAGTCCTTACTGTCACACCTTCCATTGGCTTCCCTGTATCGGCGTTGACAACATATAGTCTGCAATCGTTCTTGATATCCGACAGATAAATGGCACTCATATCGGTGACCACAAAAGGATGATATTTCGATAAATTAAAATCTGAAGGATTATCATATTCGGTCAGTACGCGGACCATATATGTACCATAGTCTATTCGTCCTAAATTCACCTTTTCAATTGAGTTTATTGCAGTAAGTCTATCCTTTCTTACCAAAATAGAATCTGCTTTTAACAATTGCAAATCATTCTTTTTTAGCTTATAGAAAGATTTACCATCGAAATTTGGATTGATAGCATAGACTTCAACCACAAATTGCTCTATATTCTTATAGTCAACCTCTATATCGATATCGTCTTTCAACATGTAGTAATATCTCATGCTGTGCAGTTCTGCAGTCGGTTTGGTCAAGGTCTTTACAATTTCCTTGATTGCGTCGGACCTATACGACTCAGCAAATCTGTGCAAATAGTCTTGACATTTGTGCAGAAACTCATCAGCTCGTTTCTCGCCCAATTCTCGGACTTCCAAGAGAAATTCTGCCGAATATTCAGAATGAGAATACTTTTCGTAGCCTTCATGCATCAGCTCATTATAATCCTTCGAATCATCGACGTATTTTGCTCTCTCAATGATAGCTTTTATCTCAGCAGCCACTTCGCCTCGCTCGGCATGCATCCTCACAAGCGAGTCAATCAGCTGCTCAATACGCTTCTCAGCCACAACGCTCGGGTCGAGTTTGTCGTCTGATTTGCCAAATGGTATCACCATTGACTCCGTAAACGATGATAGCAACTCGATTGCGTTATATGCCACCATGTCGTAAAGCGTAGGATAAAACAATTCTTGCTCGCTGTCCAACCCTGTTAGCACCGACTTATAGTTGCCTATCGGTCGATTGATTAGCAACTCGCTATCAGCAGTCGCAAGACTTGTCAAATCTATAATTTTTTGAGCGAAGTGAGTGCGACTCCACTGCCGGCAATCGTCTGGCACAGTCTCAGTCGCCGTACGCTTATTGTACTTGTAACTGTCATAGTCATATATTTTATGATAGAGCATTGCCTCCGACAGATAAAGTAACGAGCGAATATCTGACGGTTGATCTGCTACCAACGAGTCAATCATAGCTATCGCAGACACAATCGTATCGGTCGATAACGCACAGCGAGCCGCCGATATCTGAAGCACCGAGCGAGTCACTCCGAGTCCATCGCCATCAGCCAACGCACGCTGCAATTCAGCCTGTGCATTCTGCTCCACTTGTTGCGGATAAGCCATATCTACCTTGCTACCTTCTGCCTGACCGGCAGCAAACCCCTCCACCGATAATTTTAGCAAAAAGGTTGTAGCCACCAACGTCGCCACAACCCTCTTTATAATTTGATTCATATCACCTACCTAATAAGAATGTCAATCTACTTATGTTTTTTATCCTTCTTTTGCAATTCCATAAGTTTCTTATTAAACTTACGTTCAGCCGTTTTCAAGAGATACAATTGTTTATATGACAAGAATGTCTTAAATTGCTCATAATATTTCTTTTCAATTTGCCCTGTAATGATTGGCAGATTCAAGACAGCTTCTACAGCACGTTCATACTCAGCCTCTGAGTGTTCACCATCTTCTTTTACTGCTTTCGTAATAGCCTTACAATCCTTATGCGCTTGTTTTCGCTCTGATTCCAATTTTGCATATAATTCAAAGAAATTTGTCATTTGCTCATCTGACAATTCAACTTCTTGAGCAAGATATTTATATTTAAAATCTTGCAATTCTTTTTTCCATTCCTCTTTATTTCCTTTTATCTTCTTATTTTGCGCATAAGTCGGAATGGTCAAAACCATAGCAATTAATAGTATTACAATCTTTTGCATAATTATATGATTTTAAATATTATCAACATTTTCTTCTGCATCAGCATAACCTATTATCGGCTCCTCAACATCCAATGCAACTTCTAATTCTGACAAATCTATTTCGGCATACTCTTCCTCTAATTCATAGTCGAAATCTGCCTCAAACTCTTCAAAATTAGAATATTTTTTTGCAATTTCAGAGACAAGTTCATAATCATTGACATTTTCAACAGAAGCTAATTCATCAGCATTTTCCGGGTAAGCTAACGCTTCTGCTACTATTTGAGGTGGATTATCCAACGACACATCAGGCATCGCTGTCATCATGTGAAACATCTTCATCATACACCATATTCCTGCAAACATCGCAGCTAAATAAACATACGGACGCACTCTCTGCCACATTGTTAATGGCATAGGCTTTTCAATCTTGCGTTCCGGAAGTGAATCTGATATTTTTGTAAAGATTTCATCAAAATATCCATCAGGCACTTTAAATCCCGGATCCTGACCGAATTTATCTTTCAATTTATCTTCCTCTTTCATCGTCTTACCTCTTTTTGCTTATTATCTTGCTGTTTTGACACTATACTTACAAATTGGTTTAATTACAATGTAAAAAAATTTTAAAAATATTGTTTTCCCAAAACTTATATTCCACATCAATGTTATAATAGCAAAGATAATCGTTTCATGATGTTAGGTTAGTTCAAATTACTATGAAAAACACGCAAAACAGTCAGTTGAGAAACAGACTGTTTTTTTATTTATTTTGATTAAATTACTAATCGCGACAATAATTAGAATCATAAATTATCATCATTAAGCCTATAAAAAGACTATCTGACAACATAATTATAATTCAGAGAAGCGTTCTTCTATTTTCTTTACAGCATGATGATACGAAGCTTTCAATGCACCAACTGATGTTCCTAAAATTTCAGATATTTGTTCATATTTCATTTCATCGAAATATCGCATATTGAAAACTAATCTTTGCTTTTCCGGCAATGAAGCTATTGCCTTGTGCAATTCTATCTTCAATTCATCTCCATCAAAATATTCATCTGCCTCAAGATTATTGAGCAAAAAAGAATCTTCATCATCTGTCGAAATATTATTTCTGGCTCGCTCTTTATTGAGGAAGTTTATTGACTCATTGATTGCTATCTTATAAAGCCATGTCGATAATTTTGCATCACCTCTAAAATAATCCAAATTATTCCATGCTTTTAAAAATGTATTTTGCAAAAGGTCGGAAGCATCATCATGATTTACGACCATTTTTCTTATCTGCCAATATATTTGCTCCCCATACATGCGCATCATTGTGTCGAAAGCCTTCGACATTGTAGCCGGATTTTGAAGACTTTCAACTAATTTCTTTTCATCTATGGGTGCAGAATATGCCATTGTTTAAAAATTTTCCCAAAGTTACAAAAAATCAATTTAATCATTGCCATAAAATTATAAATCTCAGCTAAAAGCAACTATTTCTAACCAATTTTAACGACTCTTAACTATATTCTTTAGCAATCTTTTTGTGTACAGACCAAGCATAACACCTCTCAACAACAGATAAGTCAAGAACGCAATCCACAATGTATGATTTTGTGGCAAATCAATTAAATTGCCACCAAACGGATGAATAAAACAAATCGATAAAAATGTCATAGCCGACAAAAACGTCGCTAGTAACATTTGACGAGTCGCTGTCAATCCTATATAAATACCATCATATATAAATGCTGCGACTGTAGCTATTGGAATTAATTTCAACCATAAACTATAATTATCAACAGTAGCAATTACATTCTCTTCGTTTGTTATGAATGAGACTATGAATTTATATCCACCTATATATATAATCGTAAATATGCTCGCCACACCCAATGCCCAAAGGAGTAATCTATTTATCACTCGTTTTAAACTCTGAACATCTCTTGCACCGACAAATTTTCCGGACAATGCTTCTGCAGCAAATGCAAATCCATCCATAAAATAAGAAAACAAAATAAAAAATTGCATTATAATCGCATTTGCAGCCAACGTCAGTGCTCCTAATTGTGCTCCTATAGAGGTTACTGTGAGTGACACTGCCATAATACATGCCGACCGGAACATAATATCAGTATTAACTTTGAAAAATCTGCCCATATCCGATAATTGCAAAATATCTGTTCGACATATCCTCGGAAATCTCCATTTATAAAATTTCAACACGTAAAGCACAGCTATCCCCACTCCGACCCAATTGGAAATCATCGTTCCATAAGCCACACCTTCAAAACCCATATTAAAAAGAAAAACAAAACATAGACTTAAAATGATATTCACTATATTTACCGATACAGAAATTATCATAGGGATTAGTGTGTTTTGAACGCCTAAAAACCACCCCATCACAGCCATATTGAATAATAATGCCGGAGCTCCCCATATACAGATATTAAAATAATCTGCAGCATAATCAGCCACTTGACCGTCCGGAGAAATTAGCAACAGCAACAACCAACGTATCGGAATATGCAAAAGTAATATAACTACTCCTAGTATCAAACCTAATCCACACGCTCTAACCAACAATTTCCTACACTCATCATTATCACTGGCACCGTATGCCTGAGCTGTCAGTCCGGTCGTACCCATTCGCAAAAAACCAAATAGCCAAAACACGACATTAAACATCATTGTCCCTACGGCTATTGCCCCAATATAGAGTTCAGAACCAAGATGGCCTGAAATAGTAGTATCTGACAAACCAAGTATTGGCACTGTAATATTACTTATTATCGCAGGAATACTTAGGCGTAATATTTCTTTATTTAATTTCATAAAGCAAAGATACTCATAATTCAGTAAAAAAGCATTAATTTTGCGCTTTAAAACGATAAGACAATGATAGAATTTGTTAATGCCAAGCTAAATTTAGGACTCAATATCGTCGGAAAGCGCAGTGACGGATACCACAATCTTGAAACAATTTTTTTGCCCGTAGGACATAAAAGTAAGAATGTAGAATGTGATAATCCTTTATGCGATATGCTCGAAATCATAAAGTCAAATGACGACAATGACGAATTTATCACTTTTGGCAATTCTATTAATTGTCAACCTGAAAAAAACTTGGTCTGGAAAGCATACCAAGCCTTTAAAAATGCTTGTCCGATTGAAATTTCCAAACACAAAATATATCTCGAAAAGCACTTACCCGATGGAGCCGGCATGGGTGGAGGATCAGCAAATGCGACATTTACCCTCAAACTACTTAATAAACTAAATGACAACATTTTGTCTGACGATAAAATTTTCAGTATTGCGCTATCATTAGGCGCTGATTGTCCTTTCTTTATTTATAACAGTCCATGCTTTGCCACAGGAATAGGAGAAATACTTGAGCCAATAGATCTCGATTTAAATGGCTATTGGATAGCGATTGTAAAGCCCGAAGTCAGTATATCGACAAAAGAAGCTTTTTCCATGATTACACCTAAAAAGCCTATGACTGATTTACGAAATTTAGTCAAATTGCCTATTGAGACATGGAAAGAACACATCGTCAATGACTTTGAACACTCAATGTTTAGTTTACATCCCGAAATTAGCGGCATAAAAAAATGCCTATATGATAATGGTGCAATTTACGCATCAATGACAGGTTCCGGATCAGCATTTTTTGGCATTTTCAGAAGCAAAAAAGATGCTGAAAACGCTATTAGCAAGTCTGACCACAGGTTTAAATGTGTCGTAGAATTTTAAATAATTACAAAGAACTATATAGCAAAAACTATTTGGCACAATATTTGTGAGCCAAGATGCAAATTTAATTAATATAAGATGAGTAACAACGAGAAAAAATATACAGATGCTGAAGCAACTAACAATGCTGAAGAATTAGCATCCAATAACACAGAATCTACACCACTAGAAGAAACTCCGACAACACCGGAGCAACAAATAGCTATGCTTACCGAAGCATTGGATAAAGAGAAAAAAGAATATCTTTTTCTAATGGCTGAGTTTGACAATTTTCGCAAACGCACGATCAAAGAGAAATCGGAAATTATCAAAAATGCCAAAGGTCAAGTCCTTGAAGAAATACTACCTATTGTAGACGACTTCGAACGCGGACTCAAAGCAGCATCCGACACAGAAAATGCTCAAGCTATAAAAGAAGGCATGGATCTTATTTACAATAAATTTATTAGCTATCTCGAAAGAAACGGCATCAAAGCGATAGAAAGCGATGGCGTTGAATTTAACGAAGACTTTCATGAAGCTATCACAACAATACCTGCCCCAAACGAATCAATGAAGAAAAAAGTCATTGACACAATTCAAAAGGGCTATATGATAAACGACAAAGTTCTACGCTACGCAAAAGTTGTAGTCGGACAATAATATCAATTAAACAATGGCAGAAAAAAGAGATTACTACGACGTGCTTGGTGTTAGCAAAAGCGCTACAGCAGATGAACTAAAAAAAGCTTATCGCAAAGAAGCTATAAAATGGCACCCAGATAAATGGTCAGATAAATCAGAAAGCGAGCAAAAAGCAGCTGAAGAAAAATTTAAAGAAGCAGCTGAAGCATACGATGTGCTCAGTGATTCGCAAAAACGCGCACGCTACGACCAATTCGGACACGCCGGAATGGATGGTGCAGCCGGAGGAGGATTCGGTGGATTTGGTGGATTTGGTGGAGGAATGTCTATGGAAGACATTTTTTCTCAATTTGGCGACATTTTTGGTGGTGGTTTTGGCTTCGGCGGATCCCGCGGACAAGCTCGCAAACGCACCAATAGAGGTTCGGACCTTCGCATCAAAGTAAAAGTAAGCCTTAAGGACATAATGACAGGCGTAGAGAAGAAACTCAAAATTCCACGCTATGTATCAGACCCTCATTGCAACGGCACAGGAGCAAAAGATGGCACAGCATTTCAAACATGTCCGACTTGTCATGGTTCCGGTGTCGTAACATCGGTTCAGCAGACATTCCTCGGAGCGATGCAATCACAAACGGTCTGTCATCATTGTGGAGGTGAGGGCAAAATCATCACAGAGCGTTGTTCTCATTGTAATGGAGAAGGCATTGAACGCAAAGAAGAAATCATCAGCTTCAAAATTCCGGCAGGCGTACAAGACGGCATGACCCTCACCATGCGAGGACAAGGTAATGCTGCTCGACATGGAGGTGTAAATGGCGACCTACTCGTATTAATAGAAGAAGAAAAAGACCCGGAATTGATTCGCGATGAAAATGACCTCATCTACAATCTTATGCTCGATTTCCCAACTGCAGCACTTGGTGGCTCAGTAGAAATTCCGACAGTAGAAGGAAAAGCTAAACTAAAAATCACACCTGGAACACAACCGGGCAAAGTTCTAAGATTAAGAGGTAAAGGTCTTCCGAAGATGAATAGCTCTATGCGTGGTGATCTATTGGTGAATGTTATGGTATATGTCCCTGAATCATTGACTGATGCAGAGCGTAATGCGATCGAAAGTTTACGAGGAAATCAAAACATTGAGCCTTCAAAATCTACATCAAGCAGAATTTTCAGTCGCTTGCGCCACATTTTCAGCAAAGACGAAAATTAAAATCATAACGAACAAAATCTTCACAACTAAAATTAAGAATAATCTATAAAAGGCGTCTTTTTTCGGCGTCTTTTTTTCATAAATTAATATTCTCTTTTACTACCCGTCAAAACAATATGTGCACCCCGATTATTATATAATAATTAATCTACAAAAAATGAAGTAAATTTACACAATATATATTCAGATTATGACAAAAGAGTCAACCAACATAAAATCACATGCCTCGATGTGGATTGCACAAATATTGTGGGGATTAAATCCGGCTATTACAAAAATTGTATTTACAGCAGGATTAACACCATTATTCGTCTACGATTGCCGAATGATTGGTGCTGCAATTTTGTTTTGGATAGCATCGCTATTTACCAAGCAAGAACGAGTGGAACACTCCGATATGATTCGCATATTTTTTGCTTCTATGTTAGGCATCATACTAAATCAGGGCATGTTTCTATATGGAGTTCAACTGACATCACCGGTCAATGCATCTATCATCTCCACAATATCTCCAATTTTAACGATGTTGTTGGCAGCAATATTTCTTCAAGAACCAATAACAAAAAAGAAAAGTGGTGGCGTCATAATCGGAGGATTGGGTGCCATCTTACTCATTACCAACAGCGCTCAGGCCTCCGGCATATCAGGCAATATAATCGGCGACATATTATGTATCTTAGCTCAAACATGCTATTCATGCTATTTGGTGTTTTTCAAAGGATTAACGATAAAGTATAGTCCTCTGACACTAATGAAATGGATGTTCACATTTTCGGCTCTGAGTTCACTACCTTTCACATACAATGAATTTACCAATTTCAATTTTGGCAATATCTCAGACATTGCAATTTATGGTATTTGCTTTATAGTCATCGGTCCGACATTTATCAGCTACTTATTGCTCCCTATCGGGCAAAAGAATTTAAGACCGACTATCATCAGCTCATACAACTATATCCAACCTATCGTATCGACCATTATTGCGATATCATGGGGTCTTGACAATTTCAATATACTGAAAATTGCATCAATATTTTTAATATTCATCGGTGTATTTATGGTCAATCGTAGCAAAAGCAGAGTTCAATTTGAATCAGAACTTGCAGAAAAAAGCAAAAAAATAATTAATTAATTTCATATCGAAACAAAATAATAAAATTTAACAACAATAAAGATTGTCATCTGCAATTTAATTATTAATTTTGCAGTCAGAAAAAAAACACAACATATAAATATATAAGATAGAAATTTAGTTATGAAAATTGAAAAGATTATTGGTCGTGAAGTTCTTGACTCACGTGGTAACCCTACAGTAGAAGTTGATGTAATCCTTGAATGCGGTGCAAAAGGACGTGCTGCAGTACCATCAGGTGCATCTACTGGCGTTAATGAAGCACTTGAACTTCGTGATGGCGACAAAGGTCGTTATTTAGGTAAAGGTGTACAAAAAGCAGTTGCAAATGTTAATGGCCCAATCGCTGAAGCATTAGTAGGCATGAATGCACTTGATCAAATTGCTATCGACGAAGCAATGATTGCTCTTGACGGAACTGAAACAAAATCTAAACTTGGAGCAAACGCAGTACTTGGCGTTTCTTTAGCTGTTGCTAAAGCTGCTGCAGATTATCTTGATCTTCCTCTTTACAAATATATCGGTGGAGTAAATTCTTACTCACTTCCGGTGCCAATGATGAATATCATCAACGGTGGTGCACACTCTGACGCTCCTATCGCATTCCAAGAATTCATGATTCGCCCTGTTGGCGCATGCTGCTTCAAGGAAGGTATTCGTATGGGTACAGAAGTATTCCACAACCTTAAGAAAGTTCTTAAAGCACGTGGTCTTAGCACTGCAGTAGGTGACGAAGGTGGTTTCGCTCCAAACCTTGATGGTACTGAAGATGCTCTCAATGTAATCCTTCAAGCTATCAAAGAAGCAGGTTACGAACCGGGCAAAGACATCACTATCGCTCTTGACTGCGCTTCTTCTGAATTCTTCAAAGAAGGCAAATATGACTACACTTGGAAGCAAGCAGATGGTCCTATCTACACAAGCCAAGAACAAGCTGAATACCTTGCTAAACTCGTTAACGAATACCCAATCGACTCTATCGAAGACGGTATGGCAGAAAACGACTGGGAAGGCTGGAAAATCCTTACAGACCTCATTGGCGACCGTTGCCAATTGGTAGGTGACGACTTATTCGTAACTAACGTTAAATACCTCGAACGTGGTATCTCTGAAGGTTGCGCTAACTCTATCCTCGTTAAGGTTAACCAAATCGGTTCACTCACTGAAACTCTCCGCGCTGTGGAAATGGCTCAACGCAACGGTTACACTGCAGTTATCAGCCACCGTTCAGGTGAAACTGAAGATGCTACTATCGCTGACATCGCTGTAGCTACTAACGCCGGTCAAATCAAGACAGGTTCTGCAAGCCGTTCTGACCGTATGGCTAAATATAACCAACTTCTTCGCATCCAAGAAGAACTTGGCACAGCTGCACGCTACGGCTATCCACGCATAGCTAAGAAGTAATTTCCCTAAATAGGCAAAATATTGAGAGTGTCGGCAGAAATGTTGACACTCTCATTTTTTATACCTAACTTTGCATCAATAAAAACGCATAATAAATGAAACATATTCTAACATTCATCGCATATTTCTCTATATACTTCTCCATGTCTGCCTTAGTTCCTCAGAGCATGATGCGCTTTCATTGTGCAGAAGACACAACTGAAATAAATACCATCTTGGCAGAAACAAATAATCATACAGACATAAAATCACTTACTATAAACCTTGCAAGATATTTTATTGGTCGTAAGTATATGGCGAATACATTAGAGGACGACAAAGAGTACCTGACTATAAATATTCATGAATTTGATTGCGTTACATTTGTAGAATCAATAATCGCATTGACACAGACTGCTCAACGAAGCCATACGACATGGCGCGATTATGCACAACACCTTGAATCAATAAGATATCGTAAAGGTTCAATGGATGGTTATAGTTCTCGCCTACACTATATTTCTGATTGGATAGCCGACAACACTTACAGAGGCAACATCAAAGAGATCACTCAAAACTTCGAAGACGTAACGACTATGACCAAGACGCTAAACTACATGAGCCGAAATGCCAATAAATATTCGGCGTTAGAAGACAGCTCCAATTTAGCAGAAATCAAGAAGATAGAAATGGGCTATCGTTCTCACCTCATCCCGTATTTAAAGAAACAATTTTTAGCTAAAAAATCTGTCTGCCAACAACTCAAAGATGGAGACATCATTGTAATTCTAAGCAAAACAGAAGGTCTTGATGCTTCTCATGTAGGTTTTATCGCATTTATTGACGACGTCCCTCATATGCTCCATGCATCAACGCTTAATGACAAAATAGAACTTGAGCAAGCAGACCTTAACGAATATCTTAAACACAATGCACGCAATGCGCCCGGAGTTCGTATCCTTCGCATTGTTCAATGATAGAAAACTTTTTACCTCATTCGAAATATGGCGTCTTCCGACAACAAGAAATGGTTTCCCTTGCGAGTGACTTATAGGCAGGAAATGAAAGTAAAGCATGACCTCGATAGAAAGAGAATAGAAAGTTTTATACCTATGACATACGTCTATAAAATCAAAGGACAAAGACGCATAAAGGAATTGAAGCCGGCAATACACAACCTTATTTTCGTTCATATATCAGAAGAGGGTCTTAAGCAATACAAAGATAGTTCTGACCTTCCTATTCGATACATAATGAACCGAGAAACAAACACCCCGGTTTACATACCAGACAAAGAGATGACTAATTTCATAGGCATTTCAGGCAGTCATGACGAACAACTGATCTACCTAAATCCGGATCCTCGCAATTGGGAAAAGGGACAACTTGTCAAAATTATAGGAGGAATTTTCAAAGGTTACTCCGGACGCTTTATGCGTATAAAGGGAGATCGTCGTATAGTGGTAGAAATACCGGGTGTCATTGCTATTGCCACAGGATTTATTCATCCGTCCTTATTAGTTCCAATCGAAAATGAAGAGTAATGATAGGACGCCATTGGTCAGTGTATTTGTCGCAACATACAATCAGCAAACGTATATACACGATTGTTTGGATGGAATATTGCATCAGACCACTAATTTCGACTACGAAATTATTATTATCGATGATGCCTCGACAGACGATAATCCGTCAATAATTCGTGAATACGCCAATCGTTTTCCTGATAAAATCCGACCATTCTTACTTAACGAAAATTATTACCGTAAAGGGAAAAATAAATTTTTCGAGATTTTTCTCCCAAATGCACGTGGTAAATATGTAGCGTTCTGCGAAGGCGATGACTTTTGGACATTCGACAATAAACTTCAGCGACAAGTTGATTTTCTTGAATCACATCCTGATTATTCAATGTGTTGCCACAACTTTTCGATTAAAAACGAATCATCATTTCGCAGAAGATTCAAACCATTTGCAATCAGTCGCAATTCAAATCTTTCCGCCGAAGAAATAATAGTCGAAAACATGGTGCAAACAGCTACGGTCGTTGCTCGAATTGACAAAATCAAATCAGACTCTGCTCTCAAACACGACATCTACAACAATCAATTCAACTTCACTGACATACGTTTCTTTTTGTCATACATAAACTCAGGCAAAGTCTATGGTTTCAATGGCTATTGGAGCACCTATCGTATCAACGACAATGGTGTTACTTCGTTAAATTTGAAAACTCGAGTATTCAACAATCATCAACTACTTGACAAAATATGCGAGTGCTATAATAACAAGTATGCATATTTAAAATGCCACATCGACTTCCATAAGCAACTTGACTTTTGGACACTGTCACGTCTGCAAAGACAATACACCAAGGCGATTTATCATCTTTGCAAAGCTTTTGCCGGAAATCCAAAATTATTTTTAAAGACATACTTCAAACGATATTTTAAATTCAATAGGATATAATATAGTTTGCAAAAAAATCGTTATATTTGCAAAATATAATATTACCCTATGGCTGAATTGATTTCTATAATTATACCAATCTACAACAAACAACGATTTATTAGGAAATGTCTGCAATCCGTACTAAATCAGACATATTCTAATACCGAGGTCATTATTATCGACGATTGCAGCACCGACAACAGCTATGACATCTGCAAGCAAGCAGCTGAGGCAGACAGCAAAATTCGTTTGTATCGAAATAGCGAAAACATCGGTCACCTACGCACTCGATATATTGGAATTCAAAAAAGCAAAAGCAATTGGATAACTTTTGTAGATGCTGATGATTGGTTGGAAAATGATGCGATCAGCCGCCTTTATGAAAATGCAATTGATTTGAATGTCGATATGGTGCAAATGCGTCATCAACGTCGTATGAAAGGCGTTGCTGTAAAATATTATGAGACTTTTGACAGTCAACTTTGTGGACGAAAAATTTGCAACGATGAATTTTACGACCTGATTTCATACGTCGGCATGGATAGCCATATCAGTCCTTCATGTTGGGGTAAACTATATAAAACAGAACTTTTAAAAGAAGCTGACAGGCTCAATTTCAATCAATTTTGGGGCGAGGATCAAATCTTTAATATTAATTATCTTCGTAAAGCTCGATCTTTGGCAATTATTGACTATATCGGATACAATTATCGTTGGGGCGGTGAAACCTCAAACTATAAATACACTATGCTTGAGGAATATAAAAATGTGCACAACATGAAACGATTAATGGGGCAAAATATCGATTGCCTCAATCGAGAAATTATTATTCTTCTACGCTATCATATCAGACAGTTAATAACCGAATTAGGTTGGACTCCTAAAGCAATCAGTTCTATAATGCAAGATGAAATCAAAGACCCGATATGGAAAAGAGCCGGACTCGAAGGATCAATCGATGATATCATAGAGCAAGAACATGAAGACGTTCAAAAATCACATTTCAAATACATTGTTAAACGCCTTTTAAAATAAATACATTATGAATATTGACATAGACTTAGGATATCAAGGCAATGTAGTTGTATTTGATTTGGATGACACGCTATACAAGGAATGTGACTACGTCGCATCAGCATATAATGCTATCGACAAGTACATGTCTGAGAATTATAATATCCAAAGTAAAAAATGTCTTGCTACAATGCAGAATGCTTTTAAAAATAAAGCAAATCCATTAGACAAATTGTTTGAAATGCTCAGTGATCAACATCCTGACATAAAAACAGATTTTGATACATTGCTCAAAATATATCGATATCACACACCCGATATTCAACTTGATAAAACAACACTTGACCTACTGTTAAACCTGCAAGTTAACGGAGTTCGGATGGGGATTATCACTGACGGCAGATCATTGAGCCAACGCAACAAAATCAATGCTTTGGGAATTACTCAATTTTTCTCTCCTCAAGATATAATAATTTCGGAAGAAATCGGTTTTGACAAAAACTCGATTGAACCATTCACCCATTTTGTGCATCGCTTTCCAAATGCCAAAGGATTTATCTATATTGGAGACAATCCTGCAAAAGATTTCTACTACCCTAATATATTGGGATGGAAAACAATCTGCATAAAGGATGATGGACGAAATATTCATTCGCAAAACATCGATTTTCCCATAGAGAAATTGCCTAACATCAGCGTTATGAGTGTTGCTGATGTTCTGTCTCTTCTTTAATTATACTACATCTACATGCAAATACTTTTCTTTATCATATCATTCATGATTCTGATAGTCTCAGAATTGTATTATATTCACCGAGCAAAAATCCACAATTGGACTTCTGCAAAAAATCAACGTACTGATGGTCATCCTGTTGCCGTTGTCGGAGGAGGATTTATTTTTTACCTTGCCATTGTTCTTTGGAGTTTGGGTGTGGGGTGGATTTACGATCCTTCGGAAGCGATGTCCGCATTAATGGTCGGTAGTACGATGCTTGCCGCATGTAGTTTTGCTGACGACATTTTGCAGCTAAAAATATGGATTCGACTTGTCGTTCAATTCATAGCTATTGCATTTCTATGCTTCCAATTGCCATCAATCGACTTCGGTATAGGCATTTGGATATTCTATGTCATTGCAGCCGTTGGATTTGTCAATGCCTACAATTTCATGGACGGAATAAATGGAATTACAGGGCTATACAGTCTCGCTGTTCTTTGCCCAATATTATGGTATAATCTTAATATTCACCACTTTATTTCAGGAGCATTAATTCTATTTGCCATAATGGCAATCATAATTTTCTGTTTTTTTAATTGCCGACGACGTGCCATTATTTTTGCCGGAGATGTAGGCTCTATCACAATGGGATACATTGTCACTGCATTACTGTCGTTTATGATTTTTACAACCAATGACATAACAATCATTGTCTTGGTGATTGTCTATGGAGTTGACACCATTATGACTATCATACGTCGTATCATAGAACGCGAAAACATTTTCCAATCCCACAACAAGCACGCTTACCAAATACTAAATCGCATCTTCAAAGTGCCCCAAATGCTCATTTCTTCATGCTATGCAGCAATTCAGACAGCCATAAGCATAGGCTACTTATCAATCCCCAAAAGTATGCATTGGCCCTATATTACAATTGTCACAGCATTACTAATAATCATTTGGCTGATTATCACCTTTGCCGGCATCAAAAAGAAAAACTTATAAATATCAAAATATATGAAAAGAACATTTACAATTTTAAGCATTCTGACAATTATGATTTTTTCATCTTTCTATTCGGAAGCAAAAATCATCAACAATGAATCAATCGATTCAATTATTTCAGAGATTTATTCTCAGGACCCATCAATTGACAAAGACTTGTTACATCGAGGCATCAGCCAAGTCGCTTCATTATGGAATGAGTCAGATGGAGATCAAAATCAATTCATCGAATTTGTAAAAGACAACTATGCGACAAGCCCGGAGCTTCGCCGCCAATTATTCGACAAACTATGCACAGCGATGGAAGTTCTAAAAGGAACATCAAATCAAGTTGCTGTTGAACTTAGTTTACCTACAATCCTCGCCGGTCCGGATCCAACAAATATCGACTATATCATGAGCGCATTCAATCCATACGCTCACCTTCAAAATGACCTTTTTGAAAATAAAGTCGCATTCATCACAATCCTTAACTTTCCAAACTTCTCTCTTGAAGAAAAAAATACTCTTGGCAAAAATTGGAGCCGTCTCGAATGGGCATACGCTCGCTTAGGCGATATGTTTACTTCTCGAATTGATGCCAACTTAAACAAAGAAGTAGCTCAAAATGATGCTAATGCCAACAACTACATTGCCGAATACAATATCATTATGGGAAACATCCTAAACAACAAAGGCAAAAAATTATTTCCTGCCGATATGGTATTGCTTTCACACTGGAATCTTCGTGACGAAATCAAATCAAACTATGCATCTTTGCCTAATGCAAATGAAAAACAAGAATTAATCTACGATATTCTTTGCCACATTGTTAATGGAACTATACCTCAAGATGTCATCAACAACAAATCCTACGATTGGAATCCTATAAATAATACTGCCTACAAAAATGGAGAGAAGATAGAGTTAAAGGCAGAAGACGCTCGACGCTACGAACACATCCTCGCTCATTTCAAAACCATGTTAAAAATTGACCCATACCAACCACAACAACCGACCGGTATTGTTCGTAATTTTGAAGGTTCTATGGAAATGATGCCGCAGGAAGTTGAAGAAATGTTTGTCAACCTTGTATCGTCTCCTCAAATTAAAAATGTGGCGAAGATTATTCGCAAACGTCTTGGTCGCGACTTGCGCCCATACGACATTTGGTATGATGGTTTCAAATCTCGCAGTGCTATTTCTGAAGATGATCTGACCACATTAACTCGCAAAAAATATCCTAATCCACAAGCATTCGAAAAGGATATGCCAAGAATGCTCCGTCAACTTGGATTTGATGATAAAAATGCCGACTTTATCTCAAGTAAAATTAAAGTAGAAGGAGCGCGCGGTTCAGGTCATGCTTGGGGAGCTGTAGGTCGCTGGGAAAAATCGTTGCTTAGAACACGCATTGCCGACAACGGCATGGACTACAAAGGATATAACATCGCAGTTCACGAGTTTGGGCATAATGTAGAACAGACAATAGACCTATATAACATCGACCATTTCACAATGGCAGGTGTTCCTAACACCGGATTTACTGAAGCTCTTGCGTTCATTTTCCAAAAACGCGACCTTAAACTTCTTGGATACGATCATTCTATCGACGACAATACAACACTCGACATCTTCTGGGGACTATACGAAATCATGGGCGTATCATTAGTTGACATGAAAATGTGGCAATGGCTATATGAGAATCCGGAAGCAAATGCTCAGCAATTACGCGATGCTACTATTAGAATTGCAAAAGAAGTTTGGAACGCATATTATTACCCTGTACTCGGAGAAAAAGATTCTCCTATCCTTGCTTGCTACTCACACATGGTCAATTCACCGATGTATCTACCAAACTACCCTCTTGGTCATATCATCGAGTTCCAACTTGAAGAACATTTTGCTAAATTCAATAATCCTTCTGATTTCGCTAACGAAATACTACGAATCTACCAACTTGGACGACTCACTCCAAACCATTGGATGACTCAAGCCGTTGGCTCAAAACCTTCGACTACTCCTATCCTAAATGCTATCGACAAAATTCTTAAAAAGTAAAATTCAGACAAAGCATTAGATAAACATGACCTCAAAGTTTTCAGTCAACTTTGAGGTCATTTCTTTCAATTTTATATCATATCCGGCTATTGATTACTTTATTAATTCCGCAACGACAAAGCAACGATATAAATCATCTATCGATTAAATAAATGTCGAAACGCAGCGATGGGGTCATAGATAAGCATTCTTGGTCCGGACCATCGCATCACCTCTCTGATCTTTTCTCTCATCTGCGGTGCATAACAATGAATGGGACATTTTTTGCATGCTGTTTTCTTCTCTCCAAATTTGCAATAATCAAGCCGACGACACGCATATTCACCCAGTTCTATATACTCCGACGGCACTTCTTTCAGTCCTAAATGATGCTTGCAATAAAGCTCAATCATGCGAAGCACGACACGCTTCTCACGCTCGATTCTTGGCTTTTCAATTGCGCTCCTATTCATAATCTACGACAAATGACGCTTTAAAACTTTTGCGCAATATCGAGACAGCGTTTGCTCTGACTCTTCATAATTTTCGACCAACAATGGCGCAAAATCCAAATACTTCAGCAATCGAAAACAAAGCATATCCGCTTCTTCTGACGTTTGCAATTCTTCTATCAGTCGGCAGGCATAATCCATATCTACACTCTCATGCTCAAAGAGATAGGAAGCCAACAGTCTCGATTCTCTTACGCCATTATCAGCCCATAGCCATTCAGCCAATTCCATTGACTTTTCATTCTGTCGAGCGATTTCAGCTATCTGAGGGACATTGAGACCAAAGACAATACGATAGCAAGTGATTCCTGCTTGACGCAAACTATCTGCAACAGCACCATTGCGATATGTCATAAATAAATGTTTTATTTCTCTTATCTTTTCTTGCATAAATTTCACATTTCTGATTCAGACCTCAAAATTAATGCTTGCTTCGCATAAATCCAAATAATATTCACATTCTTCTATATTGTCAAGTTATCAAGCATTAATATTTGTTTATTATCAAGTCTCAAAATTATTTATTAATTTTGCAACTACAATTTTACAGATTAAGATATGGGAAGAATTTTAGCTATAGACTACGGAAAAAAACGTTGTGGTATCGCTGTTACTGATATTCTAAAGATAGCGGCAAACGGTCTGCCTACAGTTGCAACAAAGGATTTGATGAATTTTCTTAAATCATATTGCGCAAAGGAAGATGTGGAAGAAATCGTAGTCGGACAGCCTAAGACGCTGCGTAACGAGCCTTCAGAATCGATGAAATACATCAATCCGTTTCTTGGACAGCTCCGAAAAGAGTTACCTGATATGAAGGTGACTATGTTTGACGAACGCTTCACCTCATCGATTGCTCATCGCGAGATGTTGGCTGCCGGAATGAAGAAAAGCGATCGCCAACGAAAGGAATTAGCCGACGAAATGGCAGCTACAATTATTTTGACCGACTACCTCCAAAGCCACCAATTCAACTCACAATTTTAACTATGTAAATGTGTTCAAATTATAAGGAACGTCAAAATTCAGAAATCATCTCATAGCAATTTCTAAAATTCCCTTGAGCAAGTAGTTTTTTTAACATTAATCCTTTTATGAGCGGGTGACATCTTTGATTCCCTTCACTGTCGAAATTTTTCGAATAATCGAATTTAATTGCGTCAAATCAGGCACACCTATAACCAGATAGCCTTGAAACAGTCCATCGTTGGAGTCTATCGATATATTACGCAATACAACGTTCTTTTCCTTCGATATAATTGATGTGATATTAGTCACAATACCAATGTCGTCTTGTCCAAGAATACGCAACGTTGCCGACATCATATTGCCCGACGTTCCACTCCATGCCACATTTATCAAACGATACGGATAACGGCTCTTTATATGTTGGGCGTTAGGACAATCTTGCTTATGAATCTTAACAACTCCGTCAGAACTTATAAAACCGAACACAGAATCACCATAAATTGGATTACAACATTTTGCAAACCTGTAATTTAGTCCCTTTATGCTTTTTTCGCCTATAACCAACACGTCTTGACTTTGGTCATCATCGGCGGATGAGGTATTAATCTTAAATTCTTCTGCTGCTACATGAGTAGTTTCTGAATCCTTGCGTTCTATCTCTTGACAAACAGCAATTACCTTATTAAGGTCTAACACCTCATCAGCAATATCGGCATAAAAATCATTTGAGAACTTATAACCAAGCTTCTTGATGGCTCTCATTAATATAGATTCCTCTATTTCAAGTTTTCTGTTTTTTGCACGCCGCTCTAAAGCCTCCTTGCCAAAATCAGCCTTACGCATTTTGGCTTCATTAAGGCTTTGCTTTATTTTATTTCGTGCCTTTGTCGTAACTACAATCGACAGCCAATCTTGCTTGGGTGTCTGCGTGGAAGAGGTGATAATCTCTATGGTATCGCCATTCTTGATTTTATATGAAATCTTCTCATGTCTGCCGTTGACCACAGCACCAGTACATTGACTTCCGACACGCGAATGTATTTGGAATGCAAAATCAAGCACTGTAGCACCATTTGACAATCTGAACAAATCACCCTTCGGTGTAAAAGCAAATACTTCCTTATTGTAGATGTCCATCTTCATATTCTTCATCAACTGCATTGGTCCCGCCTCGGCTGTCTCAAGAATATCTCTGACATTATTCATCCACTGATCAGTACTATCGCTTTTGCCTCCCTTATAACGCCAATGTGCTGCAAGCCCTTTTTCTGCTATCAAATCCATACGTCTAGTACGGAATTGCACCTCTACCCATTTATTTTCCGGACCCATAACTGTCGCATGCAGACTTTCATAACCGTTGCTTTTAGGAATTGAAATCCAATCCTTCATGCGAGCCGGATTTGCTGTGTACATATCAGCAAGTATCGAGTATGCCAACCAACAATCACTTTTCTCACGCTCAATCGATGTATCTATAATGACACGAATAGCAAACAAATCGTAAATATGCTGAATATCAACTTTTTGCTTCTGCATTTTTGCCCATATCGATGAAATAGACTTTGTTCTACCTTTTATTTCAAACTTAAGTCCTGCAGCTTCTAATTTTGCTTTTACCGGAGCTATAAATGATGCTATATACTGCTGTCGCTCGCTTTTTGTGTCTTTAAGTTTTGTTGCTATTTGTGTAAAAATCTCTCGATTTGTGTATTTGAGCGACAAATCTTCAAGTTCTCCTTTTATGACATACAAACCTAAACGATGTGCCAATTGAGCATATAGGCAATTCGCTTCAAATGCCACTGTACGCACCCAAGCCTCATCTTCATGGTGATTAATCACTCGCATCAGTGCAAGGCTGTGAACGATCATTATTATTATCACTCGGATATCATCTGCCAACGACAATAAAAGCCCTCTGAAATTATCTTGATTGACAGAGCTGTTTCTGCAACTGAATTTGCCGACTTTCTGCAGTCCGCTAATCATTCCACTCACATCATCACCCCAATCATTTTTCACTTGCACTGCATCTATTAAACCTTTCGATACATACGGATAAAGCAATATTGCCACAAGCATATTACGATCTGCATCGACTTTTTCTATAAGTAGCATAGCAGTGTGAAATGTTATCAATGCTGTAGAAATCCCATGCTCTTCCTTATCATCATTGTCTGCCCTCAAACAACACTTTAAATCTCTGACAAGTATCTCAAATTCAGATGTTGTCATTATCTTTGAAATCGAGCCATACAAACTGCGAACGCTCGATATTATTTCTTTTATAAGTCCTTTATCCATACTGCAAAATTAAAAAATACATACTAAACCAACAAAAATTAATCAGCTATTTTTAAGATTGTTTTGCTGTTACAAAAAAAATGCTTAACTTTGCACGCCATTACGTAGGGTCGCTCCCTACAAAGTAATTATTTATCATTAATAACTGCAGAAAACAATGAAAAAAGACATTCATCCTTCTAATTATCGCGAAGTGGTTTTCAAAGATATGTCATGCGAAGAAATCTTTATCACTCGCTCTACAGTAGCTGCCAAAGAGACTATCGAAGTTGATGGCAAAGAATATCCTTTGGTAAAGCTTGAAATCACAAGTGCTTCTCACCCATTCTTCACAGGTAAGCAGAAACTTGTCGATACAGCTGGTCGTGTTGATAAATTCCGCAGCCGCTACGGTAATCGTTCTTCTAAGAAATAATTGGAAGCGACAAAACGAACAAAAAATCCCGATGATGACGATCACCGGGATTTTTTATTTTTTATTGCTGACTTGCATTACACTAATCGACCAATCAAATCTTCTCTTTCTCCTTCAAGAAAATCGATTATCGGAATTTCAACCATTGTGTAACATCCCGGCATTTGGCGTAATGATGCACGCGCTGCACACACAAGGATTTGTGCCGTAAGCGCAGGGTTATTGATACGCATATTGAATTCGAACAATTGATTTTGCGTCTTTCCCGACACGCCTTTTCTTGTCATATTCACTCCGTGACCCATATCTTTCAACGCATCGACACTCTCGACAGCAATCACATGAGTTTCATCGTTGACAAAATAAGGGTCGGTCTTAATAGCTTGTGCCACCTTATTATAGTCATAACCATCTTCCAATTCGATATATACCATACGACGATGTATCCCTGTGCCTGTCGGGATAGTCATCGAAAGTGCTGCTTTTACTCCATCGACAGCTTTTACTGCCACTGTGTGTCCCATACTCATTCCGGGACCGAAGTTAGTATAAGTAATACCCTTTGGAGCCATGGCTTCAAACATCATTCTCACAACAGAGTCACTGCCCGGATCCCATCCCGCAGATATGACTGCCACTGCCTGACCACTCTTTGCTGCCTTTTCAAGACTTCTTCTTAATGCAACAATTTCAGAATGTATATCAAAACTATCAACTGTATTAATACCGAGTGCCAAAATCTCTTTTGCGTATTGCTCTACCGAACGAGTCGGAGCTGTAAGGATAGCAACATCGACATCTTTCAACTTAGTAATATCATCGACCACCTCATAGCATGCTATCTCTGCAGGGCAATTATTTGTACCGGCTCTTCTGACAATACCTACCAACTCAAAATCTGCAGCCGCCTCAATAGCCTCAACTGCAAACTTACCTACATTGCCGTAACCGACTACGGCTGCTCTAATCTTTTTCATCCTGTTAAAAGTATTTATTTCGTCTGACCAAATAGCGGTCAAAATCTAGATTTTGAACAAAATTAGTAAAAAACATTTATTAAACAATTCTACTCTAACATTTGTTTTAAAGCCAGATATTTAATCTTATTAACTATGGAACACATTATTGATTTTTTTCGCACCTATCCCGAAATGGCTATTTTTCTCACCATTGGGGTTGGCTTTTGGATCGGAAGCCTTAAGTACAAATCATTTACTTTGGGAACCGTCACATCTGTTCTCCTTGTCGGAGTGCTTGTCGGGCAAATGGACATTCCAATATCCGGACCATTAAAATCTGTCTTTTTTCTACTATTTCTTTTTGCTATTGGTTATAGTGTCGGACCTCAATTTGTTCATTCGCTGCGTAGCTCCGGAATAAAACAAGTGGCTTTTGCCGTCATTGTCTGTATTGTCTGTCTCGGTGTGACAATAGGTATAGCCAAGATATTAGGCTATAACGCCGGAATGGCTGCCGGACTATTCTCCGGAGCTCAGACCATTTCAGCTGTTATCGGAGTCGGCACAGACACTATTTCCTCTTTAGACATTTCAAGCGCTGAAAAGGCAAAATGGATTGACTTGATTCCTGTATGTTATGCTGTCACATACATTTTCGGAACAATAGGCTCTGCTTATATTCTTGGCACTATCGGTCCGATGATGCTTGGTGGTATCAAAAAGGTAAAAGAAATGACTCGCCAATTGGAGCAAACCATGAGTCAATCCTCTACATCGAATGATCCTTCGCAAATTATAGCAAACAATCCTGTGGTTTTTCGTGCCTACAATGTTTCCTCCGAATGGTTTGCAGATGGTAAAACGATTGAAGAAATCGAAAAATATCTCAACGATCAGAAGCGCAGACTTTTCGTTGAACGTGTGCGCAAACAATCCGTCATTGTAAAAAATTTATCACCATACACTATAATCAACATCGGCGATGAAATTGTCATCAGTGGAAGACGAGACTATATCATCGGAGATGAAAGTTGGATTGGGAAAGAGATTTTTGATTCTGAATTGCTTTCTTTCCCAATGAGCAACGTATCGGTAACGATATCAAAAAAACATAGTATAAATTTCCACACCATCGGTCAATTACGTTCAATGCCATTTATGTATGGAGTCATGATTAAAGAAGTTCGAAGAGGGAACGTGACACTACCAATCTATGACGCTACAGAACTTATGGCAGGCGATCTTCTGGAATTAATCGGTTTAGAATCCGAAATCAAAGTTGCTGCACAAAACATCGGTTTCCTTGATCAACCGACTAATAAGACCGACCTAATTTTTGTCGGATTAGGCATCCTTATAGGTGGCATCGTTGGTGCATTGACAATCAAAGCAGGTGGCATACCGATAAGTCTAAGTACAAGTGGTGGCGCTCTTATCGCAGGATTGATATTCGGTTGGCTTAGGACAAAACACCCTACATTCGGAAGAATACCTCAGCCTGCTATTTGGATTCTCAATAATTTAGGATTGAATATGTTTATCGCTGTAATTGGCATTTCTGCAGGACCGACATTCGTTGCAGGCATCAAAGAAGCCGGAATCACACTATTCATCGCCGGAGTCTTAGCAACAACTATTCCTTTAATTATAGCCATTTGGCTCGGCCATAAAGTGTTTAAATTCCATCCTGCAATCAATCTCGGATGCTGTGCCGGTGCACGCACAACCACCGCCGCTCTTGGTGCTATCCAAGAAAGTCTTGGCAGCAATATTCCGGCAATGGGCTATACTGTCACATACGCTGTAGGCAACACTTTACTTATTCTTATGGGTGTAGCCATGGTTCTGTTAAGCATATAATTTATTTACCTTTTAATAATTAAAACTATGAACAACAACGAAAAATTGCCCAACGAAATGATAAATTACGGGCAGAATTTTGAAAAACGTCTTGAACATCTAAGTCCTTTCGAAATTAAAAACGACTTAATAAGCTACGCAAAAGAATCAAGCAAAAACTCTTCTACAATGTTTCTGAACGCCGGTCGAGGTAATCCCAATTGGATCGCCACTATTCCACGCCAAGCGCTGTTTCTAATCGGGCAATTCGGCATTCAAGACTGCATTAAAAACTCCAATTACGAACAAAAAGATATTGCGCCAATACCGGAAAAGAAGGGCATTGCCGATCGTTTTATGCATTATCTTGGCGACTGCATGGTTTCCAAATTCCTTCGTAAAGCCTACGCTTATTGCGTGACTAAAGGCATCGTCGGTGATGATTTGGTCTATGAATGGGTGAGTGGAATCATCGGCGACCAATATCCAAATCCCGATCGTATTCTAACCAATACAGAGATTATTCTTAATTGGTATCTCAAACAAGAAATGTGCGCAAATTCCAAGGAGTTCACAAAATACGACTTGTTTGCCACAGAAGGAGGCACTGCCGCAATGTGTTATTTATTTAACACTCTTAAGGCAAACAAACTTCTCGGTCATGGCGACCACATCGCCTTAATGACACCGATTTTCACTCCATACATTGAAATCCCAAATCTAAAAGAATTCGGATTTAAAGTGACCAACATTCAAGCGTCAAAATTGACAAAAGACGGTTACCATTCATGGCAATATCCTGATGAAGAGCTCAACAAACTCAAAGACCCATCAATCAGAGTCTTATGCCTCGTCAATCCGAGCAATCCTCCGTCATATACACTTGACGAAAGGACTCATCAACGCATCGCCGAAATTGTAAAACATCATAATCCACACCTTATGATTATCACCGACGATGTCTATGGGACTTTCGTTCCAAACTTTAAGTCCATCATTACAGAATTGCCTTTCAACACAGCTTGCGTATATTCTTTCTCTAAGTATTTCGGTTGCACCGGTTGGAGATTAGCTGTAATTGCTATGGCTCAAAAAAATGTTTTTGATGCCTCCATTTCTCAACTTCAAACCGGTCAGCGACAAGAACTGCATCGCCGATACCAAAGCATATCTACCGAACCGGATAAACTGAAGTTTATCGACAGACTTGTAGCTGACAGCAGACTTGTAGCACTAAATCATACTGCCGGACTATCTACACCACAGCAAATCCAAATGTCTCTATTTGCCCTCTATGCCCTTCTTGACAGCGAAAACACATACAAAAACAATATGCAATCGCTCATCAAGAAACGTCTTAATGCAATGTGGGAAAGCACAGGATTTAAGCTTCTCGATGACTCTCTAAGAGCCGGATACTATTCAGAAATCGACATTATGCTTTGGGCAGAAAGATTATACGGCGACGATTTTGCCAAGTGGCTCCAAAAGAACTACGAACCAATCGACTTTGTAATTCGTCTCGCCAAAGAGACTGGTATTGTATTGCTCAACGGTAGTGGATTTGACGGTCCTCTTTGGTCAGTCAGAGCATCGTTGGCAAATCTCAACGAAGAAGATTATCGCAAAATCGGTCAGTGCATCGGCAAAATGCTTGAAGAATACGCCACTCACTGGTATCCTCAAAGCTAAAACCCTTATCTAAGGTTAAGTCTGTGCCAAAATTATGAAGGATTTTGGCACAGACTTTTATATGCAAGACCCTTTACTCTTCCTCATGATTGCATTGCTATAAAGTCCACTATACGCTGATACGCTCCTATTTATATTGTTTCAATAAATCATATTATCAACACGAAATCTGCAAAAAGAGCATTTATAAAATATTTTTGAAAAAAATCGACCAAATATTTTGCCATTTCGAAAAATATCACTAACTTTGCATCGCCTTTCACAAATAAGGCACACATGGTGACTGTAGCTCAGTTGGTTAGAGCGTCGGATTGTGGTTCCGAAGGTCGTGGGTTCGAGACCCATTAGTCACCCCAAAAGCACTTCACACGAAGTGCTTTTTTCGTTTATATCCACAAACATATTCCAATCAGTAGAAATTTTATTCACTCTCACTAATGATCCTTACGCCATTGAATCCTGGCTCGTGTCATCTCCTCTTTTATGCCACCCGACTCAAGAAAATCTTGCTTGATATAATCAAAATAGCGTTTAATCAAATAATCCGTCTGATGGATAAGAATTATAGCAATATTGGCTATCGTCTCATCGGAACGTTCCTTTATAGCACTTTGGTAATATTCCGGCTCGTTATGCTTAGCACATACACGACGAGCCTGCTCATGTTTTTCACTCGATTCTGACCATAATTGCAAGCCCCTTACTCTCAAATAGTCTTTGTAATCCTCAAGGAGTTCTTGCAGGCTTGCCTTGGCTACATTTAGCAATTTTATCTCCATCTCAGAAGATGTTGTCGAAGCCGAGCAGCCCTCGACGATATTTTGTTTTCCGGAGCGAGCAGCCTGTATCATCTGGTCGATTGTGCGATCTCCCTTATTCAGATACTTGTGAGTAAAATAATAAGTCACATCATATATGCACATCGATTTTTTGTAACATATAAGTTCCTCGTAATTACCTTTTTGACGGATAAAGTTGCTACTCTGCATGGCTCTAAAGTTTTTGCAAATATACAGTGTGTAAATCTATTCAGCAAATAATCCTTATTATTTTTTCTCAAAGAGCACATTATTCAGTCCATTTAAGGGCTAAAAAGGCTAAAAGGCCCAAAAGGCAACTTAAACCAACATCTTCTCTACTATACTCTCTACCTCCCTGACTCAAACTCCTTATTACCCTTTAGCTCTTTTTTCGACCCTGTGCATTGTAGCCCTTGCCGCCCTTTTGGCCCTATCCTAAACAGAAGGGCAAGCTCTCGCCTACCCTTTACTATTAATCTTTTATCGGACACCAATAATTATATATATTTACAAAAACGACAGCGTATGTTTTACTTATACTGGTTAACTGCATTAATCAACGCCTCTCTATGGTCGTAGATGTTATCAATGCTTTCGATTGTGTGCTTAATCTCCTTCTTATCTTCGATAAACGCAATATACTTAACCGATGCTCGGTTGAGGTAGAGACGGCACACAGGTTTGCGATTATTGTCATCAATGAAGATTGAAAAGTAACTTTGTGCATCGCGGTATGTAATGCGTTCAGGAGCAATCTCGCAACGAATGATAGACTTAACTATATAGTATGCCTCCAATTCTTCTTCTGTTGTCACAATCTTACTTGCAGTTTCTTCATGAACTTCCTCTGCAGGCTGTTCGACTAAAGGTGCAGCTATAACCGGCTCTACTTGGACCGGTTGTTCAGCAGACTTGATAGCCACATTAAGGCGTTCTGATATCACATCATTAATATGGCTTGACAAAGCACGATGAACGTAGTCTATAAACTGTTCAAGCACTCTTTGAGATACAACACCTTGATATACACGCTTAGCCAACAATTTGACCAACTCAGTAGATGGAGCAGAAAACTCCTTCTTAATCTCTACTTTGAGGTTAGACATATATTTCAATTCGTTTGCTGTGCTGATGATATCTGTCACATTGAAAGCAGACTTACAAAACTTTTTAAGTTCTTTGATATGGCTTTCTTTTAGATTTTCAAAGTCAACTTCAAGGAAAGGCGTAGAATCCATGATATTAACGTTGTCAAGGTCTGCATAAAAACGATAAACAATGCCATTGGTGAGGACGCCGAATTTAGCTTTAGAAGCGACATAATACTTCTGAAGTTGATTATCATGTAGATTGAGGTCCTGCGCCCAATGTTTACATTCAATTAACATAATAGGCTCACCATCTTTCATAATAGCATAATCAATCTTTTCACCTTTTTTCTTAATAAGGTCACAATCCATCTCAGGGACAACTTCCATAGGGTTGAAGACATCATAGCCGAGCATTTGGATAAACGGCATGATAAAAGCATTCTTCGTAGCTTCTTCAGTAGCGATTGAATCTTTTAGATTTGCCACTCTACGGGCAAGTTCTTGGCAATAATCTGAGAAATCCATAGTCATCAAAATTTATGTTAACAAATTGTATTATATTTTCAATTTAGCAATTTATGTGGTCGAGGACTACGGCGACCGACGATGTTAGTAATCAGGTTTACAATAAGGACATAAAAAAAGCGTGAAGCCCTGCACTGTCGCTCGCTTCACTCCTTGAGGCCCGTAGGAAGTTGCCCTGTCTGTCGAAACGAGCAACGCAAGCCCCACGCCGATGATGTATATACGCCATATCGACGCCCCATAGACTCCACTGATGTAAAGATACACCAATGGCTACAAGACGCCAACAGGAATATGTATAAACACATCCCGGGGGCATTTACGTTGCTTTGTTTTTGACAGACATTTTTGAAATTTTCCTACGATTTCAAGGAGTCAAAACCAAAGCGTAGTAAACGCCTTTTAGTATGTACTGCCCCACCCCATGCCACTCTCTCTTGAGCGTCTTAGGCGTGAGACAATGCAAAATTACAAAAATATTTGAATATTGCTAACTTTTCCTACTTTTTATTCACACTTGTTCTACAGCTAACACAACATAAGTCACCAAATATTATACGTTCAAACTCCAGTTATTTATAGCTCTAACTTCCACCCATTGTCTGCATGGTAAATCATCTGCTTGGTCATACCACCATCGATGCAAATGTTTTCTCCGGTGATGAAACCGGCTTTCTCAGAGCATAAAAAAAGCACCATATTCGCTATATCCATTGGATTTCCGACACGTCCTACAGGTTGCTGCAATGCGTCTGCGCCCTCGTATTCCACATATTGAGTATCTATCCAACCTGGTGATATCGAATTTACACGAGCGCTGCCTGCAAGACTTACAGCAAGGGCATGCGTCAATGCTGCAATTCCTCCTTTGGCTGCAGTGTAACTTTCTGTTTGAGGTTGGCTCATCCTATCTCGCGATGAAGAAATGTTTATTATAGATGCTCCTTGCGTTAAATACGGTATCAAAAGTTTTACCAAATAAAAAGGCGCTGCAACTCCTACGCTCAACGCATATTGAAAATCTTCATAAGAGCAATCATCGATACCTTTCATTATCGGCAAAGCGTTATTGATGATATAATCCACCCTTCCATAATTGTCTGCTATATATTTCACGAAAGATTCAATGACGCATTTATCTGCAATATCACCGACATAATGATTGCCCGGTTCCTTATCAATCACACAAACATGCGATCCATTTTTAGCAAACTGTTCAGCAATACATTTACCTATTCCGTTTGCACCACCGGTGACTACAACGACTTTATCTTTAAATTCTTGCTGCATAAGTATCTCTCTTTTTAGTTATATACGACCTTATAGACTTCAGAAGCCGAAAAATCCACTAATGAATGTCGTGACCTCTTCAAACACGGAAGCCATATAATTTCTCCTGTTGAAATTTCTTCTAAAAGCCAATAATCTCGTCTTTGCTTGGTTGTCAATTTTGCATCCTTCAGTATGTCGCTCACTAACGACGACCCTCTCATTCCCAATGGAGAAATTCTATCACCAATCTGAGGATGACGAAAACGATAGTTCTCAATGCTTTTAGGCAGATAAATCATAGTTTGGTCTTTATTTCCTCTGATGCTATGGGCCAGTTCATCATTCATTTCAAGTTTCTCGCAGGTATAATCAATTGTCAAACTTTGACTTTCATGATTTTTTAAAACATGAAAGCCATCTCGTTCAGCCACAACTTCACAATCTGTCAACAGCCATCGTTTGCCGACAAATTCATCGGTAACCAATGCAACCGACATCTCTTTTATTATACTATCATTAATCCCATGATTTTTAAAATACTCATATAGAAGAGTCGCTTTATCGGGCGATTTTCTGATAATATCGTATGACAAAAAGTTATCATCTGCTTCTGCCAATAACTCCGAGAGTTTAGACTTATAAAACGTCTCTACGCCACACAAATTAATCTGACTGCGTCGCAACGTTTTTCTTATGCCACTCCATCTTGTTTCCAACTCTGGCAAAAGAACATTCCTAATATAATTTCTCCGATAGTCGGATTGTAGATTAGAAGAATCGACGACATAGCCGATTCCTTCATCATTTAAATATTCCTCAATATCCTTCCTTGTAAATTGAAGCAATGGTCGCAAGATTTTTCCATTATCAATCTTCATCCCGATTAAACCATCTATTCCGGTGCCTCGAAACAAGTTGAGCAACATTGTCTCAATATTGTCATCACTATTATGAGCTACAACTATCCGACTGCATTCATGTTTTTCAAGCAATGTGGCAAACCATTCATATCGCAATTCGCGACACGCCATCTCTATTGAGACCTTATGATTGCGACAATATTCTTCGACATCAAAATCTATAAGGTTCAAACTGACGCCATGCTGACGACACAATTCCTCAACAAACGATTGATCGCGGTCGCTCTCTGCACCTCGCAAATGGAAATTACAGTGAGCAACCACACAATCTCTTTTCAGACGACACAAACTATGCAACAATGCCGTGGAATCGGCACCACCACTGACAGCAACCAGCAACCGACCTTCGACATCGCATATTACTCTCGCGACATCTGCCTCAAATTTTAACATCTATATTGAATAATTCTTATCGTAAACTGATAGGAATAACACATGTAATTCGTGCGAGTTCATAAATATCAGATCTTGAAATATCAAAATCCGGATAGTCAGTTGAATTATATGAAACACAACGCACTAATCCTTTGTCTTCACTTTCAAATACCCTCTTAATCATTACTCCGTCAGCCGTTGACAAAGCATAGACTTCTCCCCAACGTATAACTCTCGTGTTGATCTTAGCCAAGCCTATCAAAGAACCCGGTGGTATCGACAATTCCGGATTGTTATTGTTAATCATTGAATGTCCTGTGGCCTGAATAAAAAATTCAGTTTCCACCGGCACTCCCGGAATGCTTATATATGGCAATTCGGTAACTCGAGCCGTCGAAGCAATACCGAATGCTTTGCCACACTCTGCCTTTGATGTGTCAAGCAATGGATAAGTCGCAAAACCTGTCTGTTTCTTTGTTCCCAACATTTCTCCATCTCCGGTCAAGAGCCATGCCCTATTAATCTCAGGATAAGCATCAAGAATCATTTCTGCAGTTTTTGAAGTAATGTCTTTGCCTTCTTTTCTGCTTTTACCTAAAGTTCCTACTGAAATACCACTCTCTAAAGTCACTTTATTATCGTTCAATCCGCGAAATTTAATGTATCTGTCAAGTCTATCTACTCGTCTTCCCATATTTCTACATGTTTTATAGTTAATAAATCATCTGTTTTTCATTGGTTTACAAAAAATAAATCAATACTGATATTGACTTATTTTGCAAATATACGAAACATTTGCTTATTACGCAAATATTTTAATACAAATTTCAACAGCCAGATATCATTCTATATTTTTATTAATTGTATACTAAGGTATCTTTACCAACGCCGGGATTACATTATTTCTTTACTCTTCTTCCATTTATAAATTTCCCAAGAAAATTTTTCCACCATTACATCTTATCGAATTATTCAGCCTACCCGACCCTATTTTATTTAGACTTACCCATTTTTTTATCCAACAAACCATTAAAAAACTTAACAAAATAACATATCTTCCGGAATTACCGTAAACAAAATTCTAATCATTAACATCTATTAACTAAAAATAATTTGCTATTTAGGTACTAAGCACTAATTTTGCATCAGTTTAAAATTTGAACTCAGTACAAATTATGACAAATGCGTTAGAAATATTAGCTAAATTTGAGATTCGACCATCTCTTCAACGCGTGGCAGTAATGGACTATGTTCTCAAAAACAGATTCCACTCCACAGCCGATGAGATTTACGACGAGCTCGTTAAAACTATGCCAACACTCTCACGCACCACTATCTACAACACTCTTAACCTCTTAGTCGAAAAAGGAGCTATCAGAGCGCTACACCTTGAGAAAGATGCTGTCCATTATGATGCAGGTCTTCACCCTCACGCTCATTTTATCTGCTCACAATGTCGCAAGATACACGATGTAGATATACCGGAAAATGTTTGGAACAATGTACTCTCTTACGCGCCGGTGCCTGACGCAGAGATGCAAATCAACTTCCGCGCCACCTGTCATAGCTGTCTTGAAAACAACTAACAACAAATATAACTAACTAAACAATAACTTAACACTAAAAAACTATACGATTATGTCAAAGAAATGGATTTGCACAGTATGTGGTTATGTAGCAGAAGGTGAAAGCGCTCCTGAATTCTGCCCTCAATGTAAGGTACCTGCTTCAAAGTTCAAAGAACTCAATGAAGAAGAAGGTCTCACATTCGTAGCTGAACACGTTATAGGCGTTGCTAAGGGTTGTGACGACGAAATGATAACTGACCTCAATGCTCACTTCATGGGTGAATGTACAGAAGTCGGCATGTACCTTGCTATGTCTCGTCAAGCTGACCGCGAAGGCTATCCTGAAATCGCTGAAGCTTTCAAACGCTACGCTTGGGAAGAAGCTGAACACGCTGCTAAATTCGCTGAACTCCTCGGCGACTGCGTATGGGACACTAAGACCAACCTCGAAAAGCGCATGAACGCTGAGTCAGGTGCTTGCGCCGACAAGTTCCGCATCGCTAAACGCGCTAAAGAACTCAACCTCGACGCTATCCACGACACAGTTCACGAAATGGCTCGCGATGAAGCTCGCCACGGCCAAGGTTTCCAAGGTCTCTATAACCGTTACTTCAAGAAATAATCGCAAACAAAATTAAAATTAATTTATTAACAACTAAAACAAATAAAAATAATTATGAAAAGCGTAAAAGGAACTCAAACAGAAAAAAACTTGCTAACATCATTCGCAGGCGAATCACAAGCAAGAAACAGATATACATTCTTCGCAAGTCAAGCTAAGAAAGAAGGTTATGAACAAATCGCTGCTATCTTCACAACTACAGCCGAACAAGAAAAAGAACACGCAAAACGCATGTTTAAATTCCTCGAAGGTGGTTGCGTAGAAATCACAGCAAGCTATCCTGCAGGCGTAATCGGTACAACTGTTGACAACCTAAAGGCTGCTGCTATGGGTGAAAACGAAGAATGGAGCCAAGACTATCCTCACTTCGCAGATGTTGCAGAACAAGAAGGTTTCCCTGCAATTGCGAAAATGTATCGCGAAATCTGCGTCGCTGAAAAGGCTCACGAAGAACAATACCTTGCACTCGCTAAACGTCTTGAAGAAGGCACTCTCTTCGCTCAACCTGAAGTGACTTATTGGCAATGCCGCAACTGTGGTTATGTATATGAAGGCACATCTGCACCTGCAGCTTGCCCTGCATGTCTCCACCCACAGGCATACTTCGAAATCAGAAATACAAATATCTAATCAGAAATCTGTCAGATTAATATTTAACATAGTAAGTTTTTGTATATTTAGATTAATTTTAGTAATGAGAAGCACCCCAAAAGCAAATACTTTTGGGGTGTTTTCTTCTTAATATATTTATATACATTTCGAAATCTAAATCATATATCACAACATTATTTTGTTACCGGACGGATAGGATAATCATCTCCTCGCACCGCAGTGCTGACTCTTATAAACTCCTTGTAAATTGTTAGACTTTGCGATTCATAGTCACCTTGATAAGCAGAAGGTGTCGAAGACCAATATCTAGCCAAATCTTGATAAAACTGAATTGGGAAAAAGATATAGTTTCCGTTTATCTTGCTGATGGCCTTACATCCGCTTACTCTGCCCAATGTGGTATATTCCCATGTACAATTTTCCATCAACTCTTTAAAATCTGCTTCTGTAGGCATACTCCATCCTTTGCCCCACAACGCAGTCGCAGCATCATAAGTGGCATTTCCACTGATATCGCTCATCTTTTTACCTTGCGCATCGTTCCACTCATCACGATCACCTTGCTTTGGTGTAATTTTCGACCATGCGAAAACTTTGCCATATTCTTCTGACGATTTAGCACCAATATTGTACGCAGCCCATTTGGTTCCTGATGGTAAACCCAAATCGACCCATTTATGACCATTGGTTTCGCCTTGAGACGGAACGGTTATCATGGCATCATTGTCGATAACAGCACGGACAGCATAACCCGTTGAGCGTTCGCCTACACCCATCTCACCCAAAGCTGCACCGTAATGGTATTGATGGGCACCGTTTTTATACGCATCTTGATATGGTGTTGAGGTCCAATAGAGACCACATGTATTTGCTTCACTATGCGTCGATCCCATTTCTTTTGAACCTGTGGTTGGCAAGAAAAGGGTTCTGTCATTTTTACTATTTGTGAAAAGTTGTCCATAACGACCATTTTGTTTCTCATACTGTGGAAACGGGCAGTACTCCACAAGTTCCTCAAATTCTTCTTTAGTAGGCATTCGCCAACCCTTGCCCCATTTAGCTGTCGCTACATCATAAGTAGCATTGCCCGAGATGTCTTCCATATCCTTGCCATGAGTCTTACTGTTGTTTGGAACGTATGTAGTCTTAGTAGCCTTTTCTCCCCATGCATATAGACCTCCCGGGAGATGTGGTTGTGAGGCATCGATATTGCAAGTAGCCCAACGCGTTCCGGACGGAAGACCCAAATCTATCCATTCATGACCATTGACCTTACCTGTCACCGGAGCCGTACTCTTTGGAGGATTCTCCACTATCACAGGACGGACAATCTCACCTCGTTCCTCAAGTATCTTCAAGTGACGTTCATTGGCATTCTCAGTCGACTGACCTTGATTTGATTCCGGCTGTGACTTAGACTGGTTTTTAGATGTTTTCTTACTGCTCGACTTCGTCTTTACTTCCTTACCAAGCACCTTTTCCACTTCCTTTTTAGTCTCCTTACTTATTCGGTTTTCGACCTCTTTCTTTACGGCCTTTCCCAACTTATTCAAGAAACCCTGTGCAGATGCATCTACAGCACCCACCGACAAGCACAATGCAAGTGCTATCCATAAAAATCGTTTCATAATAGTAAAATTATAGTGTTTATATGTTAGTTTTCAGAATTATTATCACCGACTGTTACGGTCACAGATTTACCCTTAAGGTGGATTGTGTACTTATTTCCGTTCTTGACCATATAATCTGCATCAAGTGGGACATACGCTTTAAAACCTTCTCCGACATCGCAGATGAGATATGCCTTTTCCATATCAGCCAACGTATCGAAATGATAGGATCCGGTGTTTGTTTCTGCTTCTATTACTCCGCTTCCTGTCGAAAACAACTGAACCCAATGCTTCCCACATCCTGCTTTTGTCATGCCACAACCGATATAACTCCATTGGCTGTTAAGAATATTTGCCTTGTGGCCATCAGAATTCATCCATGCCTTAATCGCTTTGGACGGAGCGTCGTAGCTCTTTGCACAATTTTCACCGGTATATCGACCTTTAGCAAATGATGACTCAATCGCCGTATGGTAAGGCTTGCCATTCGGGCGCAAGTGATCCTTTCTCATAACTGTGACAATTTCTTTTGAACGAATGTCACCGGCATCTTGAAGAGGAGGCACCATTACCAATGTGCCGGTTCCTGCCTTGTAACGTTCCCTATTTGTCAGACGAAGTACTTCCCACTCATCATGAGTCACAGAAATTCCTTCAGGAAGTGCAGGTCGGAGTTTAGCCAACTTCATCGAAATACGCGGACTGCGTCTCGCATCCTTATATTCCAACTCAAAATTAATCACAATCTTGCCTTCATTGTCAAAAGTGGCTTCTGTTTTGGTAAAACCTGTGAATGTCAGTTTTGAGCCATTTTTTATGGACGAAGTTGCGAGATTTATCAACTCTTGCTGTGTGGTACTGTTATTTACCGAATGATTATGGAGTGCTTTAGAAAGCGCACTGAAATCTGCATCGATAGCCGCATCAGCAGCTGTGCCCGCTATAGGCAACGTTTTATGAGCATGGAAATAATCCTTATTGTCACCTAAAGAAATGATAATATTTCCGTCGATACTACCCTGGGCTTTAGCTGTAGGTGCATCATACTTATAATTTTTATCCCACACAGCCTTTGAGCCATTAACCGCCGCAGCATTTACAACTGCGAGCACATCATCTCCCTTTGTTTTGGAGGTGACTGTCATATTTTTAAGTGCGGTTTTCATCAAGTCAAGGTCAGCACTTAATTTAGCTGCAACCGGAGATTTACTGAGGGCAGGCAACACAACAGAGAAATTATAACTATCAAGAGTAACCCCGTCATACGTAATACCTATAGACACGGAAATATTGCCATCCTTAGTGTCCGATGGCATTTTTCGTGTGTATTTATAGCTTCCGCCTGCAGACCAAATTTCAGCTCCCGGGAGCTTACTTTTTAGATACTTAATTATCACCTTGTCGTCATCTGCATTAGTAGCCTTATAAGCAGCGGCAAGTTCCTTAAGTTTGGCCTTGAGTTTAGTTTTAGGATTGTTCGGATTCGGTCCGCCAAGTTCCTTCCATGTGTATTTGACACTTACAGTTTTATATTCTCCATTAACAACCTTTGCCTTGTGTCCGTTGATTGTGGCATTGATATTGGGCGATGGAGCAAATACATTTTTTGAACTTTCTTTGATTCTCAACTTTACAGTCATGGTATAGTTATTTCCCTGAACAAATACACCATTCTCAAATTCACCTGACCAATGCACTTCATATATTTCCGTGCTGGCAGTTTCGGGCACACTTGCCTTGAATGAGCGTTTTTCTCCGACAACAGGTTCCACTGCCGTAATTACAATTTTAGTAACTTTGGCAGCAAATGCAGTCATCGGCATTAACATCGTTAGCAAACACGCTATAAACAATAAATACTTTTTCATTCTATATAATATTTATACCCTTAATATTATTGCATATCAAAGTATCAAAAAAGCATTGAGTATATTCACACCCATTACAGCACCACACAATACTTTAATATCCAATTAGTTACAAGATTCAAAACAAAATGTTAATTAAGCTTTCTAATTTAGACAAATAATGACTCCTCATTTCTTACCATTAGCATCCTAATCCAAGCGCAAAGATAGTAAAATTTTATAGGAATTCAAATTACCGGTTCTATTATGCCGATACATTAATTTTTAATCGTAATTCTTTCAGAAATTTGGAAATATTGACGATTGATGAGATTGGGATATATAGAAATCCTTTGGGCTTACCTTTTATAGATAATATTATGTTATCTGTCGAGACATTCATGTTTTCAATCTCATGCCATTCTATGGTTTTTGTTCGCTCTTCTATCTCATATTCGACATTTTCAACATCGTTTCCTTCTAATATTGAGCTGTCATTCTCTGTCGGTATTTCCTCACCAATAGGATTGTCAAAAGACTCTTCTATATTTTTCAATTTTTGTTTAATATACATTTTTATCTCAATCCCGGAAGACGACAGATAGAGTTCTTTGTCTATAATATTCATCCAGCAATTAGGCGCCAAACCGTAATATATGTATAGAAAAGCCATCAACGATGGGGTTAATATCAATAACACCATCAGAGCTACAATCGCATACGCCAAATCTACGGCGACAGAAAGGATAATTGCAGTTATAAATATTATTATCAAGGGGAGTAACCACCACCCTGCCAATAATCTAAATAACAACAGTGCAAATTTGAAATTCGATATTCTGAATCGTGTCGTCGTTAATTCGTTATTCTTTTCCATAACCGACATCTCTTAGCCGACGTGTTTTTTCGTATGTCTGTTTATTCAATTGACGCATCCTTTGGACGTAGCCTGTCCCTTGCTCGTTAAATAGTTTTGTCATGTCGATATATTTATCGCCATTTCCTTTTTTGAGTGAAAATACTTCATCACGCCTTGATTTTATCTCATCGCCGAGAGGAGAGTGCCCATTTTCGCCAATCCCTCTAAGACAGTCGGGTACACCACCCTCGATGCACCAAACAGGCAATATTTCAGAGCATGGAGGATAGCCTATTCCCGTCCACATAATGTATTTGCTACCTAAGTCACCCGGTTTGATCAGCGATGCGTCTTCAATTGGAGGAATGCCTTCGATAACTATTGTCGCAGTTGATTTATATCGTGGGATGAAATCTTGATCTACTACCCACTTTTCTCCTTTGGTTGCGTAGTCGCAACACTTTAAGTCATGATAGAAACTTCGTGAGAGCACTTCTGTCAACACCTCTGCAGTGACTGATTTATTCTCAATAAATGGCTTCAAAAGATGCTCTGCATTGGCTTCTCGAATAAAACCAAAACCTTCGTCCGGACGTCCGCTATGGCTGTAATTGGTTCGTATCAAAACATTTCCGGGAGCATCGTTTATGTCATATTTAACGTACGAATGATTATTTGTTTCAAAATAAGCACCATTACCTTCTGCATCTATTGCACCGAAATTTGCTTCTACACCCATAGGGCGAGGTAGAGTGTTGAGAAGCCGCTCAAAATCATCTATAGTGCGACAACTCTTAAGAGCAATTGTCATCAAGTAACCCTCTTTGTCCATTTTTTTCTGAGGGACATTATCATCTTTTATATTGTAGGATGCTGTATTCATCACAGCAAAACCAACGTCGTTCATGCCAATCCATGCTTGTTCGCAACGTTTGTCATCGGCATTGAATAGTGCGACATAATTATACTCACCCTCTTTTGATGCGATATATTCCACCTTGTTGTCTATGGTGCTTGTGTCGCGATGTTTCCATAGCAACGGACGTCCGTCAGGTGTCGCATTCGCACCGATAATTGCCGATGTGCAACCGTAAATTTCTGCCGGATGCAACGCAAATATCATAATTATCAATAAAATTAACTTCTTCATATACATTTATATTTCTACAGCAAATAGGCACTGCAAACGATTGACATGATTTGATTTTCCATCTATTGGTTTCCGATAACCCCATTGATACTCAATGCCAAGTTTAATGAAGTAGGTTATATTATATATAAAATTAGCTGTCACATATTGGGTGTGTTTCACCATATTCGTGTCAAGCCCGGTTATGTCTTTATAGCATAAATTCATGCGACTATACAAAAGGTTGGATGAAAATTTGTCGGAGAAATTCAATTCTGCACCAAGTGTGACTGCCCATGATGGTGTGCCATACATTTTGCCGGCATGGTCTGTGTCCGGCAGCAAATCAAGATTTAAATCTGAAATGTCCTGAACATAGTTGGCTATCCCTTGACCATAATTAGCACTTCCGAGCAATTTAAGATTATGGGTTAATTCATACAGTCCGGATAATTGAACTCCCCACCCGGCTACGTTTCTATTCTGCTGTAGCACCAGGTCTCTATACTGTAACGTTCTGAGTATGGCAGATGCTCTAATGTAGCTGCCCTCCGACTTGTATTGCAACCATAAAGGAATCGCCGGAATACGTTGATTTACGATATGAGTGTACGTAGTTGTGTCTTCAATTGAAATATTGGGGGCATCAACACCGATAGTAAAATCGATATTTTTAGTAATTGGCTGTGTCCACATTGCAACGATTGTTTTCAATGATGCTTCGCCGGCAGGACCTTGTTCATCTATTGTGAAAGGTACTGCATTATTATCTGTAAAAGCACTATGCGTATAACCAAATTTTAATCCTCGGTATTTAATATAAAAATGGCTCATCTGAAATCGGTAGTTGTCTCCCTTAAAATTACCCGAAAAGAACAAACCGGTCTTATTTGGATTGTTTGGCATCGCTACAAAGTTAAGGTATATGGCTGAAGACTGGGCTGTAAATCTTGTAATGGCTCCATTTCCCGGAGTGGATGGAGTGATTTGAGACGGAACAAAATCTAATTCAGAAGGCATATCATCACCGAAATCAAACGATGCTGATGCTTTGAAATTAGCACCGATACCGAGATAAAAACGTTTGTATTTACCGACTATTGCAAAATGGGGCATACCTGCCACACTCTTATCTTGCGGTATATTTTCCTTAAAAGCATTTTCGACGTCTTGTTCATTTTCTTTGCTGCCGATTATTACGTTAACGTGTGATTTAACAGCAATAGAATCAACTGCTTCATTCGCATTTGCAACTAATATTGCCACACAAAGAAATATTGCAGAATATACCAGTCTTTTCATAATTATTTCACTTTTTGACGGCAAAGATAGATAAATTGATTAAAATCTGCAATAATTGATTAATGCTAATCGGATAATTGCAGATAAATCAATCTCGATTATTATAGCATGATTTTGGAATATTTTAGAAATTAAATTCAGCTTGAAAACATTTGATCAAGTGATTCATATCTAAGTGATATTACTCCATCACAATAGCGAATGTCACACGACTATCACAATTGTGTTTCAGACGAAGGGAACCACCATGCAGACGGAGGATTTGGCGTGAGACTGCAAGGCCAATACCAGAGCCGTCAGTTTTGGTTGTAAAAAAAGGAGTAAAGATATCTTCGGCTACTTCGTCGGGAATTGCAGCACCATTATTGGTAACTTCTATCTGAATGCGTTCCTCGGAGTCGATGCTTGAATGAATAGTAATAATTCTATCGGCAACGGCTTCTTGCTCCGATAGTGCTTCAGTTGCGTTCTTGAGAAGATTAACCATTACTTGCGACATCAATGCTCTGTCGGCATAAAGCATCGTCTCTTCAGGCACAATATTTACATCGACCTTAATATTGTCATGTTGTGTCAACGCTAATGCTTCAGCAACTAATTCAGAAAGATAGAATGGTGCTTTTTGAGGCGTAGGTATGCGTGTTACTGCACGGAAAGAATCGACAAAGCGAAGCAACCTGTCAGATGTCGAATGTATCGTCTCCAATCCTTGACGCATAGTCTCGGCATCGCCGGATGATGAGAGTAGTGTGTGGCTGATAGAAGTTACAGGAGCGAGCGAGTTCATAATCTCGTGAGTGAGAATACGCGTAAGTTTCTCCCACGACTCAGCTTCTTTGCGGTCAAGTTCATCATGGATATTTCCCACAGATATAACACGCAACTCCTTACCGTCAAAAGTCATAGCCGAGCAACTTAATACAAGATTTTGCTCACCCATTTCATTGGCAAAGTGAGCAGTGCGTTGCTCTTCAGGGCGAATGTTACGCAACACCTCACACAGTTCCGGGCTAAGAGCGTTCAGCTGGTCGATATGGTTTAGTCGTTCCATGCCTACGATATTAAGCACTTTGGAGTTCGTTTGTGCCACGATACCATTCTCCATAATAGTAATAATACCGATATTGGCACACTCCATAATCAACTCAAAGTACTTCTCCTTTTCACGCATTTGCGTCTTGGCATTATCCATTACATCTTTTATGCGATTAAGAGATTGGTTTATCAGAGCATGGCGAGTGATGTTTGGATTTTCTGTGAAACGGAATGAATAGTCATCATTCTGCACAGCCTTAAAAACAAACATCAGCCTATCGATAACCACTCGGTAAAGTTTTATCAAACGGAAAATGCAGAATATAATCACAGGAATGGTGGCTATCATATGTGCAGTGCGACCTAAAGCCCAAACATAACCCGACAATACAGCCATAGCTATAATGACTGCAATGTAAGCAAGCACTTTGCCGTAAGGTATGGTCTGTTGTCGTTTCACAATCCGTAGCGTTTAATTTTGTTGTAAAGAGTCTGACGAGTAATGCCAAGTTGTTGAGCAACTTGAGATAGGTTACCGCCACATTGAGCGATTGCATTAGCTATGCCTTGTCGTTCTATATCTTCAAGTGTTTGACTCTCGCTTAGCGGTAGGCTTGGCGTATGCAGTTCAATATGTTCAGGACTTATTATATCGCTATCGCACATAATCACTGCCGTTTCCATAGCATTTTGCAATTCGCGAATATTACCTTCCCATGGGTGAATTTTCAGTTTCTCAGCTGCATCACTCGAAAGCAATAATCCCTCTTTGTTATACTTTTGAGCATAGCGAGCTATGAACATTTCAGCAAGAGGCACGATGTCATCTTTGCGATTACGCAAAGGTGGGATATTGATATGTATCGTATTTATACGGAAAAGCAAATCTTGGCGAAACTCCCCTTTAGCCACAGCATCGTGCAAATCTCTGTTTGTGGCAGAGATAAGTCTTATATCTATCGGTTTAGCCTCATTTGCACCGAGACGAGTCACAGCACGATTTTGTAGCACAACCAGCATCTTCGACTGAAGGTGAAGGGGCAAGTTGGCAATCTCATCCATAAACAGAGTTGAGCCATTGGCAGATTCCATTTTACCTTTGCGGTCAGCGCGAGCATCGGTAAATGCACCCTTGACGTGCCCAAAGAGTTCACTCTCAAACAAAGTTTCAGGGATAGCACCCATATCGAGCGATACCATTGTTTTACGGCAACGAGTTGAGAGACGATGAATTTCTCGTGCCAACACTTCTTTACCCGTACCGTTTTCCCCGGTAATTAAAATGTTTGCGTCCGTAACAGCCACACGCTCAATTATAGTGCGAATGCGTTTCATTTCGGCACTATCGCCCCAATACATATCCGGTTTCGACTCGGCTGTCAGAGTTTTAGCACTCTTTTTCGCTTTACCTTTGGCTGACTTGTAGGCATTTTGTAGAGTCTCGATAAGCTTCATGTTATCCCAAGGTTTCACTACAAAATCGAAAGCACCCTCTTTCATGGCACGCACAGCGAGGTCAATATCGGCGTATGCAGTGAAAAGCACCACTTTGGTATCGGGGAATTTTTCCATCACCTCTCTGAGCCAATATATGCCCTCATTGCCGGTATTGATACCGGCGTGAAAGTTCATATCGAGCAACACCACATCAGGCGATTCCTTTTGCAAAGTAGAAATCAATGAGTTGGGCGAAGATAATGTTATAATATCTTCAAACACACCGTCACACAATAGTTTGACAGCCGAAAGAATTGAACGGTTGTCATCTACAATCAATAATTTACCTACTGCTTTTGCCATATTTTCAACATACTTCCCAAAAATATAGACGAATTATCTCGTTTAACACTACAAAATTATATTAAAAACACCGTGTGTCCAAACCTTTTACACCGATTGTCTAATTATTAGACACTTCAAAAAAATAGTAAAACAGATAAAGTATTGATTATCAGCAATTAGTACACTTTGGCACGGCATTAGTTATATTTTAAGTAAAAACATTAAAATATATGACACATCAGAGAATAATCCTACTAATGTCAATTTTTATGACACTTATGTGCAAGGCACAACCGTTAACGATAGACGATTGCATGCGTTATGCAGTTGAGCATTCCACAACAGTTGGGAAGCAACGTCTTTCGGCAGATGATAATCAAGCTAATTATAATGAGGCAGTAGCTTCATTATTCCCCTCATTGAATGCCAATGTCGGAGCTTCAACAAATTTCGGTCGTGGTATTGACCCTGCAACAAACTCTTATACTAATGTGACCACATTCAGCAATTCGTATGGAGTCAGTTTGCAAATGGCCCTCTTCGATGGTTTGCGAGGTATCAACACCATGAGAGCAATGAATGTGGCTCGCAAAAAAGGCCTGGTCGATAGTCAGATAGCGCAAGACGAAGTAGCGATGCAAACGCTTTCGGCATACATGGATGTGGTTTATTACACCGAAGCCGTAAAAATAGCAAAAGAGCAGTTGGAAGCATCACGCAAAACATTAGAGTTCACTCAACGACAATTCGACCTCGGACTAAAAACTTCAACTGATGTAGCAGAGATTGAATCACAGGAAGCAAATTATGATTATCTGCTCATAACCGAAGAGAACAATCTTGCTCTTGCATATATAAAGTTGCGTGAAGTAATGAACTATCCACAAGACCAAGAATTACAAATTGTAACCGACATCGATTTGGAAATACTTCCAACAGCAACATCAGAGAAAGCATTGGTAGATTATGCGTTGGCAAACAATCCTCGCGTTGCAGCCAGTCGCCATTTTACCGAGCAACAACGCTTGAATCTCAAACGAGCTAAAGGCAGTTTTCTCCCATCACTATATCTTTATGGTGGTTACAACACCTCATATTTTATCGACTTTGACAACAAACCAGCTTACGATCCATTTGGCACACAGTTTCGTAACAACCGAGGTGGCTACATTCAGCTATCATTGTCAATACCTATCTTCAACGGTTTGTCAATACAATCATCAAGTCGCCGAGCCAAGAATGCCTATCATGTGGCACAATTGGAGCAAGAGACCGTAGAGCGTGCAGTAGAGAGCGAAGTTTCGCAAACATGGCAAGAGATGCAAGGCTACAGCAAGCAATATGTGCAAGGCGATAAGAAAGTGCGAGCTGCACAACTTGCCTACGACGGAACAGAGAAAAAGTTTGAAAACGGACTTGTCTCAGCACTTGACTTGCACACAGCAGCCAACACCTTGTTACAAGCCAAGTCAGATAAACTTCGTGCTTATCTTCAATACATCATCAAGGCACGAATGGTTGACTACTACAATGGGTTACCACTTATAAAGTAAAAAACAGATACGAACAATAATTAAAACAAAACAATATGGATATCAAACTTGAAAAGAAAAAAGGGCTTAGAGCCATATTCCAAAAGAAAAATCTTCCATGGGCGTTGGGAGTAGTTCTACTTGGATTTATAGTTTGGCTATTGCTACGCGACCATTCATCAACTCTGCGTGTTGATACACAATTGGTCACTATTGCAAAAGTCGAGAAAGATCAGTTTAACGATTATGTGCGTCTTACAGGTAGCGTCCAGCCTATGACAACTGTTCAGCTCACCCCATTGGAATCGGGAGTTGTGGAACGAATCGTTGCCGAAGAAGGCTCGACAGTCAAGAAAGGCGATGTAATCCTTGAAATGTCAAATAATTCCCTCTCAATGCAGATTTTGCAATCAGAGGCAGACTTGGCAGAGAAACAAAACATCTTGCGAAATACGATGATTTCCATGGAGCAAGAGCGTATATCAATCAGTCAAGAGAAATTGCAACTCGATTTGGAAGTATCACGAGCAAAGCGTAACTTTGAGCAACAACAAAATCTGTATCGCGACAAATTGATAGCCAAGGAAGATTTTTTGCAAGCCCAAGAAAACTACAACTTGGCAGTTCGTAAGCGCAATTTAGTGTTGGAACGTCAACGCCAAGATTCTTTATATCGCACATCACAAGTGTCTCAGATGGAAGAGAACCTACGCTCAATGCAACTCAATATGGAGCTCATTCGTCAGCGTGTTGACAATCTCAAAGTAAAAGCTCCAACCGACGGAGAAATCGGTATGTTGGACGCAGTCCTTGGTCAATCATTGACACAAGGAGCTAATATTGGTCAAGTGAATGACCTCACAACTTATAAAGTGCAAGCACAAATCGATGAACATTATATTGACCGAGTGACAACAGGTCTATTAGCATCATTTGAGCGTCAGGATAAGAAATATGAAATGCAACTTCGCAAGGTATATCCTGAAGTTCGCAATGGACAGTTTAAGGCAGATTTTCGCTTTACAGGAGCAGTTCCGGAGAATATTCGTCGCGGTCAAACATATTACCTCAATTTGCAGTTGGGCGAGGCAAGCGAAGCTGTTTTAATTCCTCGTGGCTCGTTCTATCAGGCGACCGGAGGCAAGTGGATTTACGTAGTTGATGAATCCGGTAAAAAAGCTTATCGTCGAGAAATTAGCATCGGTCGTCAGAATCCACAGTATTATGAGGTTGTTGAGGGTTTGCAACCCGGAGAAAAAGTTATAACTTCTTCCTACGATAATTTCGGAGAGAATGAAGTGCTAATATTAAACAGATAGAGAACTTAAGGAATTTAATGAATTTAGTGATTCTCTCTAAATTCATTAAATTCTCTAAACTCCCTAATAAAAACTTACAACTATGTATATAAGAAACTTTCTAACCCTACTTCGCCGTTACACCACATCGTCAGTGTTGAACATCGTGGGCATGGCAGTAGCCTTTGCGGCGGTCTATTTGATTGCTGTGCAAGTAAACTTTGACTTATCATACAACCGTGTTATCAAAAACTCAGAGCGCATCTATCGTTTGGAATATCCTTCGTGGGCAATGGATGGTACTTACTGGTGTGGCTGGAATAGATCAATACCAGACCAATTGTGTGCAGCGTGTCCTGAAATCGAAGCGGCGGGTTCTATTGATATGGTTATGAACTCAACCTATCAAGATGAATACTCCATTAAGCGCAACTCAACTATCGAGAATTTCACGATTAAAGTTGCAGGAGCTGAACTTGAAGGGTTGGCGGTATTTCCATTTGAATTTGTGGATGGTGGTATTGACAATAGTTTCAAGGCAAGCTATGGCATGATTATCTCAGAAACTATAGCCAAACGTTACAACTTAAAGGTTGGTGAATATATCAACTATGGTCGTGGAGCAGTTAATCCAGCTCAACGCGTCATATCGGGTATTTACCGAGATTTTCCAAAGCCCTCAACAATGTCATTTAGCGAGGGTTATGTGCTGATGCCTGAGGCAAAGTTAGAGAATGAAACAGATTGGAGTACAACATACTATGTTCTTCTTCGCGAAAGTGTATCAGTAGAAGATGTTGAAAAGCGCATGAAGGAATGTGTAGTAGATGATTGCAAAAAGAAAGGATATTCAGAGAAGGAGACTGAGCTACAACTTGCTCGAGTAACGCCACGATTGACTCCCATTGCTAATCTCTATTTCGCAGATGATACAATGCCAGAGTATTATCATGGTAGTCGCACGACAACTTATACGCTGATTGCTATTGCAATATTGATTCTTGTTATCTCGTTTATCAACTTCGTAAACTTCTTCTTCGCATTGATACCGAGCCGAATTCGAGCCGTGAACAACTATAAGATTTTTGGTGCGCCAACATCAAAATTGCGATTAAACTTCTTGTTTGAGACCGTAGGGTTGATTCTCGTATCGTTGTTTGGTGCAGCTGTTATAGTGATAATCTTTAACGATACACCACTAAAAGAGTACATTTCAACATCAGTTGCTATCAATAAAAATTGGACTATTGCCGGAGCATTAACTGCATGTGTTCTGCTTTTGGGTATGGTGGTATCGCTCTATCCGGCGTGGTATATTACAAAGTTCTCTCCGGCATTTGTAATTAAGGGTGATTTTTCAGCTTCAAAATCAGGTCGTATTTTGAGATATACACTTGTATGTGCTCAGTATATAATTACTCTAACATTGATTATTTGCTCACTATTTATCTATCGTCAGCATCAATATATGCTTACAAAAGATATGGGCTTTGATAAAGAAAATCTTTTGGTTGCAACATTGCCATATGAAGCTGTATATGGCGAATGGAGTCAAGTAAGTGATTATACAAAGCGTGATGCTCTTCTCAATCGCTTAGAGCAAAATCCACAAATAAAGGACATTGCATTAGGTCGTGGAAACATAACACATAGCAGAATGGAATGGACTCGCCCAACAGAAAATGGAGAGAGTATTATCTTCGGAGTATATGCTGTGTCATGGAATTATTTGAAGACAATGGGAATTGAAATTGCTGATGGTAGAGATTTCCTTCAATCAGACGAACATAGCGAAACAGGAGCATTAATCTTTAATGAACAGGCATCAAAAGAGCTTGGCATTACTGTTGGTGAACAAATAAATGGTCACCTTGATAACTCAAATACTCCTATTGTCGGAATTTGTAAAGATTTTTGCTTCCAATCTGCACATTACGGCATTACTCCATTCGCTTTCTTGGTGTTTGGAAAATATGGTTGGGATCAGCCACGAATTGCTTATATCCGTACCGTTGCAGGAGCTGACATTGCAAATGTTAGAAAGCACATAGAGAAAAGAATTTTGGATATCTCTCCCAACAGCGATCCTGAAAAAATTAAGGTTCAGTTTTTTAGCGACGAGTTGGAGTTGGTCTATCAGCGTGAGGACAAGCTCTCGACACTTATTACACTGTTCTCGTTCCTTTCTATTGTAATTTCGATTATCGGTGTCTTTGGCTTGGTATTGTTCGAAACACAGTATCGTCGCCGTGAGATAGGTATTCGCCGAGTGCACGGAGCATCGGTGGGTAGAATATTAAAAATGTTCAATCGTAAGTACCTCTACATTGTTGCTATCTGTTCGGCTGTGGCGATACCACTTAGCTACTACATCATCGACGGCTGGATGCAACAATATGTATATCGCACACCTATGTCGTGGTGGGTATATGCTCTCGCAGTCGGAGTTATCTTACTAATCACAATTATCACTGTATCGCTTCGCTCTTGGAGTGCTGCTAATGAAAATCCAACACAATCAATAATGAAATAAAATAATCAACTAAGTACAAACAATTAAAAATTTATAGATATGTTAAAAGTAGAAAACTTACAGAAGAGCTTCTTCACAGAAGAAATAAAAACAATTGCACTTGCAGGTGTTAGTTTTGAAGTAAACGAGGGCGAATTTGTTGCCATTATGGGCCCTTCGGGTTGTGGTAAATCAACATTGCTCAACATCTTGGGTTTGCTTGATAATCCCACAAATGGCTCATACCAATTGCTTGGTCAAGAAGTGGGCAGTCTTAAAGAAAAAGACCGTACAGCGTTCCGTAAGGGCAATATCGGTTTCGTGTTCCAGTCGTTCAACCTAATTGACGAGTTGTCGGTATCGGAGAATGTAGAGTTGCCACTTATCTATATGGGCGTAAAACCATCGGAACGCAAGGAGAGAGTGAAGAAGATGCTTGATCGCATGAACATTTCGCATCGTGCTGCTCACTTCCCACAACAGCTTTCAGGTGGTCAGCAACAGCGTGTGGCTATCGCTCGTGCTTTGGTTTCTAACCCTAAACTAATTCTTGCCGATGAACCAACAGGTAATCTTGACTCAAAGAATGGTCAAGAGGTGATGACTTTGCTTAAAGAGTTGCACCAAGAAGGCACAACTATCATCATGGTAACTCACTCACAACATGACGCATCGTATGCAAGTCGCACTATTTGCCTATTCGACGGTAAGATAGTGACCGATGTGAAGTCTAAGTTATAACTAAACTTTGCAGAATATGAAAATTGCATTAAAGAATTTCTTAATGACGCTTAAGCGTTACAAGGTGGCTTCACTACTAAATATGGTGGGGCTCACCCTCGCTTTCGTGGCATTTTACATCATTGCATCGCAAGTGTGGTACTCGGTGACTTATAACCACTCGCTTGCAAATGCCGACCGAACATATTTGGTTCAACCTCGTTGGAATGCAGCTGATATGGACAAAGAAATTTGGTCAACAAATTGTCCACAGCCTGTAAGTTACGAAACTATAGAATTATGTCCCGAAGCAGAAGTAGGTGCATCTCTTATGCCTCACGCTAATATTAGTCGTGTGTGGAAGAGAGTTGATGATTATAACTTTGAACAATTCCCAATAGGAGTTTATTTCGGGAATGCCAATATCGTAGAAGTTTTTGGATTTGATTGTATTGCCGGGAACTTACAGAAGATAAAAGAGCCAAACACAGTCATAATGTCTCGTTCAACTGCAGAGCAGATAGGAGTTGGTGTCGGTGATCAGATTTGGTACGAAGGAGGTGATTGGTACAATGACGGAAAACCAAAGTTGCCACAAACAATCGTAGCTGTATATGAAGATTTTTCAGCCAATACATTTTTAAATAAATGCCGAATTATCCGTAACGACAACCTTGAGGTCGGGCAACAAAACAATAATTGGAATTATTCTTTCTTTGTTCGCCTGAAAGAAGGGGCAGACCCGGAGAAATTTGCCAAGATTTGGCAAACACAATACGATAAATGGTATAAGGGTATGATGGCAGAGTATATTGCAAAATATCCTGAACAAGCGGCAGAGTTCGGTGCAGAACTTAAAGAAGACAGAACGCAACCGGTTAGGTTAGTTGCTTTAAATGACACATATTACAGTGTTAGAGATGCAGAAGGAACAATATTTGAGTCAGGAACGCGCTCTGCTACTGCAGTCCTTATAGCCATTGCAATTGTAATTGTAGTTGTCGCTTTTATCAATTTCGTTAATTTCTTCCTTGCTCTTGTACCTGTGCGCATGCGTTCGGTAAATATCTGCAAGGTGTTTGGAGCAAGTCAAGCAACACTTCGTTGGAATTTTCTCTTTGAAGCTATTGGCTTAGTGCTTATTTCAATGGCATTAGCATTCTATCTGATGATTGCCGTTAAGGAGAGCTTTATTGCTCAATATGTGACTTGTCCCCTTTCGCTTGGAGAGAATATCCCGGTTATAGCAATAATGATTACACTAATGATATTACTTGCCATTGTCGCAGCTGTATATCCTGCTTTCTATATCACTCGATTTAATGCTTCATTAGGTGTGAAAGGAGGGTTTGCTCAGTCTGCTTTGGGTAGAAGATTGCGCTCAATAATGGTAGGCATACAGTTTTCGGTTGCAATAGTGTTGATTATTGTTACTGCTATATTCTTCCTACAATATCGATATATGACAAAGTACGATATGGGATTTGATAGAGAAAATATTGTAACATTTTATAGCGGAGACATAGGTAACAAAGATGAAACGCTCATAGATAGACTTTTGCAACATCCTGATGCAATAGATGCAACTTGCTCACGCTTCAATATCTTCCAAACAGGTCAAACATGGGGTCGCAGCTATGAGGAAAAAGAGTATCTGATTCGACCTAATAGTGTGCGTTGGAATTTCCTTGATTTCTTCGGTTTTGAAATTGTAGAGGGCAAAGGCTTTACATCTACATCAGCAGAACGCGATGAAATGGTTATAATGAAATCGTTCCATCAGGAAATCGGAGTGCCTGTTGGATATCATTACACTGATGGATTTGATGTAACCGGTATAATAAAAGATGTGCGACTTTCAGCTGCAAGCAGCAAATCTACAGAATATTATTCGTTCTTCTGCTCAAACAAATGGGGTGGCTGTTACAACTATTATGTCCGTATAGGGGCAAATACCGATATAGAGGCGTTTGCCAAGTATGTACAAGACCTATGCAAAGAACTAAATCCAAATGGAGAAGAAGTCGAATTATTCTTCCTTAATGATTTTGTCGAAAGTATGTATAAGGACACTCGTCGTCAGACAATTATTATCGGTATGTTTGCTATTCTTGCTATCGTAATTGCGTTGATGGGTGTATTTGGTATTGTGATGTTCGAGACACAGCACCGCCGCTCGGAGATTGCCGTTCGCAAGGTCTATGGTGCAACAACAGCACAGATGATAAAGATGCTAAACTTGCGATATATTTGGATTGTTCTATGCTGTTTCATTGTCGCAACACCTGTTGCGTGGTACTTTACTTCGCGTTGGTTGGAGCAGTTTGCAAATCGCATTACAATGCCTTGGTGGATTTATTTGGTTGCATTGGTTGTAGTCTTGGCTGTAACCGTTTGCCTTGTTACCCTCCGCTCATGGAAAGCAGCAACAGAAAATCCTGCCGATGTGGTAAAAAACAACTAAAATGGCATGTTATCTACTATAAAAGAAGTAATTCAAAGATTTAAATAATAAAAACAGCTTTTTCAAATGTAATGGCGACTCACTCAGTTTTGAGAGGTCGCCATTATTACTGATAGTCAGGTGTAGCCGTTATTAAGGCTTGGATATCAGATTCAAGATTTGTTGTATAGGGAATATATCAGAAGTAATGTCAATCCAATGGATGTCGTTGTCACGCTGATACCATGTCAATTGTTTTTTTGCATATACTCGTGTATTCTTTTGAATGCGTGCAACAGCAGTTTCTAAATCCCATTTACCATCAAAGTATTGAAATAACTCTTTAAAGCCTACTGTATTAAGTGAGTTCAGATGTCTTAAATGATAGACTTTTCGAGCTTCTTCAAGCATACCCATTGACAACATTTTCTCCACACGCTGATTAATTCTACTGAATATTAATTCTCTTGGGGCAGTCAATGCTGTTTTTATTATTCTGAATGGGCGAGTAGCACGATTGCCTGTGCGCAAGTCGCTGTATGGCTTGCCTGCTGTCAGACAAATTTCTACTGCATGAAACACTCGTTTGATGTTTTTCTTATCGACTTGTTCATAGTATATAGGATCAAGCTCTTTGAGGTGATTGAGTAGCCATTCATCTCCGTAAAGACGATGTTCGTCCATCAAGGCATTGCGGATGTCGTTTTGGATAGTCGGCAGTTGGTCTATGCCATTGCATAGAGCATCGACATACATCATTGATCCGCCACATACAATGGCATAGTCGGAACGCTTAAATATTTGCTCCAAAAGTTTGAGTGATTGCTCCTCAAAAAGTGATGCGCTATAGTATGAGTCTAATTCTAAAAAATCGACAAGGTGATGAGTGACAGTAGCTCTTTCTTCTAAAGTTGGTGCTGCTGTCGTTATTGGGATATGCCTATAAATTTGACGACTATCGGCAGAAATTATTTCTGTCGATAGTCGTTTTGCTAATTCTATCGCTATAGCCGATTTGCCGATACCGGTAGGTCCGGTGATGACTATAAGCGTTTTATTGGTAGTGCTTGTCGGTTGATTGACAATCATTTATACATATCTTTCTGCAACAATGCTTGCGATTTGCACAATGACATCTTGAGCTTTTTGCATTGAGGGGATAGCGATAAATTCATATCTGCCATGGAAGTTCATGCCGCCGGCAAAGATGTTTGGGCAAGGTAAGCCCTTGAATGATAGTTGTGCGCCGTCTGTTCCGCCTCTGATAGGTTGAACTTTAGGAGTAACTTCTGCACGAAGCATGGCTTCTTTTGCGATGTCAATTACGTGCATTACCGGTTCGATTTTTTCGCGCATGTTGTAGTATTGATCTTTCAACTCAAGACTGCAAGAACCTGGATATTCTTCGTTGATTTCAGCAACAAATTTTTCCATTGTTTGTTTGCGATGCTCGAATGACTCTCTATCGTGGTCGCGAATAATATATGACAATACAGTTTGTTCTACAGAACCTTCAATGCCTACAAGGTGATAAAATCCTTCATATTTCTCAGTGTGTTCAGGAGTCTCAGAATTAGGCAATTTAACCATGAATTTGCTTGCAAGATAAGTTGAGTTTATCATCTTGTTTTTGGCTGTACCTGGGTGAACGTTACGACCTTTTATTGTTACGCGAGCCATTGCTGCGTTGAAGTTTTCATATTCAAGTTCGCCAATTTCGCCACCGTCCATTGTATATGCCCATTCTGCTGCGAAATGTTCTACATCGAATTTGTGAGCACCAAGACCGATTTCTTCATCAGGATTGAATGCGATGCGAATTTTACCGTGTTTGATTTCCGGATGTTCTTGCAAGTATGCCACAGCTGATACGATTTCTGCAATGCCGGCTTTGTCGTCGGCACCGAGAAGTGTCGTTCCGTCCGTAACAATGAGGTCTTGACCTACATAGTGTAACAATTCCGGAAATTCTTCAGGACTCAATATGATGTTTTCTTTATCGTTGAGTGTGATGTCTTTACCATCATAGTTCTTCACAATACGAGGGTTGACATGACGACCTGACATATCAGGACTTGTGTCAAGATGCGCAATAAAACCGATGGTCGGTATATTACCTTCTGTATTAGCCGGAAGTGTTGCCATTAGATAGCCATTTTCATCTAATGTAATTTCTTCAAGGCCCATTTTTTGTAATTCTTTCTCCAAATATTGAGCAAAAACCATTTGGCCGGGAGTTGATGGAGTAAGATTAGTCAATTCGTCGCTTTGTGTATCGAATTTTACGTAGTCTAAAAAACGCTCTACTATTGTCATGTTTGTTTTAGAATTAGTTTTATGGTGCAAAATTAGCAATTATTAATCTAATTTCAATCTTTTGATGATGTAATTTTAACCTAAATCGCTATTTTTTATTATGGATTAAAATTATTTAGGATAAAAGTATTAACTTCGCAATAAATTATTAAGAATTAATGAGAAAAGTCAAGGCGATATTAATTTCAATTGTTGTGCTTGTCATATTGTTCGTATTTGGTGGCAGTGATGACTTGGTGGCTAAAATTGAAAATATTATAGGCAATAGTAATCCAGTAGCATTTTCCGATTTAAATGTAAACAGTGTTCATTATTCAGATTTAGAACATGCTGAAATAAAGGCGGATGTCGATGACCAAATTAAGGCATACAACGGATTTATATTGTCTTTTAATTCAGAAAACCATACGCCTAATTGGGTGGGTTGGGAGTTATTGTCATCTGAAATAGGTGGTAACATTCCGCGTTCTGATAGATTTTGGAGTGACAATGAAATCATCGGTTGCTCAACTCATTCGGACTATAAGCATTCGGGATATGATAAAGGCCACATGATACCTGCTGCCGACCAAAAGTGGGATGAGGATGCGATGAACGATTGCTTTGTTATGGCTAATATGTGTCCGCAAGACGGCAGTCTCAATAGTGGAGCATGGAACACGCTTGAGGAAAAATGTCGTCTTTGGGCTCAGCGAGATTCTGCATTGGTCATTGTTGCCGGTCCGATATATAAAGCGTCGGATAGAAAAACAATAGGCGAAAATAAAGTCAGAGTGCCGTCGGCATTCTACAAGGTGATTGTCGCACCATATTTGGAAAGTCCTCGCGGTATTGGTTTTGTATATCCTAATATGACTGCTCCGGGAAATATGCAAAACTATGTGATGACAATCGATGATATAGAAGAACTCACAGGAATAGATTTTTTCGCTAATCTGCCTGATGATATAGAGAATGAAGTGGAGTCAGTAAGTTCATTTAAAGAGTGGAATAGACGATGATTAATAATATATTGTCCGATACAATTGTTGCAATATCAACACCGAAAGGCGTAGGAGGTATAGCTGTAATAAGAATTAGTGGTAGCGAAGCCATCAGTATAGTAAATTCGTCATGGAAAGGCGTCAATTTAGAAAATGCAGAGTCGCATACTGCGCATTTAGGCTATATTCTCGATAGTGGCAATCAAGTGATAGATCAAGTCGTTGCGACAATCTATAAAGCACCAAAATCTTTTACAGGCGAAAATGTGGTTGAAATCGCATGCCACGGCTCATCGTGGATTCAGAAAGAACTGATTAATGAGTTTGCACGACGTGGTGCACGTCCGGCGACAAGAGGCGAATTTTCTCAACGAGCATTTATCAATGGTAAGATGGACCTCGCTGAAATAGAGGCTGTTGCCGACTTGATTGCATCCTCTTCTCGCGCTGCACATAAGATTGCCATTAGCCAAATGCGTGGCGATTTCTCAAACAAACTCTCTGAATTGCGACAGCAACTCTTGAACTTCGTATCATTGATTGAACTTGAATTGGACTTTTCTGAAGAAGAAGTTGAATTTGCCGATCGGCAACAATTGACTAATCTTGCAAACGACGTAAGAACCATAGTCAACAATCTTGCAAATTCATTCTCCATCGGTTCCTCGATAAAAGACGGTATTCCGGTAGCCATCGCAGGAGTGACCAACGTCGGGAAATCAACACTGCTCAATCGTCTGCTCCATGAAGAAAAGGCTATCGTTAGCGATGTTCATGGCACCACTCGCGACTTTGTGGAAGACACAATGGAAATCAACGGCATACTATTCAGATTCATCGATACGGCAGGTCTTCGAGAGACATCTGACATAGTGGAAAACATTGGCATCCAACGTGCTGAAAAGAAAATAAAAGACGCAGCTTTATTACTATGGATCATAGATCCGTCTGCAGAATTGGAACCTCAAATCGAAAGACTGAAAAATGCTCGGCAAGAATTGACCGACGAACAACGCATGATTGTAATCGTAAACAAAAAAGATGTTGCGACAATCGATCTTCAACAGCTTTCGGGCTTCGATGTAATTGAAATATCAGCAAAGACTGGAGAAGGTATCGACATACTTGAAAGCAAAATTGCTGGAATATACGAAAACGAAGCAGACAAACATGACATAATCATCACAAATGCGCGCCATTATCAAGCACTGACTAAAGCCTCAGAAACACTTGATAGAGTCGTTGACGGACTTGATATGGGCTTACCGGGCGACTTGATTTCGCAAGATATACGTGAATGTATGCACTACCTCGGCGAAATCACCGGCGAAATCAGCACCGACGACCTCCTCGGCAATATTTTCGCCAACTTCTGCATCGGAAAGTAAGCAGTTGATTACCAAATAGTTAAATCAATCATAAATGATTAGTATAGCACTCTTTACGGGTGCTATATTTGTTTGTGCAAGCATCGTTGTTAATCGTTGCTAAGCCTTTTTACGCCTGTTTTTGTACCTCCTGTGTACCTCGCCGCTTGAAATGCGATTTTGCGTTGGCGAGGTGATGGAAAAATGAGACGCTGTGAGACACAGTGAGACGCAGAGATACATTTTTGGCGAAATTAAAAGATAAATTAAATGGCTAGTAACATCGACATTCAGAAAAAATGCGAGTGGTGTGGCAAATTATTTATTGCTCACAAAACCTCGACACGATGCTGTTCGCATCGTTGTGCTAACCTTGCCTACAAAGAGAGAACAAGGCAAAAGCGTGTTAGCGAATTTCAAACAATGGTCAATCAGCAAATCGAGAAAGAGGATTGTATTGACAAGGATTTCTTTACCCCAAGCGAAGCCGCAAAGTATATCGGTATAAGCAGGGCTACCTTTTATAGGTATCTTGAAACGAATCTAATAAAATCGGTTCAGCTAAAGAGAAAGACTATTATCAGGAAAAGAGACATCGAGGCTCTGTTTGATAATGCTTCTCCTTACAAAAAGCATCTGCAAAGAAGCAAGCAGAGTATCACCGACTTTTACACCACTGCCGAGATTAAAGAGAAATTTGGTGTTAAGGAGTCGTGGATATATGAGATTGCGAAGGAGCATAACATCCCTCGCACATTCAATCGTGGCAGAACCTATTGGAGTAAGAAGCATATCGACTCCTACTTTGCAAAGAAAGCTCCTGATGCGAGCATTACCGAATGGTACAGCGTGGCGGAGTTGCAAGAGAAGTTCGGTATGACGCTATCGGCAATCTACACCTTTGTATATAAGAATGTAATCCCCAAACGCAAGGAGGGCAAGATGGTCTATTATTCGAAAAAGCATTTCGATATAGCCAAAGGTATCGCCACGCCCGAAGAGCCACAATACTACACCATACCCGAAGCGATGGAGAAATACAACCTCACTCGCGACCAGCTCTACCACTATGTAAAATATCACAATATCACTCGCATTAAGGTTGGCAAGTACACCAAGATTCTGCGCTCCGAACTCGACAAGTTCTTTGAGCCACCGAAGATTGAGTAAAGTTACTTGATGGTGATTGATACCACCATCGGAACACCTATTTAATTTGCAACAAAAAATATAAATAATTAAAACATAACAGCTATGACACTAACTTGCACAAATGTAACCTTGCGCCAAAAGGCGTTACGCAACGACCGTATTTCACTCTATTTGGATTACTACCCTGCAATCCGTAATCCCTACACGATGAAGATGAGTCGCCGAGAGTTCCTCGGCATCTACCTCTATGCCAAGCCACGCAACGAGCAGCAACGAATGTTCAACCAAGAGATGCTCAACAAGGCGGAGGCGATACGCTGTATTCGTGTGCAATCACTCATTAACGAGGAGTTCGGCTTTCTCGACAAGAACAAACAGAAGGTCGATTTCCTTGCCTACTTCCGAGCAAAGGCACGCGAGCGATACGAGAAATGGGATTGCGTCTGCAACCACTTTGAGAAGTTTTGCGGTGGAAAATGTACTTTCGGAGATATTACCGTTGAACTATGCGAAAAGTTCCGAGATTATCTATTGAAATGCAAGCAGATACATCACCCTAACTCATATATCAGTCGAAATTCGGCTGCGGGATATTACTCCACTTTCCGAGCCCTGTTGAAGATTGCCTACAAGGAGAAGATGTTGCGCGAAAACCTCAATGACTTCCTTGAAAAAATTGAGTGGAAAGAGGTTAAAAAGGAGTACCTGACACTTGATGAGGTAAAGCTACTCGCCGCCACCCCTTGCCGTATTCCGGTGCTGAAACAGGCATCGCTCTTTGCTTGTATGACAGGACTTCGCATCAGTGATATACTCAAATTGCAATGGAGCGACTTTGAAATGGGACCCGATCAGGGCTACTATATCCGCATCTGCACTGAGAAGACCGAGACCGAGGCAACACTCCCCATCAGCCACGAAGCATTGGAACTATGCGGTGAATGGGGCAAAGGATTGGTGTTCAAAGGACTCACCCGCGCAATGACACACCACCCACTAAAACAGTGGATTGCTGAGGCTGGGATAAAGAAGAAAATAACCTTCCACTGCTTCAGGCATAGCTATGCGGTCATCCAAATCTCTTTAGGCACAGATATTTACACCGTATCGAAGATGCTAACGCATAAGAATGTCACTACCACACAGATTTATGCCGACCTTGTGAACTCTAAGAAGCGCGAAACCGCCAACAAGATTTCGCTAAAGTAGGGAGAAAACCGCCAAGAGGTAGGGTGAAAACTCTGGAAAGGTAGGGAGAAAACTCCATTATTACTATCTGCATCATTCAGCAATGAGTGGTGCAGATTTTATTTTAGGATGGCACAAGGTGTCGAGCTATGGGCAATACTATAATGTAATGACGAGAGTTGGCTTGAGTTGTCGAACGGGGCGAAGACAACTTCCGATGCGAGGTCGGCGGTGAGCCAATTACGGGTTTGAGAGTTGGAGAATGAGGGGCGTGAGTAGTCTCGGAACGATACGAACAACACCCTATTGCTATCATAGGCAGCCTGCAAGTGCGTTGGGATTTTGCGGTATAGTGAACGCCCTAATGCGACCACGACAGAACAGCCATTAGCGAGGAGTATATCGAGTACAACTCGCTCGATTGGAGAGTGAAAGCCGCTAATTACAATCTTATCAGTTTGAGCAATTTCGTGCGCCCACCGCTTGGCAAGGTCAAGTGCCTCAGGCGGTGCTGTACGGGATGCGAAGAAGGCAACCAA
>SUXG01000029.1 GCA_015061085.1 Bacteroidales bacterium
GCAGCTCGCCATCTGGCAATAAGACGTTTTTTTAACAAATCAGGCGACCTATATTCAGATCGCCCGATAAATTGTGTATACTTGTTTCCTCCCTATTGACATATGTTTTTATCCCGAACTCGCGTTAATAGTAATAATAGTAATAGGATTAGTTATAATTGAAACATTTTATCTGCAAATATACAAAGTATAATCTCTTTTCCCAATTTTTTAACATAATTTAATGATTTTTAATAATAGAATCGGCGTATATTTGTGCAAAATAACATATTAGGATTACCATTTGAATATATAAAATGATACAAGCGAAGCGACGTAAAGCAAATAAACATGGTGAAAATCAGACAAGGCGACAGGGTAAGTTAATCAAAAATTGCTTATATTCTAATTTTTGACTATCTTTGCACCTTGAAATAAAATCGAGTAAAAATTTCTAAACAGATAATTTAAAATGATTAACTCTCAAGACATTAAGAACGGAACCTGCATCCGCATGGATGGCAGACTTTATTTTGTTGTTGAATTCCTTCACGTAAAACCTGGAAAAGGCAACACTTTCATGCGTACAAAACTTAAAGACGTTGTTGACGGTCGCGTACTTGAACGCCGTTTCAACATCGGTGAAAAATTGGAAGATGTACGTGTAGAACGTCGCCCTTATCAATTCCTTTATTCTGAAGGTAGCGACAATATCTTCATGAACAACGAAACTTTCGAACAAATTCCTATCGCTAAGGATCTTGTGACAGGTGTTGACTTTATGAAAGAAGGCGACACTGTGGAAGTCGTTTCTGATGCTTCTACCGAAACAGTCCTTTATGCAGAAATGCCAGTGAAGACCGTTCTTAAAATTACATACACTGAGCCGGGTCTTAAAGGAGATACTGCGACAAACACTCTCAAGCCGGCAACTGTCGAAACTGGTGCAACTGTTCGTGTGCCATTGTTCATCAACGAAGGCGAACTTATCGAAGTTGACACTCGCGACGGTTCATACGTTGGTCGTGTGAAAGCTTAATCAACGTTAATTTAAGATTTAATTGCCGATGAAACCATATTTTTCGATAATAGTCCCGGTCTATAATCGAATCGATGAGGTGATTGATTTGTTGGAAAGTTTGACCTTTCAGACTGACAATGATTTTGAAATCATTCTTGTCGAAGACGGATCTACAGAACCTTGCAAAGAGGCTGCAGAAAAATATGAAGGCAAATTAAATCTGCAATATCATTATAAATCAAACGAAGGGCGAAGCATTGCCCGAAACTACGGAATACTCAGAGCCAACGGAGAATATTTTGTCTTCGTTGACTCTGATTGTGTTTTACCTGCTGATTACATCGCTCAGCTGAAAATCGCGCTGAAAGAAAATTATTCTGATTGCTTTGGCGGTCCGGATGCTGCCAATGATTCTTTCACAGATATTCAAAAGGCGATTAACTATTCGATGACTTCTTTCCTTACGACCGGAGGAATACGTGGTGGAAAAGTGCAATTGGAAAAATTTGTACCTCGAACTTTCAACATGGGTTTTTCTCGTGAGGTCTATAACAAGGTCGGAGGCTTTCGTGAAATGTTCAGCGAAGACATCGATATGAGTACTCGTATTCGATTAGCCGGATTTGCTATCAAACTATTTCGCGACGTCAAAGTATTTCATAAACGCAGAGTAGATTTGAAAAAATTTTGGCGCCAAGTCCATGTCTTCGGAATGTCAAGAATTACGCTTAAACTCATCTATCCCGACTCAATGAAATTAGTCCACACATTGCCGGCTCTATTTGTCATCTTTTCTGCATTGATGATATTGGGCATGATATGGCGTTGGTGGACAATCCTACCGTTGGCGTTCTATTTGTTGTGTGTATGGCTCGTTGGTATTGTATGCACAAAGAGCTTTAAAATAGGTTCGATAGGTGTTGTGACAAGCATCATACAACTTGTCGGCTATGGGACAGGATTTATAAAATCATACGTTTGGAAAATCCTTCTTGGTCATGGCAGAGACGAAGCGCAAGAGATAGAAATGCGTCGAGGCAAATAAGCCAATGACATCTTAAAATACCAATTTAGACTCCTTATTATGATTGACAAAGATATGGATTCCTATTTCCCTGATGAAATTTCTTCAAAAGAGGAAGAGGAAAAAATCTTGTATCACTACATTCCGATAAAGGAGATGAATAAGGAGGATACTCCTCGAGAAAAAGCCGAAAAATTCGGATGCGGTGTCTTGACTGTGTCAGAACTTTGGGCATTAGTCTTGCGTACAGGCACAGTCGGTATGCCTATAACCCGACTTTGTCGTGAACTTATGCAGGCAAATGATAATCGCCTGACAACTCTCGAACGACGCACACGTAAAGAACTTTTGAAAATTAAAGGTCTTGGTAAACTGAAAGTTATTCAAATTGAGGCTGTCATGGAGCTTGTCAGAAGATACAACATGGAAGGTATTGCTGAAAAACCGATAATAAGGTCGTCGCAAGACATATATAATATAATGAACCCTGTGATTGGGAATAAACCGCATGAAGAAATTTGGGCGTTGATCCTAAACCGTAGAAATCAACTTGTCAAGCAGTTTCAAATTTCAAAAGGAGGAACGAGTGCAACAGTGTTCGATCTCAAAATGGTGCTAAAAGAAGCTATTCTCGAAAATGCTTCGGGATTGATACTATGTCACAATCATCCGTCCGGAAATTTAATGCCAAGCACAAATGATGATGCGATTACACATCAATGTTTTAAAGCATGTCAGACGATTGATGTCAGGATGCTTGACCATGTAATCATCACAGCCAACGGATTTCATAGCTATAATGATCAAGGTAATATGCCTGTCTGAAAACGTCTTTTGTCGGACTGATTACCGATGACTTAATACTTAACAAAGTCTCTCAATTTGTTTAGCAGCTCTTTTTGCTTAATCATTCTGAGGGAGTCAGAAGCGTTTTCAGAAGTGCTTGCTGTTCGATAAGCAAAGCGATATTTGTACAACAAAATCCGTCGGCATTTATTCTTGACAGACTCAATCGACAGTTCTCCTTTTAAAACGGCATCAATCACATCACGTATCTCTTGCGATGTGTTTTCAGGAGCTAAAACTATGTCAGCTCCGGCAATCAAGGCTTGAAGCCCCAATCGAGAGCTTCCCGTTGCTCCTTTCATATTAATGGCATCAGTAAGCACTAACCCCTCAAAGCCGATTTTGTTTTTTAAATAGTCTGTCGTTACGACAGGCGATATAGCCGACGAACGCTCTATATTATCGATAGAGGGTACATATAAATGTCCGACCATAATAGCCGAAAGTCCGGCATCGGAATAGGCTCTAAACGGAAAGAAATCTATGCTATCGAGGTTGAGTTTATCTCGATACACCTTAGGTAATACATGATGAGAATCACCAATTGCGCTCCCATGACCCGGAAAATGTTTGCCGACACTCATGACATTACCGCCTTCTATGCCACGAGCGTATGCCACAGCCAACTCTGCTACTTTATGTGGATTGTCTCCGAATGAGCGATTGCCTATAGCATTTTTTACAGACTTGTCAACAACGTCAAGCACCGGACCGAGTATCATGTTTATGCCGACTTCTCTTGATTGTCGTGCAACTTCATGACCATATTCATACATCAATTGCTCGTCATTCAATCTGCCCAAGCGCCCATTCATAGGATAGACAGGTGCATCTTTGAGTCTCATTCCCAATCCCCATTCAGCATCGATGGCAACAAACATTGGAATCTCAGATAATGAACGCAATGTGTCTGAAAGCATTTTTTGTGACTCAACGTCGCCTTTTAGAAAAACTATGCCTCCGACATGATTGTCGGCAACATATTTAACCAATTGCTTAATTGTGAAATAATCGTATGATGCGTATGACGCCGGCATAAACAATTGTCCGACCATTTCTTCCAACGTCATCATCAGCATCACAGAGTCTGTCCAAGCAGTAGCGTTTACTATCCAATCATTTTTGATTGATTCCGGCTCTTGTGGCAATGATAGATTTCTGCTTTTCTCAGAACAAGCACCCGCCGACAACAATAGATAGAGGACTATTGTTGATGTCATAAATCGGATGCTAATGTTGTTCATGGACTATTTGATAGTTATAGATTCGACAAATCGACTTCCGGAATCGGAACAGATAGGCATCCCGACTTGTGTCAACCATTTGACATACTCCAATATTCTTACCGACATTTCTTCTTTGTCAGCCCAAATAATTTCTCCTTTTGTCATCGAGTCCATATCATCATTCCCCCATGCTAAATAGTCGATTGTACACACCAAGTAGTCACGATCATTTTCCAATGGTTTGCCATTTATAAGAACATTTCGCAGAGTTCGATTGTCGACAATTACCCTCACTCCGTTACTTACGGCTTCTCCTCCTTTGCGAGCCATTGACTCAAACACTTCTCTTAGATCAGCCCCCTTTATCTTTACCAATACAATTCGGTTAGAGAATGGGAACGTAGAAAGTATTTGTCCCTCCGATACATTACCTTTATATATAGGTTGGCGAATACCACCGACATTCATAATCGATAAATCGACGGCATCATTCACTCCAAAAGCATTGTGCATTTTTCTTAGACTATCGACCAATTGCTCGCTATAGTGTTGTGCAAAATCTGCTGTCCAATTAGGAAATGCGCCGCAACGTTCATCATTGCTCATATCCATGGAAGCGAATGCTATGGGTACTGAATTGACAGAATCAACCACCTGGATATAGGGTGATAAAAATTTGTCGATATTTGCATCCTGTGTCGAATCTAAGCGAGAGTCAACGCATATCAACTTTGATTCAAATTCTCGGTCATCATCGAGCAATTCATCTAAGTCTATTTTTATATATCCGAGGTATTTGCCTGATTTGCCACATTGTGCCACTAATACATCTTGACCATTAAGATTTTTTATCAGGCGAGGAAATTTAGCGTCATTCTCCGAATTAAGAAGCGTGTGAGAGTGTCCGCCTATGATAATGTCGATGTCGTGGCTTCGTTGTGCAAGTTCGGCATCTGTTATCTTGTCATTTTCTTTTTCGTAGCCAATGTGAGTAAGGGCGATGACCATATCGCATTTTCTGTTATGTTTTAATTCGTAAGCTAAAGCATTAGCCTTTTCGGCAACATCACTCCAGACAATGTCTCCGATGTTGGCATCCGTAATCAATCCCTTAGGGTTAATGTTAAGACCTATAAATCCGATTTTTTTGCCGGCAACCTTTTTTATGCTGTAAGGCTTTAAGATATTTTTCAGAGCAGTATTGCTCGCATCATAATTTGATGACAAAATATCAGATTTACACTTGCTGTTGTATTTGACAATATCTTCTATGCCATTGTCAAACTCATGATTGCCTAAAATTCTGATGTCGTAGCCCAGCATATCCATAAGTTGGTACTCAACCTCACCTCTGAAAAATTTAAAAAACAAAGTTCCTTGCACAGCATCGCCGGCATCGACAAGCAAGACATTTTTTTCTGCCTTACGAACACTGTCGATTAAAACCTTGCGACGTTGAATTCCGCCAAGTCCGTCTTTGTCGGGCTGAATCATTGAGTGTGTATCGTTTGTATGCAACAATATCAAATCCTCTGCATTCAGATTTGTTGTCGCACCGACAGATGTCAATAAGCATATAATTAAGCCTCTAAAAATATTTTTAATCATAGTCTGAAAAATTTATATAGGGCAAAACTACAAAAAAATAAGCGATTAAGCAACCGAAGTCTAAAAAAATTTGCGTATCTCGGATTTTTTTTGTTACTTTGCACCGCTTTTCGCAATCTCTGGTAAGACAAAGTGGCTTATTATATTGCATATTAATAATTTAACTAACGAAATATCCAAAATGGACTTAATTAAAATCGCAGAAGAAGCCTTCGCAACAGGCAAACAACATCCTGAATTCGGACCTGGCGATACAATCACTATCGCTTATCGTATCAAAGAAGGTAACAAAGAGCGTATCCAGCAGTATCGCGGTGTAGTTATCCGCATCAATGGAGAAGGTACTAAAAAACGCTTTACAGTTCGTAAAATGTCTGATGGTATCGGTGTTGAACGTATTTTCCCTCTTGAATCTCCGTTCATCGACTCTATCGAAATTAACAAGTACGGTAAAGTTCGTCGTGCTAAACTTTATTACTTGCGCAAACTTACAGGTAAGAAAGCTCGTATCAAAGAACGTCGCGTAGTAAAGTAATTTGAGACTCATCAAAATACAATGCCGGAATGCTTTTGAGCGTTTCGGCATTTGTATTATATACTTTTACCTACAGACCTATGGTGTAAAAATCGTTGACCGATACGCCTAATAGATAATAATTGGATTTATAGACAAAAAACGGAAGCCATGTAAGACTCCCGTTGAAAAAGTATCGATTATTGATGATTTATTTTTTCTTGAATAAATCTTTGACAGATCCCTTTTCAGTCTCCTCTTCTTTCGAAGAAGAGGATGATTCAGACGACTTATCCTTATTGAATAAGTCCGATATTGAAATTGATGACTCTGATTCTCCTTCTACTTTGCCTGTCTTCGACATCTTGAATCCGATGCAAATACCATTATAAGAATTAAGAAGAGAATTTAAACTATTTCCAAGACCTTTTTTTGATAAAGATGCAATTGAGGATAGAATTGTCTTAAGTTTTGAGGCATCAAACATCAAATCCATTGAAGTCGATGTCTTTTGGATATAAAGGTTGACATTTCCCAAATTGTTTTTGCCGAAAGCTTCAAAAGAAAGAATAAATTTATTGTTTTCTCCTTTAATGATTTTACCTTTCAAAGTTATTTTTTTCAATGTCATTGAAAAGCTGCCGTCTGTTTGGATTGTAATGACAGAACCGACGATACCGTATTTCGTGAAATAAGGATTAATCTTGCTTTCAATAGTTGATGCCATAGCAGCGCCTCCTGCTTGGCTTAATAGATCTTCGCTTTGGAATGCTACAGCCGAACCTGTAGATGTCCACACACCTGCAAGATCCTTTACTTCGAGGTTTGATGTAGAAAGCACACCTTCGATGATGTCTGTGACATTGCCGTTTTCAAGAGCTTGTCCTGCTTGGTTGAGCAAATCTTTAATATCAAGGGCAGAGGCGGAGACATAAGAGCCTGATGCAATGATGCATGCACTCAAAAATTTTATTACACTTTTGTTCATTTTATATTTATTTTTTTAGGTTGTTAATTTCCCTATCGATTAATTCATATTCAGAGTTTGCGCTGACATACTCCGGAATAAGAGTCTTAATTTCGTATATCATATCATGAATATTGCCATCCTCTGCATTTTTGATTATATGGCTGATGGAATATTCGATGTCTGTAAATTTATATTTCCTGACTTTGGCAATCAAGATTTTATCATGCGAGGTCGCTATCGTCTTTTCTTTATCGTTTAAAAGTTCTTCATATAGCTTTTCTCCCGGGCGAAGACCAGTCTCGATGATTTTAATATCCTCATTGACTCTAAGTCCTGCTAATACAATCATTTGCTTTGCCAAATCATAAATCTTAATCGGTTTGCCCATATCGAAGACAAATATTTCACCACCATTACCCATACAACCGGCTTCTAAAACCAACGAACATACTTCACGAATAGTCATAAAATAACGAATGATTTCTTTGTTCGTAATCGTTATAGGCTCCCTGTTTTCGATTTGTTGCCTAAATAATGGAATGACCGAACCATTAGAGCCTAAAACGTTGCCAAAGCGTGTGGTTATAAATTTTGTCTGTCTGTTTTGAGATTTATTGTCGACATAATTTAATGATTGGACATAAATTTCAGCCAAACGTTTACTTGCTCCCATAATATTTGTGGGATTGACAGCTTTGTCTGTCGAAATCATGACAAATTTATCAATGCCATGCTTTATTGAAAGGTCTGCAAGGTTTTTAGTACCTAATACGTTTGTCAAAATAGCCTCAGATGAATTGCTCTCCATCATTGGTACGTGCTTATAGGCTGCTGCATGAAAAACAATGTCAGGCTGATATTGAGCAAAAATACGATTTAAGCGTTTGATGTCTTTTACATCTGCAATGCAAATTTCAATGCGATTCTTAGAATATTTCTTCAAAATTTCTAATTGCAGATTATGCATTGGCGTCTCTGCTTGATCGATTAAGATTGCTCTATTTGCGCCCATATCAAGAACTTGTCTGACGATTTCACTTCCGATAGATCCTGCTGCGCCGCTGATAAGAACAGTCTTTAATGAGATGAAATTTTTAATCTTTTCTCGATCGATATTTATCTCATGCCGACCTAATAAATCCTCAATCCTTATGTTCTTTATTTGATGAGATATTTCGATATCATTTTGATTAAACTCTTCGATTTTGTTTATCGTCAATAGTTTGATATTATTGTTGATGAAAATATTGATTAAATCATTGCTCAGATTAGCCAATTGTGCTTGTTGAAAAATAATAGATGAGCAATTATGCTTGTTAAAAATGTTAGAAATTTCGTCTATGCAAAGATGCTCTATCGGGAGCCCGTTGACTTGGCTGTTTTTGCTATTTGTAGATAAAAAAGCAACGGGTAAAAATCTCCCGTTTATCTCGTTTTTTAAAGTCATTGCCAAGAAAATAGAATTGATGTCTGAGCCCCAAATAATCGTCCTTTGTCGTTCGACTTGTAGGTTGGAAAATTGCAGGTAAAGATATTTTACACACATGCGCATCAAAATCATAATACATAGTGATATGATACCAATGATAATCAAACCGGCAAAACTGAAAATGATTTTATGTTCTGAGTTCAGATAATAGAAGCTGTAATTTACTATAAGAAGAATTATTGTGGCTGACAGAACACAGAAGAAAGATTTAAGCATATCGTCGATTAAAGAAAACCTGACAATGCATTTATATGCTCCGGTCATGAGGTTGGTCAATCCGTATGCAGTAAGAATTAAGAAAAATGTAAAGATATAGGAATTACTGCAATTAAAGGTGTTAATCTCATTTGGTAACAAGACAAAAATCAGAATCGTACTGATTGTGACAATCAGTATATCAGCAGAATATGTAATCCATCTTGGAGTCGGGGTGGAATATAAAACCCGAATAAAGGACGTATGTGCTATTTTTTCTATGATTTTATTATTTCGCATACTCATGAAGATATATACAAATTTTTCAGCAAAGGTAGTAATTTTATTTAATAAATAACGAATATAGCAAGGGTTTTATGTATTAATGCTTAGAACCAAAAATTGGTGTAAAAAGGTGTATTTGATGGTAAAAATCAATATATTGTCTTTGAAAATTGGACAAATTGGTGTTTTATTGTGTTATTATTGTGTTATTTGGATTAAATTTTGGTGGTCTAGTCTGAGTTTATTAATTTTGCCAAGATTTTTGAATGATAAAATTAATAAATAATAAATAAAACGAGATGAAATTATCAAAGTATGGAATGCTGTTGGCATCATCGCTACTCGTCTTGACGGGATGTAATGATGAGAATCCATGGGTGGGCACTCAAGGCGAGGGTGGAATTTCGCCAAGAGTGATAGCAGACAACACTGTAAAGGATGTTGTTGCTATTACCCGAGCTGATGAGCAGATCGATGCTCCGGATGTGAGTGAATTTGCGCTAAAATTAATTAAGTCGGACGGTACTTATGACCGCTCTTGGTCGTCAGTAGCGGATTTTCCTGTCGATGAAACTTACCCTATGGGTTCTTATAAGATGGAAGCATCTTATGGTGATATTGATAGAGAAGGTTTCGATTGCCCATTTTTTTATGGTAGCGAAGAATTTATTGTTGAAGAAGGAGAAACTACTGAGGTAAATATAACGGCCTCATTGGCTAATTCAATGGTCAGTGTAAACTACACTGAAGCATTCGAACAATATTTTAAGAATTATGGCATGCAATTCCATACAGTAGGTGGCGATTATGTTGACTACAATAGAGGAGAAACGCGTCCTGTGTATTTGAAACCCGGTGAAGTGAAATTGATTATCTCATTGCAAAAGCAAAACGATGTCTCTGCAACATTCCAACCGGCAGCAGTTCAAATACAGCCACGTCATCACTATCACATTACAGTAGATGTAAATCAGGGTGAAGTGGGCGATGCTCAATTGTCAATTACTTTTGACGACTCTATAGTGGAAGATGACGTAGTAATCGATCTTAGTGATGAGTTGATGCTATCTCCTGAACCGGAAATGATTGCTAAAGGATTTACACCTGACGAATCTTTTGAGGTATTGGAATGTACTGCGGCTGATGCTGAAAAGAAATTTGAGATGATGGCAAGAGCAGGCATTGGCTCGGTGTTTTTGACTACACGTTCTGATGCGATGCTTGCTAAAGGTATGCCTGCAGAGGTAGATCTTATGAATCTTGATCAGTCGCAACAAGAATTGATGAAGAACCTTGGATTTAATGTCGTAGGTCTTTGGAAAAATCCTGATAAGATGGCATTCGTCGATTTGGCAAGAGTGTTTGAAAATATTGAAGGAGAAGGCACGCATGAATTTACTTTAGTGCTGAAAGATAAAATTACTAAGGTGACAGAGCCAATTCGATTGGTGGCGACAACTAAAGGGGTAAATGTTTCGCTTCAAAGTGCAACAGATTCTAAATTGTCTCACAATTATACATACGTCACATTGGACTATACAGGAGTAGATTTTGCTAAAAAAGTCACATTCGATGCTCTTGATGCAGAGGGTAATTGGGTTAAGTGTGATGTGTCAGAAGTGACTAATAACGGCTCGTCTTACACGGCTCGTCTTACTATTCCGGATGGTGTCCATGATGTAAAGATCCGTGCCAACTATTGTGGCACAGAACGAAGCAATGTAACGGCGAAACGTATTGCTGCTAAATTGTCATTTGTGGATTACAATATTTGGGCTAATAAAGCAATTGTAGATGTTGAATTGCCAGAATCATTTGCTATAGAAGACGTTATAATCTATCTTGCAGAAGAAGATGGTGAATACAAATTGTGGGAAAATGTTACTCGCAACGCATCGGATAATCAAATCGTATTAAACGGTTTGACTCCGGGAAAGAAATATTCTATAAAATATTATTCATCAATGGTGTTTAACACAGAAGCACCTCAACAAGTGGGCAATGCAGGATTTGAAGATTGGTCTGCGTTTGATTGGTCATTTAATCATAACTCCTTATGGGAAAGTGCCGGACAAAGCAGCCCGATGAAATACTATAAACCTTGGACATCGGATGCTTCGGATAAATGGTGGGATTCTAACGCAACAACATCTCTTGTGAGCAGTTTGACAATGGGTTATACATTCTTTAAATGTTTCCCATTAGTACATTATTCTATTGATGCTCACTCAGGCAAGCGCTCGGCTCAAATCACAGTAGCAAATATCGGTAATACAAACTCAACATGGGGAACAACCGGTAGCTGGTACGTCGGTGAATTGCTTATTGGTAAGGGCAACGATGGCACAGGGGGTGGCTGGAAGCGTTCGTCAGAAGGCCATTCGTTTGGTTCAAGACCAACTTCGTTGAAGTTCTGGTATGAATATGCGCCATATAGTGGTAGCGATACATTCTCTGCTGAAATATGGCTAAAAGCGGATGATGGCACTGTAATTGCAACTGCATCTCTTCCAAATGGTAAATCTGCATCTCAATGGACATCAGTGGAATTGCCATTAAATTATAAGGTGTATAATAAGAAAGCTGCGTCAATATATATTGCGTTTAAAGCATCTACTTCGTCATCACATTCATGTGACCTCGGTGGTCACTGGTTGGAAATAGCCGGCTCTACCGGAAGTGGCGACCCTTATAGAATCAAACTCAGTGCAACGCTCAGAGTAGATGATATCCAATTGAACTACTAATAATATAATAATATAGACAATGAAAAAGATATATAATATAATGATATTGGCACTTTTGTCGCTTGTGACTTTTGCAAGCTGTAGCAAGGAAGATCCTTTTGCTCCATCGACAGAAGAAAGTGCAGAAGGACAAGTGTCATTCAAGAAGATGCTTGTAGAGATTACAAATGAGGAAAATGTTGTGCGTTCTTCGATAGATGTCAGCTCGTTCCTAATTAGCATTGAAGGCGAGAATGGTAGTCTCGTTGACTATGTCTATAAAGATATGCCTGAGGTTGTAACTCTTCCTGTAGGTAACTATACTGTCAAAGTGAAATCTCATGTGGTGAAAAATGCTGCATGGGACGAACCTTATTTCTTTGGCTCAAAGTCTTTCTCGGTAGAGAAAAATCAAGTGACAGAAGTTGGTACGGTAGAGTGCCGTTTGGCTAATGTCAGAGTCTCGATTATATTTGATGATATGCTTGTTAAGAAATGCGATGATGATGTCAAAGTAAATGTTCTTGTTGGCGATAACGCATCATTGGATTATACATTGGAAGAAACGCGCTCTGGCTATTTCGAATATATCGAAGGTAGTTCAACTTTGATTGCAACGTTTACAGGAACAGTGCAAAACAACTACGAAGAGAATTTCCGTACATATGTAGATGTAGCACCGGGCAACCACTATATTATTACATACAGACTACAAGGACCCGGTGGTGATATTCCTGATTATGAAGGTTTGATTAACTATGGAACAACCGTCGATGCTTATGTGACTTCTGTCAATATGACTGTCGATGTAGAAACAGAAGAGGAGATTCTTCCGGATAACGAGCGCCCATCTGAAGGTGATGATCCTAATCCTCCGACTCCGGGTGACGAAACTCCGACTGTAGAAGCTGTAGCACCAATCACATTCGATGCTCCTAACGTAGTGGATGAAAACTCAGAAGTGACTGTAAATGTTCAGAGCCACCATGCTGATGGTATCACTGAATTTAAGGTTGCTATCCAATCTGAAATGATTTCAGGCTTGCTCGAAGCTCAGCTTGGTACATCAGAACTAGACTTCATCAATCCTGCAAGTGACGCAGTCGCTAACTTCATCAAGGAACTTAACCTTGTGGAAGGCGATGTGAAGGGTCGCACCGACAAAATCGAAATTAAGATCACAGGCTTCATGGGCATGTTGACAATGCTCGGCCCTGGTTCTCACGACTTCGTAATCACTGTGGGTGATGCTAATGGTCAAACTTCTAAAACGTTAACCCTTGTAATTAAGTAAAGCCATGAAGAAGTTTTTTGGAATAATATTGACTACGCTTCTAATGGGTGGTATGTTGCAGTCATGCCAAAGCGAAGAGGGATTTTTTGAAGAAGGCGAAGGACTCCTTAAGATGAGAATGGTCATCAATAACAGTCTTACTCGTGCTGAAGATTCTGCAAATGATGATCTTGCAGAGAAGTGTGTAATCTATGTGTCAAGCGAAAAAGGACTTATCCACAAGTTTAAAGGTGTGGATAATGTTCCTTCGGATTTGTATCTTAAATCAGGCAGCTATGTTGCTGAAGCATGGACAGGCGACTCTGTGACAGCTTCATTCGACAAAAAATTCTATAAGGCGTACGAGCCATTTACAATTACAAAAGGCGATGTGAAGCAGGTAATCCTTAATTGTAAGATTGCAAATGTTGTTGCATCAATCAATCCGGATCCTATTTTGTCAGAGGCTTTGGCAGACTATACTGTGACTATCGGTAATACTCGTGGCTCGCTTGAATTTAATGCAGAGAATGCTGCGACAGCTCATGGATATTTCATGCAGCCAAATGGTGACACTTCGTTGTCTTGGACAATCACAGGCAAACGTGAGAATGGCGAAAATTATGTAAAGAAAGGCATAATATATGATGTTAAGTCGGCTCATGAATATGTGTTGAATATTAAATACACACCTGATACAAACGACTATGGTGGTGCATTCATCACTGTGACTGTCGATGATTCAGAACTTGTGATTAATGACATCGTTGAGATTAAGGGTGCTCCTGTGATTTCAGGTATCGGATATGACATCTCTAAGCCTCTTGAAGGAGCTCCGGGGAAATTCAACCGTTATTCGGTATATGTTCAAGGTTTAGGGGAGTTTAAAAGTCTAAAGATGAGATCTGCCGATTATACTGTATTGGGTTTCCCGGCTGAAGAATATGATTTCATCACAATGTCGGATGATACTAAGACAGAGTTGGCTGCTATCGGCTTGACATACGAATCGGCATACGATTCATCGTTTGATACTACGTCTGCTCGTATTTCGTTCAGCAGCGAGTTGCTCAATACTCTTGATCTAGGTACCTATGTAATCAACTTTGAAGCTATTGACTCTAATGACAAGATAACTAAAAAGGATTTGACACTTAAAGTAAGCGATGCAGGAGTTGTACTTGAAGAAACTCCATGGCAAGAGATTTATGCTCGCCATGCTAAAATTTATGGCCGAGTAGTTAAGGACGGCATGACTAATCCGGGCTTTAGATACCGTGCTGTGGGTTCAAATGATTGGACTACTGTATTAGTCGGAGATGTTGAGCTTAACGCTTCGTTTACTGCCAACTTGACAGATCTTCAGCCGGGCACAAAATATGAGTATCAAGCAATTGCTGATGATTACATTAACACTGAGTCAATGTATTTTACAACTGAATCAATGTTTATGATTCCAAATGCAAGTTTCGAATATTGGTGTAAGGGTGGTTTCAAAAACGCTGTAATGCCTAACGAAAACGCCAACAATATCTTCTGGGACTCTGGTAACCAAGGGGCAGCATTGGCTTCTACAGTGCTTCTCGATAAGTCAAGTGATATGGTTCATAGCGGTAACTACTCAGCTCGCATGGCTTCTAAGTGGTGTGGTATGATGGGTATGGGTGCATTCTCTGGTGGTAATATGTTCTCAGGCGTATGTACTAATGTTGTAATTTCAGCCAATGCTACTGCTGAATTGACATATGGTCAGCCATTTAACGGCTCTCGCCCTGCTAAACTTCGTGGTTGGGCTAACTATCGTCCTGGATCTGTGGATTATGATGGTGATGCCCTTTCCAAAGGAGCTACCGACCACGGTCAAGTGATGGTGGCATTGACCACAGGTACAATGTATATCAATCCGACTGCAGGTAACTTCTTCAACTCAAATGATCCTTCGGTGCTTGCGTTCGGTGAAGTGACATGGACAGGCAATTTCTCAGCCGATGGTCAACTACAAGAATTTGTAATCCCAATCAATTATAAGGAGGCTGCAAATAATACTAAGGCGACTCACATCATTCTTCAAGCAACGGCTTCAAAATTTGCCGATCGCTTTGTGGGCTCGACCTCAAGTGTCCTTTATATTGATGATTTAGAATTGGTGTATGAATAAATCTTTAAGAAATAGTATTTGTTTGATGCTTCTTTTGCTCTTGTGCCCGTTTGTGGTGCAAGGGCAAGAAGCGTTTCAACGGGATATTAAGAAAACGGTTTTTGTCCCTAAAGGTCAATGGGTGGCGGGACTTAATGTCAACTACTCTCAATCGAACCAAAATGATTACCAATTTCTTGTCATAGAAAATATCTCAGGCGATACATATTCGTTTAAAGTGAGTCCGATGGTGTGCTATATAGTTAAGGATGATTTGGGCATAGGAGGAAAATTTGCCTATTCACGCAATTTGACAAAACTTGAGAGCGCAAGCATTATATTAGACTCTGAGACAGGATATGATGTCAACAATCTTTACACATTGTCGCACAATTATTATGGAATGGCGATAATGCGTAATTATTTTTCATTGGGCACGTCAAAGCGTTTCGGCTTTTTTAATGAATTGCAATTGCAAATAGGAGGTGGACAATCAAAATTGATGCAGGGAAAGGGTGCTGATATTATAGGTTCATATCAAAGAAATTTCTCTCTTGACATTGGTATTGCGCCGGGGATGATTATGTTCTTAAATAATTATTCTGCTCTTGAAGTTAATGTGGGAGTTTTAGGATTTAGTTATAACCACACCAAACAAATTTCAAATCAAATCTATCAATCAAATTTCAGATCTAATTCTGCAAATTTTAAGATTAATTTGATGTCGATTTCATTCGGTGTTTCATTCTATTTATAATTAGGCTATGAGAAAGTTAATATATATCATATCAATAATGCTTTTTACAAGCACTTTGTCGTATGCCGAAAGTGTGAATGTGTCGGAAGCAACGGATGTTTCATTGCAAGATAAGTCGGATAAAGTCTCCGGTAAGATGATTTTTATTCCGGACTCATTAGCTCCACAAGTTCAATCAGTGCTCGACGGATACTCAAAAATCGTGCGTGATAATTCTAAAATAGATCCAAACGAGAAGGTGATTGTCGATGGCGACACAGTGAATCTTGTCATGAGGGATAAAAATTTTGGAAGATACGATCGAGGATTATTCAATTTTATATATATCCCAAAAGGTTCATGGCATTTTGGACTGTCAGCGTCGTACGGAAGTATTAATTCAGAAGATTTGCAACTTTTGAGCATACTATCGGATTTTGATTTTGGAGGTAAAACGTTTTCAATAAAGCCATCGGTTAGTTATTTTATCAAAAATAACTGGTCAGTGGGATTACGCCTTGGATATACACAAGCTGATGCAACTCTAGGCTCATTAGGCGTTGACTTCGATGAAGACATCAATTTCCAGATTTCGGATGCAAGCTATAAGAACGAATCTTATACAGCGGCACTTAATAGTCGCTACTATATTGGCTTAACACGCAATGGTCGTTTTGGCGTATTTAGCGAAATGGAACTTGCCTTTTCATCAGGAAACTCTGACTTTGTCAGAAATTTTAATGAGCAACCAAAGGTGACGCATACAACCTACATGGACACTCGACTTAATTTTTCTCCCGGTTTGACTGTTTTCATGATGGAAAATGTGTCGTTTAATGTTTCATTCGGAGTATTTGGCCTCTATATGAGAAACGAAAAGCAAGTGACTGATGGTGTAGAGTCAGGAAATCGATTTACTTCGGGAGCAAACTTTAAATTCAACATTTTTAATATTAACTTTGGACTCGGTGTTCATATTTGATAGTCAAGAAGTATGAATAGAATTAGTAAATTATATTATATAGCATTGGCTATAATAGGATTATTCGTTAGCGGATGTATCGAGAATGATTTGCCTTATCCAAAGATTCAGCAGAATATATTGTCTTTAGCTGCGAAAGGAGAGTTGTCTTCGGCTTCGATTGATACTAAAGCATTGACTGCTGAAATTCATCTTGCAGAAAATGTGAATATAAAGCAAGTCAGTTTCTCTGATTATACTTATACAGATGGTGCGTCCTCATCAATTGATTTATTGCAAGGAACTTACGACCTTTCTTCTCCGATGAAAGTAGTACTTACAAATTATCAATCTTACGAATGGGTGATTTCTGCTACTCAAAGCATAGAACGACATTTTACAATAGCAGGTCAGATAGGGGAGACAACAATTGACCCAATAGGACACCGCGTTGTATTGTATGTGCCTAACAACCTTAATAAAAAGTCGTTACAGATAACCTCTATAAAGCTCGGTCCGGCTGATGTTACGACGATGGTGCCCGCACTTGAAGTCGGTGAATATGACTTCTCTAAGCCGGTGCAAGTGAAAGTTTCTTACTTTGATGTTGAAGAAGATTGGACTATCTATGTCGATACTACCAATGCTATCGTCACAACGACTCAAGCCGATGCTTGGGCTCAAGTGATTTGGGCTTATGGCGCGGCTCCAGAGGGTGCTGATAATGGTTTCCAATATAGAAAAGCGACATCTTCGCAATGGATAGATGTCCCTGCAGAGTATGTCACTCATAATGGAGGTGCGTTCAACGCTTATATCCCTCACCTTGACACTATGACAGAATATGTCGTGCGTGCAGTCTCAGGTGAAAACATTGGTAACGAGATAGCCGTAACTACAGAGTTTACGCTCGATTTACCTAACGCATCGTTTGACGATTGGTGGTTGAAAGACGACAAGATTTGGTGTCCATGGGCTCAGACAGGCGAGTCGTTTTGGGATACAGGCAACACAGGCGCTGCAACGCTCGGACAGTCAAACGTAGTGCCTTCCGACAACACCCCTACGGGTAAAGGTAAGTCGGCAATGCTTGAGACCAAATTTGTAGGTATAGCCGGCGTGGGTAAGTTGGCGGCCGGTTCGGTTTACTCAGGTTCATTCAAGAAGGTAGATGGTACAAACGGTATCCTCGACTATGGTCGTCCATGGACAGCGCGTCCGGTCAGTCTTCGTGGCTACTACAACTACACCACTGCACCTATTAACTACGTCAGTGAAGAGACTCAACACCTCTTGGGGGTGCCCGACACATGTAGCATCTACGTCGCACTTGCCGATTGGACAGCTCCGTATGAGATTCGCACCAACCCTAAGAATCGTCAACTCTTCGATGTCAACTCGCCATCTATCATTGCCTATGGCGAATTGCGTTCGGGTACTTCGACAGATGGCTGGCAAGAGTTTGAGATACCATTGCAGTATCGCGCGACCAATCGTCGTCCATCATATATCGTAATATCATGTGCCGCATCTCGCTTAGGTGACTTCTTTACCGGAGGTGCGGGAGCAGTGTTATACGTCGATGATTTTGTATTAGAATATGACTATTGATATGAACGAAGATAAATTCAGTTTCAAGAAGCGTGCAAAAAGTTTTAGATATGCCTTTCAAGGCATATCTATGCTTTTTAAAGGTGAGCACAATGCGCGCATTCATGCCGTCGTCGCAGTGCTCGTCATCGTCGCTTCCATCTTCTTATCCATATCCACCTACGAGTGGATAGCAGTCTTATTGTGCATCGGTGGTGTCTTCGCTGCCGAAGCATTCAACTCTGCCATCGAGGCACTTGCCGATATGGTCTCAGAGGAATATCACCCCCTCATTAAACGATGCAAAGACATGGCAGCCGGCGCTGTGTTGCTCTTTGTTATGGCTGTCGTCGTGGTTGGTCTCATCATCTTTTTACCCAAACTAATAGCACTATTCGCATGAAACGCTTCATACTTCTCCTTCTAAGTCTCGTCATGACACTATCAATATGGGCACAAGAGCCCCCCGTGTTTGAACGTACTCCTGCCCAACAAGGTGTCAAAATCTCCAGCGACGTCATACTCATCGCCATGCCGGTAGCAACTCTTACAGGTATGCTGATAGCTCAAGACTGGACTGGGCTGAAGCAAGCGGCATTTACCACAGCAACAACGCTCGGAGCGACTTATTTGCTCAAATATACCGTAAAGAAGCAACGCCCCGACTTCTCCGACTTCCATTCATTTCCGTCGGGTCACACATCAGTTACTTTTGCCAATGCCGCCTTTGTGCAGCGACGTTACGGCTGGAAATTCGGAATACCGGCCTACGCATTGGCCGCATACGTCGGTTGGGCACGCACTTACGCCAAGAAACACGACTGGTGGGACGTCCTTGCCGGAGCAGCCATCGGAGCCGGTAGTGCTTACATATTCACCCGTCCGTTTGCCAAGAAGCATGACCTCTCGATAGCTCCGGTCAGCGACGGTCACAACTTCGGCATCGTCGCCTCCATGAAATTCTGAAGCATACTAATATTATGCCCATTAGTTCTGCAAAAATGAGGCGTATAGGTCAAAAATAGATAGTCAAAACTTTGTTGGCTCATGAGTGAAGTAATGTAATCATGAGGTGCGAATGTTATAAATATTAGAGTCTCCGCCAAAGATGTGGGGATTTTTTTATAGGTATTCATGCGAAAAATAACAATATGTTACTGATAGATTGATAGAATTACTTAAGATAGGTACTCTTTTATAAGACACCAATAATTACAAATGTAGCATTGAAAATAATTATTGTGTAAAAAATACGCAATTCATTTGGCGGTTTCCAAAACTTTATATAACTTTGCGTAAAATTAACGCAATAACAATATGAACGATCAGAATTTTTGTTATAAATACCCTCATCCTGCTCTGACGGCTGACTGTGTGATTTTCGGCTTTGACGGAATGGCTATCAAAGTGCTTTTGATACAGCGTGGCATTGAGCCATTTAAGGGTAAATGGGCATTTCCGGGTGGTTTTATGAAGATAGATGAGACTGCCGAGGAGTGTGCAAAGCGTGAGTTGGAGGAGGAAACGGGATTGAAGAATACTGCTGTTGAACAGTTCCACACTTTTTCAGATGTCAATCGCGACCCACGTGAACGAGTGATTACTGTGGCGCACTATGCTCTTGTGCGACTTTCGGAGGTCAAGGGTGGCGATGATGCTGCATCGGCGCGTTGGTTTTCGATGAATGAGGTGCCAAGCCTTGTTTTTGATCACGACCGCATCTTACGAATGGCTGTTAACCGTCTGAAAGAGCGCATCTGCTTCGAGCCAATAGGCTTTGAGTTGTTGCCGGAGGTCTTTACGATGACCGAATTGCAGAATCTTTACGAAGCCATTTTAGAGGTAAAGTTCGACCGTCGCAACTTCTATAATAAGATGCTTAAACTCGGCATATTATCAGAGGCTGAGCCTCGTCCTGCAAACGCTTCTCGTCGTACCCCAAGCAAATATCGCTTCAATGCCGAGAAATATGCCGAACTGAAACAAAAGGGATTTAGATTGGAATTTTAATAACGCGAATTCGGGATAAGAGAAGCTTAAATGTTTTCTAGAAAAAGGCATAAAAAAAGAGTCGGCAACCTTAAAAAGCTGCCGATTCTTTTGGTTATATCACTGATATTTAGTAACTTAGCAGTAAACAAAGAAGTTATTATATCATGATTACCGAGAGCAAAGTTAGTGAAAAACGCTGGAATAATCAACCGAAATCGGAATAATAGTGCATCCTGCACTGATAATAAACGCATTACGCTGAAAATCTCGGAAATACGGGAAATAGCAATTTAGCAAAGAAACGCAAGGTAATGA
>SUXG01000001.1:0-202739 GCA_015061085.1 Bacteroidales bacterium
TGATGCCTCAAGATATTCATTATAGTTGTCGGCTGAAATGCTCGCTGCCGAAAGCAATATCATCATCAAAAACAAATACTTTTTCATTTGCATATATTTTTATTTGTTATTCCCCGACAAAGACTCCCATGTTCCAACGGCCGGATTTCGATGTACCATCCTTGTAGTACATTGTGCCTTGTCCATGGCATTTACCGTCGTTAAATTCGCCGACATAGCGGTCGCCATTAGCCCAATAAAAAGTGCCTTTGCCATGGCGTTTGCCGTCTTTGATTTCGCCTACATATTTGTCGCCGCTATCGTAATTAATGGTTTGGATTTCCTCTACCAATATCTCATCTGGCAATTCACGTGTCTTTTTCCCATTTTCCCACATCGCTGTCGAGTGTGTACCGTTCTTGTAATAGACTGTACACACTCCATGCAGTACGTCATCTTTCCACTCGCCGACATATCGATCGCCATTGTTGTTATAGTAGGTCCCTTTACCATTATACTTATTATTGACGAAATAACCTTCGTACTGATCTTTATTTTTATGAGTAAAGAGTCCGTATCCATGTTTTTTATCGTCTTTCCATTCGCCTACATATAATCGATTGTCAGCATAAAACATTGTGCCTTGACCATTGTAGCGATAGTCTTTAAATTGTCCGACATACATATCACCACTTGGCCAAGTCTCTGTGCCTTGACCATTACATTTATCATCCTTAAACTCACCCTCATATTTATAGCCGTCTCGCCAAGTTTCGACACCCTGCCCATTCTTCTTGTCGTCTTTCCACTCGCCCTCATAGCGATCGCCGTTCGAATAAATCATTGTGCCTTTGCCATGACGTTTGCCGTCTTTGGTTTCTCCCTCATAGCGGTCGCCGTTAGGGTAATTGATCGTCATACTTACGACATTGCCTGACTGCGCCGAGCCGTAAAAAGCTTTTTCAAGCTCTGCATCTTTTTTGCCCGTCATCTTAGTATAGATGCGATAGCAACTTTCGGCTTTCTCTTTGTTTCCCTCAGCGAAATGCTTGCGTGATGCCTCAAGAAATTCATTATAGTTGTCGGCGTAGATGCCGGCGACTGATAGTATTGCAATTAGCAGTGTTATGAGTTTTTTCATGGCTTTTGAGTGTTATTGGTTGTTATTGGTGTTTTGAAGCGAATCAATGCACGATTCCAATTCTATATTTTGCTTCAAAAGCATATATCTGTCCTCTTTCAATTCAATTATAATAGAGTCGCGTTGACGTATTGAATCAATGTCATCGGCATGTTGAGTACCGGGCAGGATTTTATGACCGCTATAACCACCGAATATATATCCTCCGATAAAACACAATAATGCGATACCTATAATTATCAGATTGCGACCGAGTGATAGCTCCTTTTTTGTTTCTTCCGTTGACTTTTTTCTTATTTCGGTAGGATGGGTTTCTGTTTCTATTATTTTTTTGCGAGGCAATTCAGGCAGATTACACTCCACAAGCACCACCGTAACATTGTCTTTACCTCCTGCTTGGTTGGCAGCATCGATCAAAGCATCAACTTTTTTTTCTGTCGGCAAATTTTTCTCAAGGATAGATTTCATTTGTTGCGAAGTAATCATATCGCAAAGGCCGTCGGAGCAAAGCATCAACGATGAATGAGCCTCAAGAGGGAATGAAGCGACCTCCACATAGTCGTTGGCGTTGCTTTCCAAGCGAGTAGAACCCACGTCACGCCCGATGATGTTTCGCTGAGGATGATTCATTGCTTCTTCTTCTGAAAGTTCGCCGATTTCTTCTCGATAACCGATGAGAGAGTGGTCATGTGAAAGCTTTGTCAAAACGCCATCGACATATTGATAAATACGTGTGTCGCCCACATGCGCCATATTTATGCGACGGTTTTCCACCTCGATAAGAGCCGCTGTCAAAACGCAACTCATGTTGCAAAGATTAGCCGATCGTTTTCTTTCGTCGAAAATGGCATTGTTGGCAAAAATCACAGCCTGCTTAAGCAAGTCGAGGCGTTCGCCGTTGGGATACGTTTCGAGGTATTTGACAATGTTTTTTTGAGCCAATTCTGCAGCCACTTCTCCTCCCTCATAACCTCCGACGCCGTCGATAGCCACAGCAAGGATGTGTTTCTCATCCCAAATATTTTGAGCGATAAAGGCATCCTCGTTGTTTGTACGCTTTCTGCCCATATCTGTTTTTCCAAAAAAATGTATCGTCTTCATAATCATAAACTTATTTAATCTCAAATTTCACTCTTATCTCTTCGTTGATAAAAATGCTTGAATTGTTTGCCAAATCATACCACATCACATCACCTCCGCTACTCTCGGCAAGCAGGCGACTATTGAGCCTTGTCGGACCGAATGCCGCAATTTGAAATCTCTTTTCTGTCGGCACATATTTGATTTGAACGTGAGAGTCCTTAATGTCGGCATTTTCCAAGATGAAGAATGCACGCCCTTCTCGCATTTCGTTCTTGCCGGAAATGTGAATAAGATTATCCTTCATTGAGAAACGATAGTTTTTGCCGTCACGCGAATAGGAAAGTTCTGCCAAGCCGTATGTCTCAGCCATATTTGAGTTTTCTTCGATGAGACGAGTATCGCGATTTAATGTGTTGTCAAAGTTATAGATAAACGTTCCTTCGCTGAGAATATCGAGATTTTGTATCGCTCCAAGGTTGACATTGACATCATTCATCACATCAGAATCATCGAGTTTGATTGAAACTCTGACATTCGAATCAACTCTGATATTCGAAGCCTTTTTGATGTCGAATGTCAAAAGGTTTGCCACCGTAGTGATGTGTCCTTTGCGCACAATCAGTGGCGTCGAGTTATCAGTAGGGATAGTCCCTACGTTGCAAGCCGAGAATTGGAAAAACCAATATTTCGCCGGCGGGGTATAATCGGAAAATTCCTTTTTATTCTCTTCGATGATGCCATAGAAGGCAGCGACTACTTGAGGCAAAATGAATGGCAACGATTGTTTGCGATCGTTGTAGTCGGAAGATTCCATAAGAATGTTAAACGACATCGGATATAGCATTCTATCGCCCACCGATTCAACATCAAGCACGCTTTTGAAGTGCGATTTCAGCTCTTCAAGTAGGCGCTTATTGGTCAGTCGATCGTTGGCTAACCCTGTGTTGTTGCCTTTCGGCTTGAATATATCTAATATCTTAGTTACTGCTTTCTTTATCATGCTTTTGCTTTTTTGAATAATAGGTGCACATTTTTACTCAACACTATATAGTCGCCATCGCGTAAAGGCACAGGAATAAGTAGATTGTCAAGCTCAATTTTCTCGATTCCACGATAAATATGGGTGCGTTTTTTTGCCAAACGCGAGCCTCCATGCTCCACATGCAACATAAATCCGTATTCTTCAGAATATGAGATGAAAGCATGAGCACGACTGACAAATTTATTTTTATGATACTCATTCGATGTCGGACTGTCGTCGATTGCTATTTGATTGATGCGATGTGTATTATCATCCATCTTCGGACGACGGCCGATTCCGATATTATAGCGTGCGTATGGCAAGTTGTCTATATCTTGCGAATCAAGGCAGACTTTTGCATCCTGCATCGAGCCAAAACCTTCCACCTGCAGTATCTCAGCTCGTGAAATCGACTGCACGACTTGCTTTGCTTTAATTTGCAAAAAACAACCATCGGCTATCGGCGTCAGAGATTCTTCAGGCAATCGTCCTGTCATGATTTCAATCGATGAAAAATCAAGACCAAGCTCATCGACTATCGACGTCATCAATTGCTCCTTAAAACCATTACTCGACAATAAGTCGTAGAACAAGCCATCGGCTATCCACAACGCCAACGTCTTGTCTGCCATAGAAATTTTGCTGCCGCCATAGTTTGACTTCAGACATTGAATAACAGCTCTGAGCAAATTGTCTTGCTTGTCGATACTATTTGTTGCCTTTTCGCTTACTGTCGCTTTCGGCGTTTCCTCAGTCTCAACCTTTGACGCTTCAGACTTTGATTGTTGCTCTGTTTTCGGCGTTTCCTCTGCCGAAGAGCCATTGATGAGCTTTGCTATTTTATCAAAAAATCCCATATTATCTTACAAGTTCTTCTTTTAAGACTCCGATTAATCTGTCTTTATCCTTAATTTGACTGCGTAAATTTTTGATCGTCGAATTAAGCTGACTGATCTCTCTGTTCTTTTGGTTAATTATGCTTTGTGAATTGCCGGCTGATGACTGTTGTCTTAATTCTTCGATAGTCTTGTTCAACTCATTTATAAGAGAATCCTTCTGATTGATTTGCTTATTGAGTTGTTTCAATGTCTCGTTATCACCTATCGAACTTGCTGCTTGTGAGTCGGCAAGACTTTTAGCAAGCGATGTTTTGTCATTCAAAAGTTGTTTTACATCAGTAGCTGAAAAAGCCTTATTCGTGCCGTCGTCCATAGCGACAGAAATTGTATCGACAGCGATAGGCTCGACTGAAGTATTTTGCGAATTGTACCACATCACCATTGCAACGCCGGTGGTCAAAAAGAATATTATGGCAAGAATTTTCCATATTCCACTCTGTTTTGCACCCGGAGTTCCCGTTCTAAGCTTGGCGTTTTCTTTCTCCAACTGAGTCAATTTGTTGTTGGCATCGACGTGTTTAGAGACCACTGAGCTTAATTCCGTCTCAAGACGTCGGATTTCTGCTTTCAAACTTGCGACTTGCTCGGCATCAATCGCCGGAGCATTATTATTCAACAGTTCTTTCAGACGTTCTATTTCTTCGGTCATTAAACGCTCCTTATCCATAAAGTCGGCAACACGCGATTCTGCATCCTCGACTTGCCTTTTCATCGCAGTCACTTGCTCTGTCTCTTCTTTGCTTTTAGCCAGCTGTTCGCTCCGGATTGTACTGATTTTGTTTTGCAACTCAGCTATCTCGTTTCGCATATTTGCGACTTTTTCGTATGAATCACGTCTGATGCACTCCATAACAAAGTCGTACAACTCTTTGCCGTTCTTGAAACGCTTGGCAGGCGATTTTGCAAGACAACGCATGATGACTTCTTCAAGCCAATCGGGATAGTCCTTTTCGTAGGTTTCTCCCGTATATGCCTGCTCGAAAGCCACTTTACGAAGTTCGAAGATTGACGGTGGCTGCTGCTCCTTATGAGCTTTGCCAAGAAAATATTCTGCCTCGCTCGGATTGGAATTTTTCTTATCAAATTGGAAAGGAACTCTGCCGGTGAGGTATTCATATAACACTACGCCAAAACTATAAATATCCGACTGTGTAGTAAGCAGACTTTCATTGTCCCACTTCTCCGGTGCTTTAAACTCCGGTGCGCCGTTTCTTTTTCGACTGCTGCGAACGACGTCGTTGCCCTCGATTGCCAAACCAAAATCCAACAACACAAAATTGCCATCCCCGCGACGTATGATATTGCCGGAGTGAATATCGTTGTGAATGACGCGATATTTGTCTATCAGTTGCTCAATGGTTTTACTGTCGAGCAACACTTTTGAGCCGTCGTTTGGATCGTCTTTAAGATTGTCTTCCTCTTTATCCATGCAGAATTTATAGATGTCTTCGTGGCAATATGACAAAGCACTGCCGATGCCTGTCAAGAGATGAAGCACTTCTTCGGTCGGTACAAATCCTTTTTGCTCCTTAAGATAGTGAAACAAGTCCATACCATCGACATAGTCCATCTCAACAATAGCTTTTTGAGCTTTGAGCAGTGGCTGATAGATATGGACTATATTAGGATGATTGCCATTGCCAAGACGTAACAACAAGCGACATTCACGCAAAAATTTCTGATATGTTTTATCCTCTTCACCATGAGCTATGGTGGCGTTCAGTACGCGTATGGCGCGTATATAGCCCAAATGGTTGTGACGCACTTTATAGACTGTGGCATATCCACCCTGTCCAAGTTCATCAAGCAATGTATATTCTTCTAAAAATGCCATATTGTAGTTTTTTATTTTACGTAGTTGAGTTCTTTTAATGTGGTAAATACGATGTCTCTTGCAAGTTGTTTTGCATTAGTCGAACTTTGTCCACGTTCGATACGCACTGCGACAGCCAACGGATTTCCGGTCGTCTGCTTAACATAGAATATATACCACGCATCCATGCTTCTGACTCTGCCACTGTTGCGATGCGCAGTACCGGTTTTTCCACCGACATTGTCTTCTTTATTAAACTTACAAGTAGTGTGAGTGTTTGCTTCTTCTATCATGAAATTGCTCAACGCTTTGGCTTCGTTTTTCGATACTACTTCTATTTGTCGGCTGTCATCTTCTTTTGTGTATTTTGTTGTGACCATTTTGCCGTCGTTTGCCACAATTGAAGCTATTCTTGCCATCGCCAAAGGAGTTGCATCCAAGGTGCCTTGTCCCCAAGCCCACTGCCATATAGTGTTGTTATCCAATCGCTTTTTGTCTTTTTTGTAACGTCGATAGTCATCCACAGCGGTATTAGTGTTGGAAGTCATAAATTTCTCGTCAAATTTCTTCAATGTTGTTGAATCCTTATACATCAAGCCGTATGGCATCGTTCCTTCAATCGCTAAATCAGCCGTTCTGTAGATAAAACGAAGGTCATTATATAAATCATAATCGTTGACCAAATTCACAAAATATGAATTAGACGACCTCACAATCGCATCCTTCATGTTTACCCATCCGGTCCACTCTGCTCCTAAAGTCTGATACACATAATAAGAATACTTTTTATTATTCGGATCTGCCGCTTCAACTCCGCATTTGCGCAATCCGGCTAATGCCGACATAACTTTTGCTGTCGAACCCGGAGCAGTCGCATAGACCAATCCCAAATCCATATCGGTATATGACGTCCAATTACGCATTTTTTTGCTATCGTTATATGTCGGTATTCGCTTTGTTTCAGCATCTATCTCATCCCTCAGACGTTCCGAATTTACAAGAGGATAGTTGGCAGATGCCAAGAGGTCGCCTTGCTCGGTATCTAATATCACCACCGAAGCTCTGATTTTTTTCACCCACGAGCTGTTCTTATATTTGTCTTTTAAATAATAAGTCATTTTTTGCTGCAATTTGGTTTGCAGTTTTGCATCAATTGTGAGGTGGATGTCTTTCGGCTCTATCTTGTCGAGTGTCAACCAACTTTCACTTCGCTCATTGAGACGGCGAACTTTTTCGCTATTGACTCCTGCCTTAAGATAAGGAATCAGTTTTGCATAGTTGTAAAGTTGCACCTTGTTATATAGCGACGACTCTTGCAACGGATGCCACTTGCTGACTCTTTGTTCGGCGTATGGCAACACCACCTTTGGAAGCATATTGCCATGTTGATCTTCGCGATTGTTGTAGCCTTTAAGATCAGAATTATGGCGTATCTCTGCCGCATATCCGGAACTTTCGCTACCACTAAAAATAAACAAATCGGAATTTTGGTTGCCAAGCATAAATGCCAAATGTTCACCGAAAGGATAGAAGCGTTTTTGGCGTTTCAATGTATCGACGATATATTCTGAACCAAGAATATCATAATATTGCGGAATAAATTTTGCCAACTTCGATTTGTCACTTGTCGCCAACAGTATTCCGTTTCGGTCGTAGATGTCGCCGGAAAGAAGTTTGTCAGTCAACTGTGTGATACGAGGATTATAATTCACGACAGGCACACCATCAGAATTATTGACATAGACCGGTCGTATCAGCGTATCGTCTCGATCCAAGAATTGATAGTAGAAAAAGACGCTGCATATAACAACTATCAAAAAGCTATAGATTATACTTAAGAGTGACACCGTATAACCATATTTGCTGATATTTTGTCTTGATAATATTGTCGCCGAAGAATTGTCTTTTTCTTTGGCATCAAAAGAGGCTATCGATAATATCAATCCGAAAGCTGTCAGATTTAATATCATGCTGACCTTGCCATAACTGAAGAACGGAACTGTAACCCCGGTCAATGGAATTACGCCCGTACTTCCAAGCGATATTATTATAAATTGAACTGCTGTCACAATTGCCACTCCCAAACAAAGGTAGAAAGTAAACGGATGTGATGTCTGATAACCAAGTACAATAGTTCTTCGCAAAAGAAGAGTCAAAAGCAAAATTATTACTACTACTCCCACAAAACCTAATTGCTCACCTATACTTTCGAGTATCATGTCGGTGTGGAATGCCGGAATAAAAGAAGGACTTCCATTGCCAAGTCCCTGACCCCACAGACCTCCTGAAGCCAAGCCCCACAATCCTTCCGCCACCTGTGTATTATCGCCGGCATCAGCCTCTGTCCCATTGATAGGAAGCGTGCCCCACGTGTTGGTGCACATCTCATTGCGACCATCAAGACGCTCGGCTGTGCTTTCAAGTCCCACTCCTCCCAAAATACTGCCACCAAAAATAAATGCCGCAACTATAAAGTTGAAGAATATAGGGGTCTCAAAAATTTGTCGCTTGACGATGCCGACCACTATCCACACTGCAAACCATACGATACACAATATTCCCATGCTGTCAATTAAATTGCCTATATATAGCAATACCAAAAACGACACCACGCCATAAACAAGCATCGCAAAGTCGCATGTGAATATCTTTTTCAATCTGTTTTCTGCCGATAATCCTTCTAAATCAATTTTTGACTTTATCATCGAATAAAGCAGAATGAATGTAAAGGCAATAACCAAGGCAGGACCCATGTCGCCAAGCATAAGATAGACCATCATCAATGCGCCCAATCCGATAAAAATTGTTGCCAACATTCGCAATTTGTCACCGAAAAATTTTGTGTTTCCTTGCTCTGAAAATTGAACCACCTTGTTGGCATTCACACTGAAATAAGCCGCCATAAAGATGATGATGAGATATTTGGTAATTTCACTCGGCTGAAACAAAAATCCGATGTTGAGATTTACTTTCATCCCACCCACAGAAGCTCCCAACGGAGTGAATAGCAATGCTGTCAATAGCAACGCCATAATCAAATAACCTATACCCTTCGGCATTCTGTCGAGTGCCGTTTCTACTTTTTTATTAAACGCTGTTATCCTAATCAAATCAAGCAACAAAAAAGGCAAACACAAAACAATGACTATAGTTGCTCCTATTTTATACGCCACATTTGCTTTTGTGTCAGACAAAACTTTAGTCAAATATTTGACTTTCATTTTAAACGGCTTGAATATCCATTTTATACACTCAAGCATTATATCGAAATCTACATTTAATTGATTTTGATACAATTTCTTTAGGTTTAGAAATTGCAAAAGAGCTATGACTGCAACTCCTACCAATATACCATTAGCCATTTCTTCTCCCAACATTCTATCTGTCAGCGGATCGTTGAGTGAGAACATTATCAACAGACACAATCCTGTGAGCATCATCATTATAGCAAGCATCATATCATCAATAGAACGCTTACTCAATCGGCCAAAAAGCCATAAACCCCACCAAGCAGCAAAAAACAAAACCAAATATTTGGTGAGTGAATTTCTGAAATCGCCGGGTGTACGAATGGTCATCGACTCATCTTCCTTTATTTGCTTCATTGTTGGAATATCAAAAATACGTATTCGATGTTCCAATTGTGTGAATTGACACTCCAATATAGGATCTGACTCTACACCAAACAATTCTAAAAATTTTATAAAACTGCTTTTTTGTTTGTCTATTGCAAATGAAAGATTACCGCCGATAGTTCCTTTTGGCGAACCATATTCATAACCGGGATTGATTGGTAAAACGCTATATGAACTATTAGGATTCAGTCCTTTAAAAATGACACATCCTTTATCATCTGTCTTTAAATATGCAATAGTTTTTCTTAACGGATTATTCAAACTATCAATATATTGTTCCGACAGACGAACCACTACATCCTTACATCGAATCGGCTTTTTATTAAGTAATTTTGCTATTAAATCATTATCTTTTAATTGTTCTGAAACTACAACTCGCAATTCTGCATTACTTTTATCGTCTATCTTGATTTCACTTTTTAAATTCGCAATATCGAGTTTTTTATATTCTTCATCTATCCCCAATACTCTTCGTGATTCATCCAATTTTGCTAAATAATAACTCTCTACACGATTCTCATTCGCTTTTTTATCAGTTGTTTTATAAATTTCAGCCACACTGTCAATCACTACAGCCGGTATTTGCCAAGCACGTTTATTTAAATCATATAATGATTCCAGAGCTTTATTATCTTTCAATTTATCCGATAAAAATTTTCCAACAAAATCAGCATCCCTCTTATCCGACAAATAATTATGAGTCTTAATCACAGACGAAATATCTTGAGGTAAAACTCCTTTTTCTAAATTTACTATAGATTTTCCGTATTGTTTTTCTACTGATTCGAAACTTTCCGAATAGTTTGACAACAATTTAACAAAAAGTATTACCAACAGAATAGAAGAAACTATCAATGAATATTTTTTCATAAACTTTTTGGGTATTAGAATCGTTCCAAATGTATATCGACTATTTTTATCAAAGATAAAAAAGCAATATTCTTTAAAGTTGCAAATTTAATAAAATATTTATTATTAATGTCCTTTAAAGATAAATAATTAGAAAATGTCCTCAATTTTTTCTTATTTGTCTTTCATATTATTTTTACATACAAAAAAGGCTATTTTTTTAATTCAAACTCTAAAATGAATTACGAAAAACAATATTTATTTTAGGAACTTACAGATGCTCTATTTTATGCTTTGAGGAAAAATAAACAAAAATAAAATAAAAGCGAAATCGGAGAATTTGACCAACAAATGGTTGTTAATAACTTGTCAATAAGATGAAAATTTAGGTATCAAAGAAAATTAATTACTTTATTTGCAAAAAAGAATAAAAAGTTTAAGCCGACCGACAACTCAATTTTGCAAAAAATAAAATTAAAAGATATTAAATGCGTTTTCAACAGAAATATCCACACTTATTTACACCTAAATCAAAACTATTTTATTAAATTTGCGCTGTAGATTAAAGGTTGTTGATAACATACGTATCATCTTGAAACAAAGATGATAGGCTTGTTGATAATTTGAAAATATAAAATTGCTCTTAAAATGAGTTCTAAATTTGCAATAGGGTCGGCAAAAATATTATCAACATTATCTACAGACATATTAATAGTATCATATTTATTTTTATAAGAATTAAAAAACTAAACTATTACTAATATGAATGAGGCAAAACTCTCTATGGAAGAACTTCGCAGAGAAATAGAACGATTGAAGCGTGAGAAGAATGCTGTGATTATGGCTCACTACTATCAGCGTGATGAAATTCAAGAGATAGCCGATGTGATCGGCGACTCTTTGGCTTTGGCTCAGGATGCTGCTAAAATTGATGCCGATATCATTTTAATGTGTGGAGTTCATTTTATGGGCGAAACAGCAAAAATACTTTGTCCTGATAAGAAAGTAATAGTTCCGGATTTAAAGGCCGGTTGTTCGTTGGCTAACAGTTGCGACCCTGAAGAATTTCGTCGTTTCATCGAAGCAAACCCGGGTTACACTGTCGTTAGCTACGTCAATACGTCGGCTGCTGTAAAAGCTTACACTGATATAGTGGTGACTTCGGGTAATGCTAAAAAAATTATTGATTCTCTGCCTAAAGATGAAAAAATTATTTTCGGTCCTGACAAAAATCTTGGCGGATATATCAATTCTGTCACAGGTCGTAATATGCTTCTTTGGGACGGAGCTTGCCACGTTCACGATCGTTTTGACCTCGAAGGAATTGTTGAACTTAAGAAACAAAATCCTAACGCTAAAATATTGGTGCATCCGGAATGTCGCAAACCTTTGCAGTTGATAGCTGACAAGGTGGGTAGTACAGCGGTATTGCTCAAATTTGCGCAAGAAGACGATGCTCAAGAATTTATTGTTGTCACAGAGAGCGGCATACTGTTTGAGATGCAACGAAAGTGTCCTAATAAGCGTTTTATTCCGGCTCCTGCCAAAGATGCAGAGTGTCAATGCAATATATGTGAATATATGCGCATGAATACATTAGAAAAAGTTTATCGCGCATTGCGCGATGAAACGCCTGAAATCATTGTAGATGAAGAGATAGCACAAAAAGCTGTGAAATCAATCAATCGCATGCTCGAACTCTCCTAACCTAAAATACAAAGAATAGATATAATAAGGTATGGCGAAACTGAAATAAAAAACACAATACCTTGTTAAACTCAAAGAGGAGGATTACCTTATCTTAGAGGACACAATAAAGATGGAGGCGTTGAAAATAGCCGGTATTGAGAAGATGGCAATATACAAAGCGATGGAGCATATACTCTAACATCAGCATATTGACCTTATTATTAAGCCATTGTCAAGGCGATATTATTAGTTTTTGAGGTGATTATTATACACCAGAAACAATAGTGCTAATCAATATAAACTAATGATAATTAATAAGATAAAATAAAAGAGACGCATGTACGGTTCTATGTTTACCGCGCATACGCCACTTTTGTAAGTATATTCTTCCAACTGGAAGAACTTAGATTTCAATGCTTTACTTTGGCAAGTTTTATATATCTTTGCATTCGTAGTTAGTTGGCTTATTTACGACCACAATGTAACATCGTATGTGGAATTAGCTATTTTTGTAAAAAATCAATGTTGAAATCAATTAGTTACATTAAAAGTAAAACTTGCTTGGGAGCGTCTATTGTTATATTAAAACAGGGTTTACTCGATAGACGGCACATCGAAGTCGATTTGATCTACGGTGAGTACCGTAACTTGCTGTCCATTGTATAGTCCTGAGCACTCAGCACCGAGCAGGCGACCCTCGCTTTTTGAGAAACGAGCAATAATCCCGACCTTGTCGCCCCTAGTGCTGACTATGACAATATCGCCTTCCTCTCGGAATTTTAGCAGTATCCCCATTAACAAAGAGTACTCATTCAATTTATCGATCGTAGAGAACGGAGTGAGGTCGATTTCTCCGTGGGGTCGTTCGAGTACTAATTGTCCATTCTGGTAGCGTCGATAGCTTTCGCCATCATATAGTTCCATAGAACGAGCCTGGTCCTGCCATTTGATAGCCATTTTGATCTTTGAGTTATCTTTGCGAATCTCAACGGTACCCTGCATCGGAGTGCCATCGAAATCAATATCATAGAGTTCTTCCTGTGAACTCTTGTTTGCGGTAACATTTGCGGTAAATCGAACGAGGCAGTTGTCCGATTCGAGAAGTTGAGTCAACGCTCGCTCGACAACATCGCGGGCTGTGCTGGTCTGTACTCCGCTAATGACGATGACGACTGCCACTGCAACCATAGCCGCAACGGCTCCAATGCGTGCTACCTGCCACAACGTGCGACGACGTGGTGCGGGAGCTTTGAATTCGAGTGATGTTGTAGGTGCAAAACGTGGTGTGAGAAGGTTCACAACGCGAATGTCCAAAAAATTGTCTAAATTGTTGTTAGTTTTCATAAAGTTACTTTTTTTACAGTGAGTTAAATAAGCCCGCGTCCTTCGAGGGTTTTGCGCAACTTGTCAATGCCATAGCGAAAACGCGATTTGGCCGTTGTGAGAGGAATGTTGCAAATCGAGGCAATTTCGTCAAATTGACGACCGCCATAGATTCGCAATCGGATTACTTCGCTCTGCTCATCAGGTAGAAGCGCCATCAGTCGTTCGATCAATCGAAACTCTTGTTCGAAATCTTTCGGAGCGAGGTCGTCGCTACTCAATGTATCAAGAGTTTCGGGGGTCACAAACTGTCGTCGTGAGCGCAAAGCTGAGGTGCAACTATTTGTCAATGAACGATAAACATAGCCTTTCAGGTCTTCAATTTCAGCAAGGCGCACGCCTTGCTTCCAGAGCCGCAGGTAGAGATCTTGTACCATGTCGTCAGCTTCGGCTGCAGACCCTAATCGATAGCAGGCATATTGAAACAGATGGTTGCGCTCGGTCTGCATTATCTCAGCAAGGCGGGTGAGTTGTTTTTTTTCGTTTGTTAGTTTCATAATCTATTGTCGTTTGTTGGAAACGCGCTTCCGAATACATAACGCACTAAGATTTAAAAAGACTTAACGCTGTTGCAAATTTATAGAAAAAAGGATAGTTCACTGCAGAAAGGGCAATCATCATCTAACAAATTTAATTTTGCAGGACGCCATCGCGGGATCACTCCTAACATTCTATCATCCTTGATTATATAACGCACATACATACTTTTGATTGGAGTTCTTTTCCATTTCCAAACCGATTACTCGTTGGCTGATTTGTGTCAAGGAAATTGCTATTTTGCTAAAAAAATTATAATTATATTTTGCTGATTAACAAATTATTGCTAAATTGTGAAAAATTTATGTGATAATGTATTTCGCACTTGCCTGTTTAATCTACGGGGATTTAATAAAAAGGGCGCTTATTGCTTATTAAGTTAAAAATGACTACCTTTGCACTTTAATTTGTAAAAATAGAAAAAGAATAGATATATGGCATTACAGTGTGGCATAGTGGGTTTGCCAAACGTCGGTAAATCCACCCTTTTCAATTGTCTTAGCAATGCTAAGGCGCAATCGGCAAATTTTCCTTTCTGCACAATTGAGCCTAACGTGGGCGTGATAACAGTGCCGGATGAACGCCTCAACAAGTTGGTTGAGATGTGTCATCCTCGTAGTGTTGTGCCTGCTACTGTGGAAATTGTCGATATTGCCGGTCTTGTCAAAGGTGCTTCTAAAGGTGAAGGGTTAGGCAATAAGTTTCTTGCAAATATTCGTGAGACTGATGCAATTCTTCATGTGCTTCGTTGTTTTGACGATGACAATATAACTCACGTCGATGGTTCGGTAGATCCTGTTCGCGATAAAGAGATTATCGACTATGAACTTCAGCTTAAGGACCTTGAGACTGTAGAGACGCGCTTAGCGAAAACTCTTAAAGCAGCACAGACAGGTGGCGACAAGACAGCTCGTCTTCAGGCTGATGTGCTTTTGGCTTATAAGGAAGCATTGGAGCAAGGCAAGCCGGCTCGTTCGGTAGAATTTGAGACTAAAGACGAACAACGTTTTGCCCACGATCTTTTCTTACTAACTAACAAGCCTGTGCTTTATGTCTGCAATGTTGATGACGCATCAGCTGTCGATGGAAACAAATATGTGGAAGCAGTGCGCGAGGCTATTAAGGACGAAAATGCAGAGCTTATGATTGTTGCTGCTCAGACAGAAAGTGAAATAGCCGAACTCGATACATTCGAAGAACGCCAAGAATTTCTTAAGGAAATAGGTCTTGAAGAATCGGGAGTGGCACGCCTTATACGTGCTGCTTATGCTCTGCTTAATCTTCAGACATATTTTACAGCCGGCGAAGATGAAGTGCGTGCATGGACATTCATGCGTGGCTCCAAAGCACCACAATGTGCAGGCATAATCCACACCGACTTTGAAAAAGGTTTCATTCGTGCAGAAGTAATCAAATATAACGATTATGTCACTCTTGGTGGTGAAACAGCTGTAAAAGAAGCCGGTAAAATGGGTGTCGAAGGCAAGGAATACATTGTTCAAGATGGCGACATCATGCACTTCCGTTTCAACGTATAAAGTTAGATTTCATAATTATAAGTTTCAATGAGTGGATTTTTTGAAAATCCACTCATTGTTTTTGTATGAATAGTTTGGTAAAGCAGACCAAAATTATTGACGGTCGATAATGAGATTTGAAATGTCGTAACCTCTGCTTTTGACGATTTGAAGCAATGTGTCAAATTCGGCATCTGAAACAGAGGGTGTTCTGCTCATAATCCATAGATATTTGTCGCTGCTGCTTCCGATAATTACGTGTTTATAATCTTTATCGACATACATCACATAATAGTCGGAGTAAAACCATAGAAAGAAAGAGACAGCCAGCTTGCCGGGGTGTTTTTGAGGGTCGGGATATTTGGCTTTTCCGACTATTTCTTTTTTCTTACCGTTTTTAATGCCTCTATTAACGACGCGTATTTTGCCGTTATCTAATAGAGTATAATCGGCTGTGACATTAGTCATGCCTCGTTCGAAAAAGTGGTCGTAACGGGCAAGTTCATACCATTTGCCAACAAATTTTTCTATTTCAAAATTCTTTACTGTAGAATTATTGACTTGTGCCATACATTCTGATTCGCACAATGAAAGTCCGATAGAGCTTATTACAGCCGATAAAATTGAGTAAAATTTAAGATTGATTTTCATAGTAAAGATGTGTTTTTCTAAGATTTATTAAATATTTTTGAAAAGAAATCATTTGTTTCTTTCTTTTATAACTTTAGTATTAAAATAATGTTTAATAAAACTTTATAAAAATATTATAAGATAATAAAAATATTAATTTGATATAGATTAAAAAATAAGGTGTTAAGTATTTTATGATATTGTGGTTTTGGAAAATTATGGTTAAATTTGCCTGCAGATAATTACAACTAATAAAGCATATTAAAGAACAATGAACAAATTTATCCTCTCTGCAGCCGTGGCTTTGGCTATTCCTGCAGCAGCTTTCGCTGACGACAAGATCGTCAACCCTGACAGCACAGGATTTAAATTTACGGACGTAAAGCTTGTAAAGACTACTCCTGTCAAAGACCAAAACAAGTCTGGCACATGCTGGTGCTTTGCCGGCAACGCTTTCTTTGAAGACGAAATCCTTCGCACCACAGGCAAAGAAGTCGATCTTTCAGAAATGTTTGTAGTGCGTCAATGCTACCTCGATAAGGCTATCAAGTATATCCGCATGGGTGGCACTATCAACTTCGCTCAAGGCGGCTCAGGTCTCGACGTGCCATACGTGTGGAAGAAATATGGTGCTATGCCTGAAGAAGCATTCGCAGGTCTCAACTATGGCGAAGCTAAGCACAGCCACTACGAAATGTTTGACGTAATGGAAGGCTACCTCAAAGGCGTGCTTCGCAACGGCAATAAGAAACTCTCTACAGCTTGGCTCACAGGTTTCGAAGCTATCCTCGACGCTTACTTCGGCAAAGTGCCTGAAACATTCGAATACAACGGTAAGACCTACACTCCTCGCTCTTTCGCTGACGAAATGGGCCTCGACATGGAAGACTATATCCCTGTGACTTCTTGGACTCACCACCCATTCTACGAAATGTGTCCTGTCGAAGTAGCCGACAACTGGCTCTGGGGTCAATACTACAACGTGAAGTTGGAAGAAATGAAGGAAATCGTTGACAACTCTTTGGAAAAGGGCTATTCACTCGTGTGGGCTGCCGACGTCAGCGAACCGGGCTTCAAGTGGTATCAAGGCTACGCTCTTCTCCCTGAAGCTAAGAGCGCTGAAAATCTCGACGGCTCTGAACTCTCTCGTTGGGTGCAACTCTCTGACAAGGATCGCGAAGCTGAAATGTATGAAATCACAGGTCCTACTAAGGAACAAACTGTCACTCAAGAATCTCGCCAAATCGGTTTCGATAATCTCGAGACTACCGACGACCACGGCATGACTATCATGGGCAAGGCTGTCGATCAAGAAGGCAACCGCTACTACAAGGTGAAAAACTCTTGGGATACCAACCAAGTTTACAAAGGTTTCTTCTATACATCAGAACCTTACTTCTTGGCTAAGACTATCAACGTGCTTGTTCACAAAGATGCTATCCCTGCAGGTATTTTGAAGAAGCTCAACCTTAAGTAATAGATTCGTAGCATACGATTAGCTCATCAAAGCATAAGGGTCGGAATCCACGAGATTTCGACCCTTTTTATAATGCCTGAATTGAAAAATTTGCAATCGGAAATACTAATCCATAATAATTTTTACGCTATATAATTAAAGTTGTAAGAAACTGAGTAGGTCGGAAAACTTTCGTCTCCCGACCTATCACTTCTGCTGCTAATCTCCCTTTACGACTGCAGTGCTTGGCTGCGTCTGCGCAGTCGGAAACGCAATTTCATATCGCGACGTATTAACTTATGGATAGCTTTATAGGTCGGCTCAATCACTCTCATCGGACGAATACCACTATATCGCAACATGAGCCCTATGAGACAGAGTATTGCCAGCATCAGCAACCACCCATAAATCTCCTTCATCGTTTCCAACAAGGATTGCACTTGCACCATTCCATACAATTCACCCAATTGAGTGTACGATACCGAAAGCTCTACACCATCCATTCTCTCGCTCAGAAGCATCGAATTACGCGTCATTATCACCTTCATCGCTCGTCCGACAATAGCATTGCCTATCGGTGCAGCCAATGCCGCGCTAAACATGTTTTGGAACGACAACCCATGCAAGAATGTGTAAGGAAACGGCAGTCGGGCATTTGCTGTCAGCATCATCACTGCCACCATCACATAGCCGGCAGAGCGAGCTATCACAGGAAGATACAACGACTCTTTCGGAAGGTTGTAGTCTATACGAAAATAGAAATATGCCAAGTAAAAAGCGATGCATGAGAATGCTATTACCAACATTCTCTGATAACTCCACTTTCGACGCGCGAAAGTTTGCCAGGTAAATATGATGCCTATAATGGTGCCTACTATTGCCACCCAACTCAGTGTCACGGTGTTCAGATGGTCATACCCCAACACATTTTCCATCAAGGCGTGTTCGAAGATGTGGGAAGGAGCCAATAGCAAATCCAACACAATTATTATTGCCACACAGATGGGCACAATCGGAATTTTGAAAATACCAAACGAAATATAGGGGTGTCGCAGATAGGTCGAACGCCACCAGTTCATGCCGAAACTGCCTATCGCCAACAATGTCGCAAACCATATATGGTCGGACTGCCACCAATCGTAATACTCGCCATAGATGCAGATGAAGAGCACCGACATAGCCGTCGTTCCCCAAAGCAACATGCCGACCCAGTCGATGCCATAAAGTGGCAAACGAGGCATAATCCGTATTCCCTTATAACATACTATCACGATTAGGTATATAAGTAGTAACGCGCCGATGATAAACCAGTACATGTAATGCCACGATGCCCACACCGAGAACAAAATGGACGCAATGCCAGTAAGCTGGATTGTGCTGTTCACCATTAGATAGATGTAGCAAAACCATACGGACATATCACGCTTAGGGGTAATCCACAACTGAATAGTCGAGTTACACTCGTATATGGCCCACATACGGAAAAATCCGCTGACAAGACACACTCCCACAAGCACCGGAACGCTACCGGTGTGCATACATATCAGATTGGCTGCTATCAACACCAAAATGCAACTACCCAACGCCGTCTTCGGTCTGACAGCCCACTTCAAGCGAAACATTATGGCGAAGAATAGTGCCATACCGACAAGTGAGGCATGACCGGCCATCATGATGTCTTCTTGAAGCAGTTGTGTCGAGCCTACCATGTCGCTCACTGCAGCAAGATAGACTCCCCCTGTGCAGTTGAACACGATGATAAAGACTATCAATAGCCAAGGCTTCAACCACTCGGGAATAAATCTTATCTGAGGGATTGAAAAGGGTTGGTTCGGATTGTGATGATGACCCATTAATACAACACTTTACATTCTACATTCATGCCTGCTCTTACTCGAGTCATCGCTTCCGCGTCGTTGTCCTTGTCAAAGTCGATGCGGATAGGTATGCGTTGCTCGATTTTTACGAAGTTGCCCGACGAATTGTCTTGAGGCATAAGCGAGAAGCTTGAGCCCGTAGCACGCGAAACAGAACGAACAATCCCCTTGAACGTATGACCGGGGACGGCATCAACCTCGATTTCCACCTCACAACCCTCCGTGATGTTGGCGGTCTGTGTCTCTTTGTAATTAGCCACAATCCACTTGTCTTCAGAGTCAACGATATCGACAAGCGTTTGGCCTGGCTGAATAAGCTGCCCTTCTTGAATCTTTTTACAGCCCATGTATCCATCACAAGGGGCCAATATTACGGTGTATGAGAGGTTTAGACGAGCCAATTCCAAAGCCGCTTCAGCCAACTTGATACCCGCTTCGTTCTGTCCCAAACGAGTGTTCTGTTCGCGACCCACCGACTGCACACTCTCCTTCTGACGGCTAAGCATTTCAAATCGAGCTTTAGCTGCCAAGTATGCCGTATTCATGTCGTCATACTGCTGGCGTGTCACGGCGTTCTGCTCATACAATGCACTGAATCGTTGATAGTTACGCTCGGCATTTTCGAGATGTATGCGTGCCTCTTCGATGCTCGCATCTGTCACTGTGAGATTGCTCTGCGTAGTCGAAATCACATTGTGCATTGCATCTTTGCCTGTGCGTGCATTTGCCAAATTTGCTTCAGCCTGTGCCACCATGTAGCGATACTCTGCATCCTCGATGATGACGAGCGTATCACCCTTCGACACCTTGGCATACTCTTCAAACCTCACCTCCTTGATATATCCCTGCACGCGAGAATTCACAGGCACTATGAGCTGCTTAACTTGTGCATTCTCAGTAAACTCTACATCGCCCAAGTGAACAAATTTTTCACACACCCACAAAATGGCTCCGAGTAGCAAAACACAAGCCACAATGTTGTAAATCAATTTCTTAGTCTTTTTTGTCATGATATAATATGTTTTATAAATTTCCTGATGTATTTTTTAGTTTATAGTAGTTGAATACCACGTTAATACGAGCATTGGCCAACTGCAACTCTGCATCGAGCAACTGATTGGATGCGTCGAGCATATCGGTGACGAGTGCCACATCGTTGCGATAGCGATTTTCAATCACAGCATAGTTTTCTTCGGCAAGTTGCACACTCTTTTCCAACGTAGCCACTTCGTCGAAGGCTTCCAAATACTTTGTGTAATCGGCTTGCACGGCAAGCGATGTCTGCTCCGCGACCTCCTCTTGATGGCTGCGACTCAACATTGTACGATAACGAGCTTGCTTTACACTCTTGTTTGCCTTGTAGAGCGATGAAAGTTTGAATGAGACTCCCACACCGACATACCAGTAGTTGAAATTCTTATTGATTACAGGCACCTCGATAGTAATCGGACCATCAAAATTGTTGGCTGCAACAAGAGCTATCTTCGGAAGTCGTTCCGAGTGAGCCAGTTTTTCGCCACATTCTCCCATTTCGATCGCCAACGCCGACTGCTTCAAGGCATGAGCTTCAGTCTGAGCCAATTGTTGCCAATAGTTCATGCCCTCCGTAGGAATTGAATGATTGAGAAGAGTGGTATCAGGTAAAATTCGGGTATCGGCCGGCAATCCCAACATTGTCACAAGGTCATAGTTGAGAATTTCCACTGAATTTTCCACACGACGACGGGCAAGCTCAAGGTTTTTGAGTTGCAACTCATAGCGTGTGATGTCATTCTTCAGAGCCACCCCGGCAGCATTACGAGCCTTGGTGTCTTCGATGACCACCTTTGCCAATTCGATGCTGTGGTTATAGACCTCCAAAGCATTGTGAAGTTTGTAGAGGTCGAGATAAAACCCTGTAAGCATAAATCGGACGCGAGAGCGAGTCGCTTCTCGATTGATACCGGCCATTTCCTCGTTGAGTTTTGCCATTGCCACACTATTGGTCACAGCGCCTCCACCATAAATCAACTGAGTGACTTGAACGGCAAAGTTATTGCCGAAATGTGGCATCTTGACACACTGAGTATTGGAAAAATTTCTGTCTGTCAGACACCCGTTGCCGAGATAACTTGCCGACAACGATAGGTCAATATCAGGCAGGTAACCGTTTTTAGCCACTTTGACTCCCTGCTGCGCCTCGACGACCGCAGCATCTTCGACTTTCAACGCTTTGCTATTTTCATCAGCCAGAGCATACATCTGCTCCAACGTCAGCACATAAGATTCTTGGGCATAGCTACCCTCAGCCCATAATGATGCACACAGCACCATTATGAACAAATGTACTTTGCTCATACAATTATAAATATTTGATTAATGATTTAGAAAAAGAAAGAGATGCCGATCACACTCACATCTCCCAATTTGTAGAGATGTTATGATGATAAGGAATGTAAATATACGATGATGAAATGTAGTAGTGTATGTTTATTTCTGCGTTCATAGTGGCGAAGAACTTTGTGCTCTTCAGAGTGCAAAGTTACGAAAAAATAGCAAAACATTGACTTGCTTATTAAATAAAAATTTATTTTGAAATTAGCATATACTCATTTATAGGCTATTCATATCGCGGCTGCACTCGGCATAAGCAAAATCTAAAAACTGCGTTTTTTATTTTGCTCTCTGCCCTCATTTGCTTAACTTTGACTGCGTCCAAGTTAGGCTGCACTCGGCATAAACCAAATTGAAACAAGTTTCATTTGGTATTCTGCTCTCGTTTGCTTAACTTTGCCAAATAAATATGCAATACCGAACAAAAATCAGAATATAGTTATGAAAAAGGTAATAACTTACGGTACATACGATCTTTTGCATCAAGGTCATATCAATCTTTTGCGACGCGCAAAGGAGCTTGGAGATTATTTGATCGTCGGCGTGACAAATGATAATTTCGATCGCGAACGTGGCAAGCTCAATGTCAGAAATAATGTCATTGAGCGTGTAGATGCTGTCAGGGCAACAGGTCTTGTCGATCAAATTATTATTGAGGATTATGTCGGTCAGAAAATTGACGATATTCTAAAGTATGAAGTCGATATTTTTGCTATCGGCTCGGATTGGCTTGGTAAGTTTGACTATTTGAATGAATTTTGTGAGGTGGTTTATCTTCCTCGCACAGAGGGTATCTCATCGACAATGCTTCGTGCCGAAAGCGATTTGACGGTCAATATAGGCGTTGTCGGTTGTGGTCGCATTGCCGAGCGTTTTGTGCCGGAGGCTAAGGTGGTCACTGCGGCATCGATTAAGGCTCTTTATGATGTCAATGTTGATGCAGCTAAGGCTTTGGCTGAAAAACATTCTGTGGAGGTTGTCGCAGAATCGTTTGAGTCGTTGGTGGAAATGTGTGATGCTGTCTATATAGCGACACCCCACCTTTGCCATTATGAGCAGACAAAATATGCTCTTGAGCGAGGCAAACACGTTTTGTGTGAGACACCGTTGGTGCTCAATGGCGATCAAGCGGCAGAACTTTATGCGTTGGCAGAAGAAAAGGGCGTAGTGCTTTTGGAGGCAAACAAGACAGCTTATTGCCCGGCGTTCAATCACCTTATTACGCTTGTCAAGAGTGGCTTGATTGGCGATGTGGTGGGCATCGATGCTTCTGTGTCGAAGCTTTGGAGCGAAGAAGAGTTGGCGCGTGAGTTGGACCCTGAGCAAGCCGGCGGTTCGCTCTACGAAATGGGTTCTTACCCATTGTTGCCTATCATAAAACTACTTGGTACAGAGCATCGTAACATCAACATCTACAGCCGAATGAATGAAAATGGTGTCGATGTGTATTCTCGTGGCATAATGCTTTACGACAATGCTGTAAGTTCGTTTCAGCTCGGTCTCGGAGTGAAAACCGAGGGCAATCTTGTGATTTCCGGCACTCAAGGTTATGCTTATGTGCCGTCGCCATGGTGGAAGACCGACTATTTCGAACTTCGTTACGAAGATCAGAACAAGAATAAAAAATATTTCTATAAATGGGATGAGCCTGGATTGCGTTATGAAATCCAAGAGTTTGTCTCTTGTATAGTCAACAATCGTCGTTACTCATCGCGTCTTACACAGAAAGAAAGCATCTGCATGGCGCGTGTGATGCAGCAATTTGGTGAACGTAAAAATTTCTTTGAGTTATGAGAAAAGCATTAGTGGTTGGTGGTGCCAACGGAATTGGTCTGTCGATAGCAACTCTTTTGGCTGCCGACAGCAGATTTGAAAAGGTATATATCGTGGATCGTGCCAATGTGGCAGAAGAATTTGTGCATCCTAAATTTGAGTGTCATAATTTCGACCTTTGTTCGGAAGACTATAGTTTCTTCGATAAATTTTCTGACATCGATACGTTGATGATTACAGCCGGATTTGGCAGATTGGCGCATTTTGCTGATATTGATGAGGCTCATATCATCAATAGTTTCAACGTCAACACGACAGCCGTTGTGCGCCTGATACATCATTTCTACTCAAAGATAAGTGCTAAGGAAGATTTCTTCACAGCAGTGATGGGAAGTATTGCCGGATTTATGTCGTCGCCTCTGTTTGCTGTCTATGGTGCGAGCAAGGCTGCATTGAAGATTTTTATCGAAAGTGTAAACGTAGAGCTTGAAATGGCGGGCACGACAAATCGTATTCTCAACGTATCGCCGGGTTCTATCAAAGGCACAGCTTTCTATAATGGAAAAAACGACTTGTCGTTGACCGAAGGTCTTGCACGCGACATTATCAGTCGTATGGAGGCGAAAGATGACCTTTTCATCCCGATGTATGACGAAGTGTTCAAAGAAGTATTGGCGCGTTATGCTGCTGATTTTCGTGCAGAAGGGCGTCACTCCTACGAGTATAAAATGCAAAGCGGTAGAATAAAATAACCACGTAGAGTATATACTGAAAACGCATAGAGATAAAGCTGCTCACGCTGATGAGTGGCTTTATTTGTTCAGTAGATTTTGTAATGCCGGATTTATTTGGACGAATGGCTACGCATCCAGAGGGCTAATGATTGAGCAGCCTCGCCGCGTTCAAGGTTGCCGATTCGATGGTCGAAAAATTCAGTTAGTCGGCGATCATAGTCTGATTGGTCGAAGTTCTTTATAGCCTCGATGAGTTGATCCTGATTGTAAGCGACAGGATACGGCAATTCATCTAAAGAGAAGTAGTAACCTCTGTCGTAACTATCTGCGTCGCAAGTGTATAGCAGGCAAGGTCGTTTTTGCAACGAATAGTCAAACATGGAACTTGAATAGTCGGTAATCAAAAGGTCAGCAATGCAAAGCAACTCATGAATATCGTCGTAGAGAGTCACATCAGTCACTGCATCATGGCAAAGCAAGGAGCTTCTATCGACTTTGCCGATGAGGTTTGGGTGCAGGCGCAGCATGATACTCACATCGCCACCAAGCATATTGCGCAAATGGGGCAATAGGGATTGCCAATCGAGTCGATAGCTGTCGAGATTGCCGTTGCGACGAAATGTCGGGGCATATAGCACGATTTTATTGCTTTGGTTTATACCATATTTATTGAGCACGCGTTGGCGTATTTCGGTGTGGCGTGATGAGTCGAAAAATATGTCGTTGCGAGGAATACCGGCTTCTAAAATCTCACCGTCATACCAAAATTTTTCTTTCAGCAACATAGTCTGCATCTTGCAGCCGGAAATCATCAAGTCAGCGACTTTCGAATCACGTTTTGCTTTTTGCAGATAGCTGAAACCGAGGTTTGCTTCGGCATCGCGTTCGATTTTCTTTAGGGCAACGCCGGCGTGCCAAAGCATCAGATATTTTTGTCCCGGGCGTTTATGCCAATAGGCATGCCAAGGGTCTGTGCGCAAATTCGACAATAAAAATTCTGCGCTATTGATAGCCTTAAGATACTCCAACGACTTAAATCTGACACACTTCACCTCCTTTGGCACCGACGACGTATCGACTCCCGACCGAAACACCCACACAATCTCCATATCAGGGTAATGACGCAATAGATATTCCGTAATATATCGAGGATTGCAGCCGTATTGCTTGTAATTATGAGCCCAGCAAACCACCTTTCCGGGCTTGACATCGACAAACTGCCTCACCACAAACGATGCGACATTGCCAAAAGTCTTGATACCCCTAACCAAGCACCAACCCAATATCGAACCTATTTTCTTCATCTTTAAGTCGTTTTTCAAATCTGACATACAAAGTTAAGCAAACGAGAGCAGAATACCAAATGAAACTTGTTTCAATTTGGTTTATGCCGAGTGCAGCAGAACTTCGAGATTTATCTCAAAGTTACAACAAATCGAGGGCAGAGAGCAAAATAAAAAAAGAAAAATGTGGTACACCCATCTTGGCTCTCGCCCTGCGAGTGCCGAGATGCCGTAAAACTTATGTAAAGTTACAACAAACGAGCGAGAAATACGAAGCTTGCTTCTGTATTTTTCACAGCGAGTGCAGTTTTTGGAATATTGTCTGACATCTTTTCATCGCCCTTCGAAGCCGGAATATTAAGAGAAAAAATCTAACATAGAATAAAAAAGAGGTATTATGGCAACTTTAATATGGATTATTTTGATTATATTTGCCAAATAATGCCAAATAGCATTGTTATGATGTTTACTCAACGAATTAAAATAGTAAGAGAAGAAAAAGGGTTGTTGCAAAAAGAATTAGCTACGGCTCTTAATATTGATATGCCAATGTATAGTATAATTGAACTAGGTGAGCGTCAGGCGAAAAGAAATCAAGTTGAAACTATAGCTTGTATTTTGAATACAGATAAAGATGAATTGATAGATTTGTGGTTAGCTGATAAGGTGTATTCAGTTATAGCAAAAGAAACCACCCCCAACAATATATTAAATATTGTTCAAAAAACATTGTAATATTATGAATAATATAGAAATACTTGGGAATAATGAGCATAAAATAATTTATTCTGATGCAATAATAGCTCTAAACGATTGCATTCTAGATAATTCAGTGGATTTAATATTTGCAGACCCTCCATATAACATCGGAAAAAACTTTGCGGGTTGTAAAGATAAATGGGATACAGATGAGGCTTATTTAGATTGGTGTTATAAGTGGCTAGATATGTGTGTTAGGAAATTAAAGCCAAATGGTGCATTTTATGTAATGACATCAACCCAATTCATGCCATATTTTGATATTTTCCTCAGAAATAAGCTAACAATATTATCAAGATTGGTTTGGTCTTATGATAGTTCAGGAGTCCAAGCAAAGCGATATTTTGGTTCTATGTATGAGCCTATTTTGTTTTGTGTTAAAGATAAAATGAATTATACATTTAATGCAGATGATATTTTGGTAGAAGCCAAAACAGGAGCAAAAAGGAAACTTATTGATTATCGTAAAAATCCTCCACAGCCATATAATAGAGAAAAAGTTCCTGGCAATGTGTGGGATTTCGCTCGCGTTAGATATAGAATGGAAGAATATGAAAATCATCCTACACAAAAACCTATTGCATTATTGGAACGAATTATTAAGGCAAGTTCAAATGTTGGAGATTTAGTATTAGACCCGTTCTCTGGAACATTTACAACTTCATACGTAGCAAAAACATTAGGTCGTAGATCAATTGGTATTGAACTACAAGAAGAATACGTTAAAATTGGTCTTCGCCGTTTGAATTTAGCGTCTGAATATAAAGGAACTGTATTGGAAAAAGTGAATAAAGTATATAAGAATATTGTTCCAGAGCCACAACAACAAACGTTATTTTTTTAAAAACATTATGGAACATAGTTTTACGCCAATAATAAAAACAATTCTCTGTAATTTGTATGGGGATCGTGGATTGGAGATATATGATAAAAGTTTACTAATTCAATATATCAATGAAAAAACGAAGTCTGCAAACAAAGGCTCGAAGTCTCGCTCTAGTTTCGCAAATCTATATGCAATATATGTACTTATAGAAGATTACGTAAAGCATGGTTTTGATAAAAGCAAGAAATATAAAAATTACGAGGGAGCTCAATTCACTAATTTATTAATAAGACAAAGAGAACTTCCGTTTGGTAGTAAATTGCAAAATCATGCTCTTAATAACAGAATGAATGCAGAATTTCAGAAATTCTTTCCGACATCTGAAATTACTCCTATTTTAAGAAACTTAGAAACTAATAGATATTGGATTAATGAGAATTTGCTGATTGTTAGTAGCGGAAAAGAAAAGTACAATATAGCACAAGTTGTCATAGCTATTATTGATGAATATATAAAAGTTAAGCAAGATTCTTTTCAACGTTTTATAGAACAATGTGAGATATTGCAGAACATTGTAGATAAAGACCCCGAGAGTATTCATCGCTTCATTGTAGGCTTACTTGCTCCAAATGTAGATGCAAGATTGTTTGAAATTGTCAGTTATTCAATTCTTAAGTTTTATTATAAGGAGCAGACCATTATATGGGGATACTCTCTTGAGCAATTGAATGAAGAAAATCTTAAATTGTATAAGACTGGTAGAACCAATGCGAATGATGGTGGGATTGATTTTGTTATGCGTCCATTAGGCAGATTCTTCCAAGTAACAGAAACTTTAGACTTTAAGAAATATTTCCTTGACATTGAAAAGATAGAAAAATATCCTATTACTTTTGTTGTTAAATCAACTGACGATGTTGAGGTGTTAAAACAGAAATTAAGGGCGGATGCAATTAAGATTTACGTTATTGAAAATATAGTAGATAAGTATCTTGAATGTATAGAGGAAGTTATTAATATTCCTACTTTGTTGAAATATTTTCATGAATTAGAGCAAAGTGGAATGGCTTCCAATATTCTTAGTGAAATACTTTTGCAGAGTAAAGTTGAGTTTAATTATGAAGAAGAATAGATTTTAATATAGAAGTTCTCTTAAAGCAAAATGCAGAAGATTGTGGTGATTTCAATGTTGCCAAATCTTAAAACCAACTTTTAAGTACAATATTCGCTATCTGCGTATCAAGCAGATGCGGGATAATTGATTATCATCGGCAGCGATGTGTGAAAATGGAAAGATGACGCAAGAATTGCCCCCCGATGTGGTAGTGGTAGATAGCGATGTACAAATACGGACGATTAATTACGATAATTATACAAATTCTTTTTGATCTATTCTTTTGGTATATGAAAAAATGATGTAAATTTGCATTGTTTTAGGAGAATTTAAATAAATGAATAACAGCATATCTATCTCAATCATTGCGCCAATCTACGGGGTTGAAAACTATATCGAAAAGTTTGCTGACTCGGTATTGTCGCAGTCGTATCAGAATATAGAATTTATTTTTGTCAATGACGGCACAAAGGACAACTCTATGTCGGTGCTTAACGGATTGATTGATAGTAAGTTCAGTCATTTGAAAGACAAAATAAAAATCATCAATAAGCAGAACGGAGGACTTCCGGCAGCTCGTCGAACAGGGCTTGATGTAGCCACTTCGGACTATGTCTATCATGTTGATTCCGATGACTGGTTGGCTCCTGATTCCATTACAAAAATCGTTGAAGAAATAGAGCGTAGTGCGAGCGATATTGTCTATTTCAATCTTGTCAAGGAATATCCGGATCGCTCAAAAGTCAAGCGGCAAAAGGCATACTCGTCCGAACAACGAGAACAATTTATTCGCGACATCTACAATCATCGCGCTGCAGCCTCGGTGTGCAATAAATGTTTTCGTCGCTCTCTTTTTCTCGACCATACTATCCACACGCCGCGATATGGCTATGCCGAGGATTGCTATCTGACAACTCAATTGATCGGATATGCCAAGACCATAAGTTATTTGGATGCTGATATTTATCACTATCGTAAAGGCAATCCCGGAGCTTTGACTGCCCAGAAGCATCGCAAGCGCAAAAAAGAGTATGCTCTGAATTTTATCGACCTGTATGAAAAATATTGCGACTTGCCACGAAAGGAAAATCCTGTGGGTTGCATCATTGATGATATTGTGATGCAAATAGGTTGGTATTCAATACTTTACAATTTTAAATTCTTTCGCCAATATCCGTGGCTCAAAAGGGCTGTCGGCAAAGCAGAAATCAGAAGTGGCTCTGATGTGTGGGTGCCGTTGCAGCTGCTGACCAAACTCATCACCCGATTTTTGTAGCCGTAAGCATCTGACTGCGATAACTTCGTCGTCGGATTAGCTCCGAATACGTTGAAGCACGTCAGCAACGACCAAGCAATCCCACGACTGCTGCCGATAAAGCGTCAGTCCTCGTTAAGCAGATAGTTGGTGCTACGCCCTCCCTCATCTGCCACGATCAGAATGCCCTTATCGAGCAAATCAGTGATGTCGCGGAGCGCTGTTGCCTGTGATGACTTGGTCATTTTAGCCCATTTAGAAGTGGTCAGCTTGCCCTCAAAACCATCCCAAAGGCGATTGACCATCTTTACTTGGCGTTCATTCATCGACACATCGCTATTGCGTTGCCAAAACAAGGATTTCTTAACGACTCGTCTGACCATTGTTTCCGAGCGTAGTATAGCATTGCGAAGAGTCTGCAAAAACCATTCAATCCATTCAGTTATATCCATCGAGCCTACAGTCGTTTTCTCCAAGGCGGCATAATATCCCTTGCGCTCACGTAATATTTCTGCAGACATACTATAAAAGCGATGAGGTGTTTCGTCAGCTCTGGCAAGAAGCATATCGGTAATAGTGCGAGTCAACCGACCATTGCCATCGTCAAACGGGTGAATGGACACAAACCATATATGGGCTATTGCTGCTTTAAGTATCGGGTCAATTGCAACATCTCTATTCACCCAAGCCAAAAACTCATCCATCATAGATGGCACATCGTCAGAGTCAGGAGCTTGGTAATGTACACGTTCATGACCCATTGCCCCCGACACCACTTGCATAGGCTCTGCTCCCACACGATAAGCTGCTACAGTGATAGGATACATTCCGCTACGACCTGTCGGGAATAAAGCTGCATGCCAATTGTGTAAGCGCTCATGAGTCAACGGATTGTCTTTATTGCCTACGGCATCAAGCATCACCTGCACCACACCCTCGGTGTAATGGTCCGGCTCCGGCAATCCCTCTGTGGGAAGACCGAGATGACGTGCAATAGACGAGCGCACTCGGTCGGCATTAAGCAATTCTCCCTCTATTTCAGATGAACGCAACACATCTTCAGTCATAACATCAAGTGACGCATAACTTTGAGAATCAAATCCCAAGCCACTCATCAACCCTTGAACTTTCCCTTGGTGGTGGCGCACATCCGAAAGAAGGTGTATCAATCGGTCATTGTCCCACCTAAATTTGGGCCACTCCGACTGCTGCCAAATATATACTGCTCTCATTTTCTAATGTTTTTTGGGCGCAAAGATAGTGGTTTGATGCGAAAAAACAAATTATTCGCGTCAAAATATGACGAGAATAGCTCATTTATTCGCATCATCAGAGTTCGTATTTGCATTTGTCGGGAAATTTGCTTTCAAAGGCATCAAGCAGTGCTGAGCGAAGTTCTTCGTAGCGATCGTCGGCAATGTTGACGTCGTTGATGCAAGTCAGTTTGTGAGTCGGATGTTCGATGAATTTGCGCAACTTTTTTCCCGACACCATGCCCACAGAAAAATGTTTTTTGGAAAGGCGTTCGTTGATGAGCATGCCTTTGAGATACATATAGTTGAGATAAAGATACTGATTGAGGTTTTTTGCCGAGCGAGTCGCAGTCATCGAGCCGACAATTTCATCGCCAACCTTTTCATACACCTCGCTAACCTGGCTTTTAAGCATCGGCGTGCAGACATGTTGAGGGCGTAAAAACAAGATGGAATTTTTCATACCCAACGCTTTTCGGGCAACGCTATCGGAATTGCGACAAATCTTCTTAAACATACCGATTTCAAGCAGATGTCGGCTCATGCCAAGCACTCCTCTCCCCTCTCTGAAAAAGTCGGTCGGCAGGCAAGGCAAAAGAGGAAAAATATCGTCGTTGAAATAAAGATATTCCTCGTCTAAATCATTGATGTTGTGGAGGTGCATTTCGATAGGATTGCAGTTGAAAGTCGGTAGCAACTCGGCAGGGATAATATCGCGATGAAGCACCACATTGACAGCATCTCGATTGAGCCATTCCGGGACTTGTGACTCTTGCGACACGACGAGATGAACGCGTCGGATGAAAGGCATATTCTCAGCGATACCTCTGAAAAGATAGCGCAACGTCCCCCAATCCCTGAAACGTTTTTCGACCATCGGCGTATTGGTGAATTTGCAATAATCAGCTTGCCACTCCGGGTCAAGACCATTAACGTATGTAATGACAATATCCATATTCTGACATTTCTGAAACTATGTCTGCAAAGTTAGTGCAAGGTGAGCGAAAAAGCAAACTTGTTTGCAATTTTTCCGAACCGCCGCCTAACTTGGGCGCAGACATAGTTAGGCAAACGAGCGCAGAGAGCAAAATAAAAAAAGAAAAAAGTGGTATATCCCTCTTGGCTCTCGCCCTGCGAGTGCCGAGTGTAGCCAAACATATCAAAAGTCAGTATATGGTTAGCGAAAAAAAACAAACAGTTTTTTTACGAATTACCCCGACTTAGGTTATAAAATCAAGTAAACATGATGCTGAAACACTTCGGTCTTAATCGTTTTACATTCTTGTCAGGAAGAACTCCTGTAGCTAAAGAAGTAAGTAAATTAGTAAATCAATAGAAGCTGCCTTAAATTGCAACTCTCCTAAAAAAAGCGATGATTTATTTGCATTTTTGGCAGTGGTGCATTAACTTTGTGCAAAATCATTTATATTGCAGTAGTACTATCCGAAAAATCATTATCGGAAAATTAATTTTGAATAAGATGAAATATAAAAGAATATTACTAAAGCTTTCAGGCGAATCGTTGATGGGAGCGCAAGGCTATGGCATCGATTCAGTGCGTCTTGGAGAGTATGCACAGCAGATTAAGGCTATCGCTCAAGCCGGTACGGAAGTGGCTATCGTCATCGGCGGTGGCAATATTTTTCGTGGGCTTTCAGGCGCATCAAAAGGTTTTGATCGTGTCAAAGGCGACCAAATGGGAATGTTGGCAACAGTGATAAACTCATTGGCGCTCAGCTCGGCTTTGGAGTCGGTAGGTCAGCCGACACAAGTGTTGACAGCCATCAACATGTACCCTATCGGCGAACATTATTCGAAGTGGAAAGCGATCGAATCGCTTAAGCAAGGCAAGGTGGTAATCATCAGCTGTGGAACAGGCAATCCGTTCTTTACCACCGACACAGGCTCGGCACTTCGTGCTATCGAGGTCGAAGCGGAAGTGATGCTTAAAGGCACACGCGTCGATGGTGTCTATACAGCCGACCCGGAAAAGGATCCTACAGCGACAAAATTCGATACCATCAGCTACGACGAGGTGCTTGCGCGTGGTCTAAAAGTCATGGACCTCACAGCCACAGCGCTCTGCAAGGAAAACCGTATGCCTATCTATGTCTTCAACATGGACATCGTCGGCAACCTTGAGAAGATGATGCAAGGCGAGCCTATCGGCACACTTGTCACTGCTGAATAAATACACAAAAACGTCAATTATTAACAAAACAAACATATCACAACAATGGAAGTAAAAGAATATCTCCAAGAAGCTGAAGACAGCATGCAAATGGCTGTCGAATATCTCGATGATACATTGTCGCACATCCGTGCCGGTAAAGCATCTGCTCGTCTGCTCGACGGTATTCGTGTTGACTATTATGGCAGTGCAGCGCCAATTTCAAATGTTGCTAACGTAAGCGTGCCTGACGCTCGCACCATTGCTATCACTCCATGGGAAAAGTCAATGTTTAAGGAAATCGAAAAAGCAATCATCAACTCCGACCTCGGTGTGACACCGGAAAACAATGGTGAAGTGATTCGTATCTGCATCCCTCCATTGACAGAAGAACGCCGTAAGCAACTCGTTAAGCAGTCAAAGAGCGAGGCAGAAAATGCCAAAGTATCGGTGCGCAACGCTCGTCGCGAAGCTATCGACGGATTGAAGAAAGAGGTTAAGAATGGTCTTAGCGAAGACGTAGAAAAAGATGCAGAAGCTGATGTTCAAAAGCTTCATGACAAATATATGAAGAAGATCGACGAGCTCTTCGCAGCCAAAGAAAAAGAAATACTCACAGTCTAAAAAACGTTACCTATATGAAACGATTGAAATTTGCAACGATATTTGCTGCAATCGCAGGATTATTTGTTTCTTCTGCTGTCGCTTCAGAGCCGGCATTAGGCTCAATAATGACCAAGTGTAATCATGTGGAATGGAGCAGAAATGCTGTTATTTATGAAGTAAATCTCCGACAAGGGACAGAGGGCAGAACATTCAAATCATTCACACAAGAAATCCCACGTTTGAAAGAATTGGGTGTCGATATTCTGTGGTTGATGCCGATACATCCGATAAGCAAAGTCAATCGTAAAGGAGAATTAGGAAGCTACTATGCCGTTGCCGACTATAAGGCTGTCAATCCGGAGTTTGGAACGATGGATGATTTTCGACATCTTGTCAAGACAGCACATAGCTATGGTATGAAAGTGATTCTCGATGAAGTGTGCAATCACACAGGATGTGATCATCCGTGGGTAAAATCAAATCCTGATTACTATGTTCGTAAAAACGGTAAATTCACAAGTCCTTACGATTGGACAGACACCTATAAACTCAATTACAACAATGCAGAAATGCGCCATAGAATGTTGGACGCCCTAAAATTTTGGGTAAAAGAGTTGGATGTAGATGGATATCGTTGTGATGTGGCCGGTGAAGTGCCTACAGATTTCTGGGAAGAAGTTCGCAGAGAATTAGAAAAAATCAAGCCGGTGTTTATGTTGGCGGAAGCGACAAAGCCGGAGCTGTTGATATCGGCTTTTGATGCTGACTATAATTGGCCGATGAAAGATTTGTTTAATGCAATAGCAGCGACAAAAGGCATCAATAAGTATGCTATCGAGAAAGAACAAAATCTTCCAAAAAAGAATGCTCTTGCCATCGACTCATTGTTGATGTTACAGTCAAGACAATATCCAAAAGGAGCAATAAACATGAATATGATTACAAATCATGATCTAAATTCATGGGAAGGTACAGAGTTTGAACGCTACACCGATGGTGTGGGTGCTTTTGCTGTTCTTTCTTATACATTGCCGGGTATTCCGATGATGTACACCGGTCAGGAAGTAGGCTTTAATCATGCGTTTGAATTTTTTAAGCATGACCAAACGCCGGATTATACGCCAAACGAATGGACAGAATTTTATAAGCGATTAAATGCTCTTAAGCATAGCACTCCGGCATTGGATGCAGGGGTGAAAGGTCAACAGTGGAAACGCCATTTGACTTCCCAACGCGACATCTATGCTTTTACTCGTCAGTTAGGTGATAGCAAAATAGTCGTTATCGTTAATCTCAGCAATGAGAAATTGCCGTTGACGTTTAAGAATAATAACGTACCGGATGTGACCGGAATGAGTGATTATTTTGGCAATAAAAAAGCTGATTTGCCAAAGACACTCAATCCTTGGGAATATAAGATATACGTTAAATAGGTTGATTTATTATCAAAAAGTTGTGTTGGTAAGTAGAGTTTGTAGTGATACAAACTCTACTTTTTTGTTTGGGAGATTAGGGAGCGTAGGGAATTTAGGGCAATTAAGGAATTTAGAGTATTTAGGGATAGATGCGAACTACTCTCTTATCACCTTGCACTAACTTTTGATAAGTTTTGCTGCACTCGGCATAGGCAAAATCTAAAAACTGCGTTTTTTATTTTGCTCTCTGCTCTTGTTTGATTAACTTTGACTGCGCCCAAGTTAGGCTGCACTCGGCATAAACCAAATTGAAACAAGTTTCATTTGGTATTCTGCCCTCGTTTGCTTAACTTTGTCGGGAAAATAGAAAGGAAGAGTTATGGCAGGGGTAAAGTCGTTAGTCAAAGATACAGCAATCTATGGTATGAGCAGTATCATAGGTAGATTTCTTAATTGGTGTTTAGTTCCTCTCTATGTCTATATTTTTCCGACAGAGGAATATGGCATAGTCAGCTATCTTTATTCATTTACGGCAGTGGCATTGGTGGTGCTGAATTATGGAATGGAAACCGGTTTTTTCCGTTTTGCCAATAAGTCGGAAGATCCGGATAAGGTCTATACGACATCGTTACTGTCAGTAGGCTTTACGTCGCTCTTGTTTATGATATTGGCTACTATATTCATTGCTCCTTTGAGTGAGGTGTTACAGTTGCCGATGCATAAGGATTATGTGTGGATGCTTGCTATCGTTGTGGCTATCGATGCTTTCAGTAACCTTCCGTTTGCCTATCTTCGCTATAAGAATCGCGCGATACGTTTTGCTGCTATTAAGATGCTGAATGTGGGGTTGAATATTGGTCTTAATTTGTTTTTTATATTGGCGTGTCCTTGGATTGATGATAATTATCCTTATTTGATAGGGTGGTTTTATCAGGCACCGGGTGGAGCCGATTTCGGCATTGGTTGGATTTTTGTGGCTAATTTCATATCTTCGGTAGTTATATTATTGATGTTGTTACCGGAATTGTGTGGTTTGAAATATCGCTTTGATGGAGCATTGTTGCGACGTATGTTGAGATATTCATGGCCGTTGCTTGTGCTTGGTGTAGCGGGGATAATGAGCCAAAATATGGGTCAGATGATAATCCCATATCTCTTTGAAGACCAGCAAGCAGCACATTCGATGGTGGGTATTTATGGAGCCAACATCAAGATTGCAATAGTGATGGTAATGTTTACGCAGGCGTTTCGTTATGCCTATGAGCCATTTATTTTTGCAAGCAATAAGGGAGAGGACAAGAGTCAATCTTATTGTGATGCGATGAAATTCTTTGTGATTTTCGGGTTGTTGATATTCTTGGGCGTAATGTATTTCTTGCCGTTGCTGAAACATTTTGTGTCGGAGCCTTATTGGGAAGGACTTCAAGTTGTGCCTATCATGATGATGGCAGACTTGTTTTTCGGCATATTTTTCAATCTCTCGTTGTGGTATAAACTGACTGACCGTACGCAGTGGGGTATGTATTTCTCTTTGTTTGGCTTTGTGTTGATGTTTGGTTTGAATGTGTGGCTTGTGCCGATGATCGGCGTGCCAAATGGCTATATTGGTTCTGCTTGGGCAGCGTTTATAAGCTATTTTTCAATGATGCTTCTCTCCTACTTTATCGGCAGACGATATTACCCGTTGCCATACGATTTAAAGCGCATGGGGCTGTATTTGGCTCTCGCTGTCATCAACTTCTTCTTGGGCGAATATGTGCTTAATTTCTCTTCAATGATGTGGCTTACCTACATTTTGCGTGTCGTATTGCTTCTCGACTACATTGTGGTTGTGGCACTTCTGGAAAATGTGCCTTTTATCACTCCATTAGTGAAACGCCTGATTAGCAAAGGCGGTTGAAGGAGTGGCTAAATATCGCCTGTAGTGATTTTGCACAGATCGGAAAGAGCATCGCAATATGTCGCTGCACTTGATTTTCTTATCGTCGAACCGCAATCAGAGTGCATATCGCCACCGACAGGGTGGCATAGTGTCAGGCAAGGCAATTTGTATTCATCGTAGAGCCACGTTTCGTCAGGCATCGCTTCATGCACAAAGCCGTATGCGCCAGCATATTTTTTCATGTGTTCTATGATGTTGTGGGCAGTCAGCAAGTCGATATTGAGGTCGTTTTCAATTGTGAATGAAAGCCCATGATCCCAACCTACATTAGTTACATCTGTAACGACGATAAAGCGAACGTAGCATCCAATCTCTGATAAGTATTTGACAACTTCTTTGGCTCCTGATGAATTACGTTCCTCATCGCCGGTGAAAGCTACAATCACGCCTTCGGGCAGGCGATTGTCGGTCATCATTTTGACTACAGCGGCATTGGTCAGCGCATTGTCAAATGTCCCACGAAGCATATCGTCTTGTGTTTCCAAAAACAATTGCGAATAGACGCAATCGACGTGAGATGAAATCAAGACAATTTCTTGGTCGGCTTGAAGTTGATGACGACTATATATGTGGCAAAGATTTCCTTTGGCAATTAAGTTCCATTCGCTTTCAGCAAGCATTTCAGATATGACATCAAGACGAGATGATACGGTGAATTTTTCGCCGTCGTCTTTGCAGTCGGCACACGTCAATTTCTTTAAAATGGTTTCAAATTCCATATTTGTGTTTATAATTACCGTTTAAGTGGTTTTTGATGTATTTAAAGACACTTTGTCGATTGAGTGGATAAAAGGGTTGAAATCAAGCGTAAATGCGCTTAAAACGTTGCTAAATGCGTTAAGGCATTACTCTGACATCTGAGGCTCGTTGCGATATTGATAGTCGGCACGCAGGCGCTCGAAATCTTGAGGTGATGCTTTGAGCTTTTTTGTGTCGGATAGAGGGTTGTAGCTCTCGATAATCTGTTGTGCCGACAGAGAATAGTGAGGGATGTATTCAGGCGTTAGATTTTTGACCGGAATTTCGGTGAGCGCATCGATGAAATTATTGTCTTTGAGGAAACGAAAAGTGCTTTCGATGCTCATGCGAGTGGCACGTTGTTTTCCTTGCAGAGAGTAGCCGGCGATATGAGGTGTCGCAATATCGGCGATGTGCAATAGCTCAAGATTGATGTCCGGCTCGCCTTCCCAGCAGTCGATAGCAAGAGAAATATTTCGTTTGGGGCAAATTGAGATCAAAGCGCGAGTGTCAACGACAGGCCCTCGTGCCGCATTGATTAGTGTCGATCCGTCGCGCATCAGCGACAGTTGTCTCTCTCCTATCAGGTGAAATGTCGGGTGAGCACCATGAGTAGTCAGAGGGGTGTGCAAAGTCACCACATCGCAGAGTGGAAGTATTTCTTCCAAAGTCAAAAAAATTTGTTGCTCATCCGGGTTTGCCAACTCGGCTTTCGGAGGGTCGCATATCAGGACATTAGCACCAAGCATCCTACCCCATTGAGCCACGATAGAGCCGACGTTTCCACATCCGACGATGCCAATAGTAGTATGCTGAGGTTTTTTGTTCAGGCAAAGCAGCGTTGCCCACACGTATTGAGCGACAGCAGGAGCATTGCAACCCGGAGCATTTTGCACTTCAATGCCTGCTGAGCGACACCATTGCATGTCGATATGGTCGGTTCCGATAGTCGCAGTGGCGATAAATTTAATCTTTGTGTTGGCGAGCAATTCAGCGTTGCAGCGTGTGCGAGTGCGAACAATCATCGCATCGGCATCAGCGACAGTCTCTCTGCAGAATTGGTCGGGATGAAGGTATAGGACTTCGGCGTAGGGCTCAAGGCATCCTTTGATGAAGGGAATTTTGTCTTCGATGACAATCAGCGGTCGATTAAGCATATAGTGTGAAGCAGAACAGCGTAACATATACGGCGACAGCTGTTGCAATAAAGAGCGCGCCTCGACGCATGGGGTTAATAATAAAGAAATGAGCTAACTGTATTCCTACCATAAGGTTGAGCAAAGGGATATAAGTCGCCATGTTGGCAAAGTCAAAAATAATGCATCCAAACAGGGAAAAAGCGAATAGATTGAGAATGCTGTTGTAGGCACGAGTCTGACTATTGGTAGAGAAAACTTTTATCGAGTTGCTTAACGCCAAAAGCAGAGTCAAAAGAGAAGTCAGAGCGACATTCAGAAGCATCCATATCGAAATATCATTTATGAAATCGGCAAAGAAGATGGTCTGAAGGTCGGGTATTCTGAAGTCTTTAAAATCAATCAATCCGAAGCCCAAAGCAATCCAATAAGGCGCTATGATGCCTAATATCGCAGCGCAAATTTCCTTAATTCGCAATGTATTGAGATATATGGTTGCTATCAGGAAAATCGGAATCATCAGCGCAAAAGAGTACTGAAAAATCGAACCTGCCGACAGTGTAGAGAATGTGATAAACATTCCCTGTGTGGCGTTGCGTTTGCCGAATTGAGAAAAAAGCACAAATGTAGCGATCAATGTCAAAGGCGTAAAAAGCGATTGAGCGCTAAAAGAGTGTGTCAGCCATGGGTTTGTGGCTGAAAGGAATATAAATGTTGTTGCAAATAGTTTTGTGCTGTCGTGGATAAAACGAAATTCTTTGTTGAGCCAAAGCACTAACAGGGCCGATAGGCCGAAAGATAAAATATTGAGTGACCACGACAAAAAGTGAGGCATTTGCCAATCCTTTACGGATTTAAGACAAATGCCATAGTCGCTTTCCAAAGCAATGTCAGGCATATAGTCAAAACTCATGACAGCCATGACCAGCAGAGCAGCCACAGCGACGATAAAGCCTGTCGATGACGTTATGCTTTGGTTGTTGTATGATGAGTTAAAAAACATTTATCGGAGCAAATCGTTGGCGATGTCGTTGCGTAGATATTTGCCTTCAAAATCGACGATTGCGGCAGCGGCTTTTGCTTTTTGAGCTGCATCGGCTATGTCATTTCCGTATGCCACAAGAGCAATCACGCGACCGCCGTTTGTGAGCACTTCGCCACGTTCGTTTTCTTTTGTTCCGGCATGGAAAGCAAGGCACTCTCCTATCTTGTCGAGACCTGTGATGACTTTTCCTTTTTCGTAATCGCCAGGATAGCCGGCAGAAGTCAGCATCACAGCGACAGCAGCGCGCTCATCAAATTCCACATTCTTAATGCTCAATGTTTGGTCGGCCATACCTTCGAAGAGGTCGATAATGTCGCTTTTCAAGCGAGGCATCACGACTTCTGTCTCAGGGTCACCCATGCGACAGTTGTATTCGATGACCATTGGGTCGCCTTCGACATTGATAAGACCGAGGAAGATAAATCCGCGATATTCGAGGTTTTCTTCTTTCAGACCTTTAAGAGTCGGCTCAACGATATTTTTGACCACCTTTTCCATGAAAGCCTCGTCGGCAAAAGGAACAGGAGAAACCGATCCCATACCTCCGGTGTTAAGACCGGTGTCGCCCTCTCCTACTCGCTTGTAGTCCTTAGCTACCGGGAGCAGACGATAATCTTCGCTGTCAGTGACTACGAAGACAGAGCATTCGATTCCGCTGAGGAATTCTTCGATGACAACAGTGGCAGATGCGCCGCCAAACATACCTTCGAGCATATCGCTGAGAGTGTCCTTGGCATCAGCCAAAGAGTCGAGAATGATTACGCCCTTGCCGGCAGCTAAACCGTCGGCTTTTAGAACGTAAGGAGCTTTCAATGACTCAAGGAAATGATAACCCTCTTCGATAGTTTCTGCTGTCACGCTCATGAAACGTGCTGTCGGTATGTGGTGACGGAACATAAATTCCTTTGCAAACTCCTTGCTGCCCTCGAGCTGAGCGGCATCTTTCGACGGACCGATTACTTTGACCGAGTGGTCGCGGAAATAGTCGTAGATACCAGCGACAAGAGGATTTTCCGGACCGACAACAATCATGTCGATTTCGTTGGCATCGACAAACTCTTTGACTGCTTCGAAATTCATAGGGTCAAGAGCCACATTAGTCCCAAACTTGGCAGCGTTTCCCGGAGCTACGAAAAGTTTTTCAAGACGAGGTGATTGGCTTATTTTCCATGCGATGGCACACTCTCTGCCTCCGCTTCCGAGAAGTAATATCTTAACTTTTTCTTTCATGATGTACGAGTTTTTGGGTGTTGATTAATCTTGGTTATCTTCCGAGTCTGCTTGCTTCTTCCATGCTTTGCGAGAGCGCATATAGACTTTATTGACTATCGTTTCAGAGTCTGCCGACAATTTTGGGGCTTTATTGACGATTTCGATTTCTTTACGAGAATTGTGGATGCTTCGAGCGTCCTTTTTCCATTCGCGTTTAGAGTCGTCGAAATTGTCATTGCGTTTGCGATCGTATGGCTTGTCTGACTTGAAGTCTTTTTTGAATTTTTTATCGTCGTGGTGCTTATCCTTTTTGTCGTCGCGACGGCTTTGTTTTTTCTCTTTAGAGTTGAATTTGCGAGCCTCTTTCGACCATTCTTCGTCGGTCATGCGACGAACTTTAGGCTTAGCTTGGCGATTGAAATCCTTGTTGCTGACGCTGCCTCCGGCGATTTTGAATTCGTCGTATTTGCCGTCGAACATGACATATTCGCGCAATTCACATTCCAATGAGCCGTTGAGGATAGGGAATTTTACCGATGGCTTAAGACCGATTTCTTTGAAGTGCTCATCCTTATATCCCAAAATCCAAGCATGGTAGCCTTTGAATAGGAATTTGAGAGTGTGGCCGATTGATTTGTAAAGTCCGGCGATGTCTGTCGGGTTGATACGTTCGCCGTATGGAGGGTTGGTAATCAAAATGCCATCGGCAGGAGCTTCTGTCCATTGGTCGAAAGGCTTACACTCGAGTTCTATCATATTTTCAACGCCGGCAGCCTTGATATTTTTGCGAGTGGCTGCGATAGCTGCTTGAGCAATGTCGCCACCATAGATTTTATAGGCAAATTCTCGTTCTTGAGAATCGTCGTTGTAAAGCTCTTCAAAAAGTTCTTTATTGAAATCCGCCCATTTCTCGAAAGCAAAGTTTTGACGGAAAACGCCGGGGTTGATGTTTGCTGCGATAAGAGCCGCTTCGATGAGGAATGTGCCCGAGCCACACATAGGATCAACGAAATTGCTTTCGCCTCGCCATCCTGTCTTGAGGATGATGCCGGCAGCGAGCACTTCGTTGATAGGGGCTTCTGTCTGAGCGACGCGATAACCTCGCTTGTTAAGACTTTCGCCGCTTGAGTCTAATGATATAGTGACACGTTCGCCTGCGATGTGAACATTCAGATTGATGTCGGCGCCATTAAGACGAATAGATGGGCGACGTCCGTATTTGTCGTTGAAATAGTCGGCGATACCGTCTTTGACACGATATGTCACAAATTTAGAGTGAGTAAATTCGCTACTGTTGACTGTAGAATCGATGGCAAATGTCTTGTCAGGCGACAAGTATTTGTCCCAATCGAAGTCGCGCACCATGTCGTAGAGCTCATCGGAATTAGAAGCCGTAAATTTAATGATAGGCTTAAGGATTCTCAATGCAGTGCGACAGCAAAGATTGGCTTTGTACATCAATTCGAGGTCTCCTTCAAATGTGACCATTCTAAGACCTATTTCGACATTCTGTGCGCCGAGAGCGATAAGCTCTTCGCTCAAAACGTCTTCAAGACCTTGGAATGTCTTGGCCACCATTGGAAAAGTTTGATTCATCGTAGTTATATGTTTTTATATTGTTATTCTATTGTATGTTTTGTGTTCAACTTCCGATAATATCGTTGCCGGCATTATTGGGTGTCTCGTTTTTTAATGTTCTTAATAAGACTTTTGATAAGGTCGATTATTATAATATTGATAGATGCGAAAGCGTTCGTAAAAGAGGTGTCTTCGATGAGTTCTGTTATGGATTCGTTTTCCAAAACAAATATTTTATCGACCATATTGCGTATGGATTCTATCCCATTTTGCGCTTTTTCTATCCTGTTTTCACCTTCGAATAAAAAAGGTATAGTCGCTATTGCGATAGTGGTTTTGCCGGCTGCTTTGGCAGCTCTGGCTATGGGAAGAGTGGCGTCGGTGCCGGTCTCTCCTCCTAACCCGGCGACTAAAACGACAAATTTGCAGTCGTTGTCGAAAAGCTTGGCAACTTCTTTTGTAGTGTCTTTGTCGAATTTAAAAGTATCGTTAGAATCTGATTTGTCTTTTAGTTTTACTTTTACTTTTAGTAATTTCGAATCGTTATCAAAAAGATTAGAAATTTCTTCTATAGTGTCTTCTTCAAATTCAAAAATATCGTTTACATCCGAACTATCGTATATTTTCCTTTTGAGTAAGACTTTTTTGTCAACCTTTGAAGAGCGAATCTTCATCGTGTCGGAATCACACACAACGAGGCTTAAATTATCAATGCCTCTGTTGTGTAGGGAATCAAGGACAGAGCAACCACATCCCCCCACTCCTATCACTTGCAGGGCGTAGGGATTATTGTCGGTTAATCGTGTCGTGTCGCTCATTTTGCTGTCGATATCCATTGTAAACGTTTTTTATCAACCAAACATTATCGGTGTCGGACCTGCTTCGTTAGACGACGGCTTCGGAGTTGTCGGAGTCGTATCGACAGTCGGTATGTCTTCCTGTAATGGTTGGTCATCGACAGTTGTCGTTTCGGTAATAATTTTTTCGCGGATACGAGGGTCACGATTGTATGCGGGGTTGTTCTCCATGTCGAAGATCACCTCGTCGTCGTCGAATTGTGACGGACGCAACACGATATATTTAGAGCTTGCAACGCTTTGGATGTGGCTTGCGACTTTGTCGGAGCCATAGACATCTTTGAGCATACGTTGGCGCTCATCGTTGTTTTTGATTGTGCGTTCAGGTTTAGCGACAGGTTCTTCTTCGAAACCTTCCGATCCCGGGAATGTGATAGTGTCGCCTGAGTCGCTGATAGTGATGTCGAAACCTGAAGCGAGGATAGTCATCTTCACTTTCTCGCCGAGGCTTTCATCGAAAGTAGCACCCCATTTGATTTTGATGTTTTTCGACAAGTTGGCGGCAAACTGAGAAATTTCAGTCATTTCTTCCATTCTGAATTCTTTCTCTGCTTTAGGGTTGAAGTGCAGATAGAATAGCAAGCGTTTGCTTGAACGAATGTCGCTGTTTTTGAGTAGAGGAGAGTTAAGAGCATCGTTGATTGCTTTTGTGATGCGCTTGTCGCCCTCGCCGTAGCCTGTCGAGATTATGGAGGTGCTAGAATTTTTGAGCGTTGTCTTAACGTCTTGGAAATCAACGTTGATATAGCCTTCGGTATTGATGATTTCGGCAATGCTTCGAGCCGCATTGGCAAGGGTGTCGTCGGCTTTGCTGAAGGCGTTTATAAAGTTGAGGTCTTTATAGATTTCGGTCAAGCGCTCGTTGTTGATGATTAGGAGAGAATCAACGTGTTTACGCATCTCTTCGGCACCTTCAAGGGCTTTGTAGATTTTTGTTTCGCCTTCGAAGAAGAATGGAATGGTCACAATGCCGATGGTCAGCATGCCGGCTTCCTTGGCTACTTTAGCAACGACAGGGCCTGCTCCTGTACCTGTGCCACCACCCATGCCGGCAGTGATAAAGACCATTTCTGTCTTATCGTCGAGGATTTGGCGAATTTCTTCTGTGCTGGCTTCGGCGGCATCTCTACCGAGTTCGGGATTGTCGCCTGCACCCAGACCTTTAGTGATTTCCTTACCGAGCAGAATTTTTGTATCGACGCTTGAATTGCGAAGCGCTTGATAGTCGGTGTTGCACACAGCGAATGTGACATTCTCAATACCTTGTTTGTACATGTAGTTGACAGCGTTGCAGCCACCGCCCCCCACTCCTATCACTTTGATGAGTGAAGGAACGCCGTATTGATCGTCGGCAAATGCAGAAGCATCTGTGATGCCTCCAAATATATTGTCTTGCTGGTTGTTTTGATTTCCTTCCATGATGTATTGTTTATCGTTTTAGAGTGGGTTAATTTAATTCGTCATCGTCTTTTGAGACCATATTTATCAGCCAATTTTTCACTTTTGTCAAATGTGAACGGCTATTATTTTGTACCGGTTTGACCTCTTCTTTTTTCTTTTCTTCAGTGTGAGATTCCGGCTGATAGCTTTCATCTTTTGGGAGTTCTTCTTGTTGTGGAATGTATAGACATTCGTTGTCTTCAAGTTTTGAAGCAGCATAAAGAATACTTATCACTTGGATATTTTCCAACGTAGAAGCGCGAGTATCCTCAAGCACCACGTTTTCCGGAGTTTTGCCTAATCTGACGTTTAGGTTGCTTTGCTGTTTGAGCAATTCGAGAAGTCCGTTTAGTTTAAAACCTCCACCGACAGCAATGATGCCACCCGGCAACTGCTTGTTGTCAAATTCGGCATAGCTGATTTGCTTGACTATGTTTGCAACGATCTCTTCTGAACGCGCCACGACAAGATTGGAAATATCGGAGTATTTCAGTCCGCTGATGTTCAGTGTCGATGGCGAATCGGAAGCTATGGCATTTCCCGAAGTCGTTTTGATGTTCTCGGCATTCTCTTCAAGGACGTTAAGCGATGTGATGTCGCGGGTGATGTTGCGAGAGCCTAACGGCAGAGTCACCAAGTAGTTGATAGTTCCGTTTTTGTAGATTGAGACAGTAGTCGTTTCGGCTCCGAGATCGACAAGCATGCAGCCCAAACGCTTTTCTTCATTAGAGAGCACCAATTCGGCAGTTGAAAGAGGGGTGACAATATAGTCTTTGACTTCGATTTTTGTCTTTTCGGTAAACATCTTCGAGAGGTTACGCTTGATTTGCTGACGGCAAGCGATGAGGTCGAAAGACGCTCTGATGTTGTTGCCCATTGAGCCGATAGGCGATTGAGTTTCGCTTTTGTTGACAAAATATGAGTGAGGGACAGCTTTGATGATTTCCAAAGAGCTGTCGATGTTGGCTCTGAGCACTTCGTCTTTTATCTGAGAAATGATGCTTTCGGTGATTTCTGTATCTTCCGGAAGGTTGCGATTGACTTCGTAAGGGATGTTGCGAAGCGAACGACCTGACAGACCGACATATACAGCGCTGATGCGACGTTTGTTGAGGCTCGCACGTTGTTCGAGACGATCGATAATTCGACAAAGAGCTGTGTTTGTCTCCTCGATATTTTGAATTATTCCATAGCGAACATATTCGATGATTTTATCTTTTTCGATGGCGATAATGTTGAGTCTGCCGTCTGCCGACAGTCTGCCGATAGCTCCGATGATTTTGGAGCTGCTTATCTCGATGGCTGCGATATATTTGTCTGCTGTCATGATAGGAGTGAATTATTAGTGCGTAGTAGAGTTGTTATTGTTTTCTTGTTGGCTTTGAGTTGATGCTTGGTCGAGCAAATCGACGCCTTGAAGGTTTTGCTCGTCGATGTTGATGCTGTCGTCGACTTCGATCGAATGATTTTTTTTCGATTTGTCGCGACGTGTGGCAACAATTTGATTTCTGAATTTCACAGAGACGGTGTCGTAGGTCTCCCACCCTTTGTGATTCATTACTTTGCGATAGAACAGAGTGAGGTTTTCAAATTTTTTTGTCAGCTCTGTGGTGTCGCCGATGTTGATGACTTGTCCTTTGAAGCAAGGATAGAGCAATATGTTTGTTGCCGATTTGACTTCAATCATTGTGATTAGGTTTTTGAGGTAGTCGTCGGCAGCAATGTGTCGTGTGACCGGTAGAATGTTTTTAGCGGGGAATTTCCGGTCGAAATGACCTGTTACGACCGGCACATCCATAAAAAATTCATTGCCTGTATCGATGCGTTTTCCGTCCTTATTGATGTAATAGCTTTTGCCGTCGGGAGAGAAGACTCTGATTTCCGGAATCATCGGTACGATGTCGATTTGGAGCTTGTTGTCAGAAGTGATGTAACATTCGACGTTTTCAAAACTATTGTCTTGTGATAGTTGTCGTTCAAGCTTTTCGATATTGAGTTCTGCGATAGGAGTGTGCTTTATTTTGTCGGCTGTCTTGCCAAGTTTTTGGACTACCCCCTCTTTTGTCACAAATTTTGTCGGAGAGTTTTTGTCGATGTTGATTACTATGTCGTCGAGAGTTTGCTGTTCGGCATAGTCGATAGCCCATATGGAAGCGATTGCTATGTAGGATAGCAATGCTAAGAGTATCAACCATTTAAGTATTAACTTAATCATTTTGACCGATTATTTTGTTAACAAAATCTCTTTGATGTCTTCAAGCAACACGTTAATGTCCGCAGCGCCAAGCGTCATTAGGATGTCAAAGTTACGATTTTTTATTAAATCAAGCAAATCTTTTCGCTGACAAAGAGTTTTGTCTGCGTTTTTAATATCGTTGAGTATAATTTCAGAAGTGACTCCCGGGATAGGCAATTCGCGTGCGGGGTAGATTTCGCATAGGATTACTTCGTCGGCAGTCGATAACGCTTCGGCAAATTCCGGCGCGAAGTCGCGAGTGCGGGTGTAAAGGTGTGGCTGGAAGATGACCGAGAGTTTGCGATTTGGATAAAGTGCTTTGACAGAAGCGATAGAAGCTTTGACTTCGTTTGGACTGTGGGCATAGTCGTCGATAAGCACTTTGCCGTTTTCTTCCTCTTGACGCAACCATATTTCGAAGCGACGTTTTGCGCCTAAGAAGCTCAGCATGGCTTGGCGAATTGTGTCGTTATCGACACCCAAACGATGAGCTATGGCTATTGCTGCCACCGCGTTGTCGATGTTTATGTCGATAGGCACGCCGAGTTCGATGTCTGTTATGGTAGTGTCGGGCGCCACAAAGTCGAAAAAGAGGTGTCCGCTTTTGTGGCGAATATTGCTTGCATGATAGTCGCCCTCTTCGGAGCTGCTATAGCTGAAAATTTCCACTCCGTCGTTGACCCTTGGGATGAGCTTCATACCTGTGTGCATAAGCAAAAATCCACCCGGATTGATAAGCGATGTGAAATGGGCAAAACTTTCAAGATAGTTTTCTTCATTTCCGTAAATGTCGAGGTGGTCGGGGTCGGTTGAAGTCACCACAGCTATATGCGGCGACAGATGATGAAACGAGCGATCGTATTCGTCGGCTTCGATTACCGAATAGGGAGATGTCGCACTAAGCAATAGGTTGCTGTCATAGTTGCGCAAAATGCCTCCTAAAAAAGCATTGCAGCCGATCGGGGAGCTATGCAGAAGGTGGGCGACCATAGAAGAAGTGGTCGTTTTGCCATGCGATCCGGCGATACAGATTCCCTTGCTGTGAAGGGTGATTTTGCCCAATAGAGCGGCTCGTTTGATGATTTCAAAGCCGTTTGCGCGGAAATAGACAAGGATGTTGTTGTCGTTGGGAATTGCCGGTGTATAGACCACCAAAGTGTCTTTCGGGTTGCGAAATTCCACCGGGATAAGGTCGGCAATATCATCATAGACGATTTGTGCTCCTTCTTCGGAAAGGGCGCGTGTCAAGTCGCTGGGAGTACGGTCATATCCTGCCACATTGAGCTTGTTGGCAAGATAGTATCTGACAAGATTTGCCATTCCGATGCCTCCTGCGCCTACGAAGTATATGTTTTTGAGTTCCATTACTTTTGAGATTGGTGGTTTTTAATGATGTCCAAAATGTGATCTACGATTCTGTCATCGCTGTTTTCCATAGCTAGTTTTCTGACGTTTTGTCCCATTTTGGAGAGCTTGGCGCTGTCTTTGACAGTGCTTAAAATTGTATCGGCAAGTCGTTCTACTGCTTCGTTGTCGGCAATCATCAAGGCAGCATCGTTGTTGACCAAAGCGAGAGCATTTTTGGTCTGGTGGTCTTCGGCAACGTTGGGCGAAGGCACAAGGATGCAGGGTTTGCCAAGCAATTCTATTTCGCTGATAGAGCCTGCGCCGGCACGAGAGACGACCAAAGAAGCGGCAGTGTAAGCGACAGCCATATCAGTGATAAATTGTGTGACGACGATGCCCTTCTTGCCTTTGGCTGCAATGATGCCTTTGTCGCCAAAGTTTTTGCCTGTCTGCCAAATAAGTTGAACGCCGGCATTTGTGAACAACTCCAACTTGTCACAAAGAGCCTGATTGAGAGTGCGAGCACCAAGGCTTCCACCGACGACAAGTACTGTCGGGAGGTCCGGTTCAAGACCGAAAGATCGACGCGCTTCTTGTGGAGTCTTTGTCGATGTGAGGATTTCTTTTCTGACAGGGTTGCCTGTCATTACAATCTTGTCGGCAGGGAAGAAGCGTTGCATGTCGGGGTATGCGACGCAGATGCGCTCAGCCTTTTTAGCCAATAGCTTGTTTGTCACTCCGGCGTATGAATTTTGCTCCTGCAAGAGAGTTGGAATTTTGGCACGTTGTGCGGCTTTCAGTGTAGGCCCGCTGGCATAACCACCGACGCCGATTGCAATGTCGGGACGAAATGTCTTGACGATGTGATGGGCTTTGCGCAGACTCTTGTAGAGTCGCACCAACACAGCAAAGTTCTTGAAGAGATTTTTACGATTGAAGCCTGCGACATCAAGACCTTCGATGCGATAGCCGGCTGCCGGCACCTTTTCCATTTCCATACGGTTTTTTGCGCCGACAAAAAGGATGTCGGCATCGACGCGACGTTTCAAGGCATTGGCAATGGATAGGGCAGGGAAGATGTGTCCTCCGGTACCCCCTCCGCTTATGATGATTTTGTATTTACGTTGACTCATTTCTTTATATCATTGTAGGTGAGCTGAGTAGGATTGGCCGCTTGCATATCTTCTGGCAATTCGTTAAGCTCAAGTTTGACATCTTTTTTGTTTCCGTTTTGAACGGCATATCTGCTGACACTGAGCATCATCCCTATGGCGGCGCTCATTACCAACACCGAGGTTCCTCCTTTGGAAATCAGGGGCAACGGCTGTCCGGATACAGGGAAGACACCGGTGGTTATGGCCATGTGCACCAAAGCTTGGAACACAATCAATATGGCACAACCCATAATGAGGAAGGCGGGGAAGGCTCGTGAGCAATTGCTGGCTATGCGTCCGGCTCTGGCTATCAGGAATAAATATAGTGCCAAAAGGAGAAATCCTCCGACAAATCCGGTGTCCTCGATGATGATGGCGTAGATATAGTCAGAGAAAGCCAATGGCAGGCGGGCGCGCTCTTCGGAATTACCCGGTCCTCTACCTATAACCCATCCGTTGGCTTGAGCAAAGCATGAATACATCGCCTGACGATTGTAGTCGTCGATTGTGTCGTCGGGATGTACGCCTTCGAAGTGGCGTTGTATGCGATTAGTCCATGTGCTCATACGCGAACCACTTTCTTGTACGATCTCGGTCTCTTCATCTTCAACTTCGTCTGTTAAGGTTTTGATGCCGTACATTGTTGCTCCTGCGACACCGAATATCATCAAAATCAAGAGTACCTTACGTAATTGCATGCCTCCGATGAGAAACATTGCCAAAGATATTCCGAATATCAATATAGTATTGGTCATGCCGTTTTTAATCAAAAATGCACAGAACAGAAGCACGACAAGTGCGCAAAGGAAGATGCCTTTGTTGTCCATGCCTCGTGAAATCTGGTGCTTCGACATGATGGCTGATAATAGCAACACGATGGAGAGTTTGGCTATTTCAGGCGGCTGAATAGTTATGCCTCCGACGATGATAGCTCGCTGTGCGCCATTGATGTTGGCACCGGCAAACATTGTATAGACCAATAAAGCCAAAGTTATAATGCCGGCAACCCATGCGAGGTTTTTGAAATATTTGTAGTGAATATTTTGAAACACGATGACAATGCCGAAACCCAAAGCAAGAAAAATGCCATGGCGAATCAGCGGACCATACACATCGTCGCCTCTGATTTCTGTGCTCGAAGCGCTGAATAGTTCGATAACAGAAACGATGAGCAATGAGATGTAGATACCCCAAATGTACGGATCCGGACGTCGTGTCTGCGGGGCGTCAGCAAGCTTGCTCTTGGATGTTGCAGACGACTTATCGGCAGGTTGCCCGTCGATAGTCTGATTGACGATAATTTGACTTTCGTCGTTCTTTTGTTGAGTCATAATACAGAAAATAAAGATGTAAAAGTATTATTGTTTTAATGCTTTAACTTGTGTCTTGAATTGCATTCCACGATCTTCATAGCTTTTGAAAAGATCGAAGCTTGCGCAACAAGGCGAAAGCAAAACAGTGTCGCCGTCAGTTGCTATACGGTGGCATACGCCGACAGCTTCTTCGATGCTGTGTGTGTCATGAATTTGGGCTACTTTGCCATTGAAGAAATCGAGCAGTTTGCTATTGTCTTTACCCATGCAGACGATAGCTTTGACACGATTTTTGACAAGTTCTTCGATTTCGCTATAGTCGTTGCCCTTGTCTTTGCCTCCGAGAATAAGTACGGTCGGTGATGTCATGCTTTCGAGTGCATACCATGTGGAGTTGACATTTGTCGCTTTTGAGTCATTGATATAGCGCACGCCATTGATAGTGGCAACATGCTCCAAACGGTGTTCGACAGCTTCAAAATCTTGCAACGATTCGCGGATTTTTTCTTTCTTGATGTTGAGCAATGAAGCAGAAAGACCTGCAGCCATTGAGTTATAAAGGTTGTGTAATCCTTTGAGAGCGAGATCTTCGCGTGGTATTTCCCAAACATCTTGAGGTGTAGAAAAATGCACCAATTTTCCGTCAACCCATGCTGCGCTGTCGTAGAGTTTGTCTTCGTTGAAAGGCATCAATTGGGCTTCGATGTTGAGTTGTGCTATTTGTGCCGCAATCACAGGGTCGTCTTGCCAATAAATGAAATAGTCTTCTTTTGTTTGGTTTTGAAGAATGCGGAATTTGGCGGCGACATAGTTTTCCATTTTGTAGTCGTAGCGATCCATGTGGTCGGGAGTTATATTCATGATGACTGCGATATTGGCTTTGAAGTCATACATGTTTTCAAGTTGAAAGCTCGACAATTCGATGACATAGACATCATGGTCAGCTGTAGCAACTTGATAAGCAAGGCTTTGACCGACGTTGCCGGCAAGCCCGACATTTAAGCCCGCTTGCTTTAGTATGTGGTAGATCAAAAGGGTGGTTGTCGTCTTGCCGTTTGATCCTGTGATGCAGACCATTTTTGCATCGGTATAGCGTCCGGCAAACTCAATTTCTGAGATCACCGGTATGCCGAGTTCTGTGATTTTCTGCATCAATGGGGTAGTGGGTGGTATGCCCGGACTTTTCACCACTTCGTCTGCGTTAAGGATGAGTTCTTGGGTGTGTTGTCCTTCTTCCCATCTGATTTCGTGCTGATTGAGTATTGATTTATATTTTTCTGAAATCATGCCCATATCGGAAAGAAACACATCCATTCCTTTCTCTTTTGCCAATACGGCAGCTCCTACGCCTGATTCGCCACCGCCTAAAACTACGAGTCTTTTCATTGCCTTATGATTGCAAATATTATCTGATTTTTAGTGTTACAAATGTTAGTACAGCCAATAAGATGCCGATGATCCAAAAGCGTGTGACAATTTTTGATTCAGGGATAGGGTGGATAGGATATTGTATCAACGCATCGATCCCTGCATTGCCGGCTTTTTGAAAATGGTGGTGGAGCGGTGTCATCTTGAAGATGCGACGTCCTTCGCCGTAGCGACGTTTGGTCAGTTTGAAGTATGCCACTTGCAGGATGACAGAAAGGTCTTCGATAAAGAATATCATGCACAGTAGCGGGATAAGTAGCTCTTTGCGAATAAGAATGGCAAAGACTGCTAAAATAGCACCTAATGTCAAACTGCCGGTGTCGCCCATAAACACTTGTGCCGGGAAAGCATTGTACCATAGAAATCCCACCAACGCGCCGATGAATGCGGCAGCAAAGACCACTAACTCTTCCGACCCGGGGATATACATAATGTTAAGGTAGGATGAGTAGATGATGTTGCCACCCAAATATGCCATAATAGCGAGAGCCACGCCGATAATGGCTGATGTCCCGGCGGCGAGTCCATCAAGTCCGTCGGTGAGGTTGGCACCATTGGATGTTGCTGTGACAACTAACACAACGATGAATACAAAGACAATCCATCCGGCAGTCTCTCCGGCTTCCTTGTCCATCCACGATGTAAGCCATTGATAGTTGAAGTTGTTGTTCTTTACGAAAGGTATCGTTGTTTGTGGCGATTTGACATCTACTGTGTTGTGAACAATTTCTATTTCGTGGTTGACAACATTTTCCACCTCCATGTTTTCTCGCATTACGACAGCAGGACTAAGCCACATGCTTATGCCGACGATAAGTCCCAAGCCGACTTGTCCTGTGATTTTGTATTTGCCTTTCAGACCCTCTTTGTTGTGGTGTTTTAGTTTGCGCCAATCATCAAGAAATCCAATTGAGCCCATCCAAATGGTGGTGATAATCATTAGCATCATGTAGATATTGGATAGGTTGCCTAAAAGAAGGCAAGGCACAAGAATTGAAATGATTATTATCACCCCACCCATAGTCGGTGTACCTTTTTTCTGCATTTGTCCCTCTATGCCTAAGTCGCGAACGATCTCTCCAACTTGCATCAACTGCAAGCGATCAATGATTTTACGACCGAATACCAAGGCGATGATAAGCGATAGCACAAGAGTCATTCCGGCGCGAAAAGTGATGTAGTTTATCAGCCCTATGCCGGGAAAATCTATCTCTTGAAAGTGTTGAAACAGAGCGTATAACATTATTCTGATTGTATTACATTGTTCTTAAATGAGCTTCGATAAGGACTCGCTCAGTGTTTATAATTTGAAATTCGAGAGTTTGTGGAGGTCTCTATCGTTTTTAACGGTTAGCAGTGCTCGATAGCTTTGCGAATTTCTTCCTTATCGTCGAAATGATGGCGTGTGCCTTCGATTTCTTGGTATGTCTCATGTCCTTTTCCTGCCACCAAAATCACAGTACCCGGTTTTGCCAATTGGCAAGCTGTGCGTATGGCCTCGCGACGATCGGTGATACATAGAGTGCGACGGAGTTCGTTTTCGCTCAATCCGGCTCTCATTTCCTCGATGATAGCTTCAGGTTTTTCAAATCGTGGGTTGTCACTGGTCAAGATGAGGCGGTCGCTACGGCAAGCGGCTTCTTGTGCCATGATTGGTCGTTTGCCTGTGTCGCGATTACCACCGGCGCCTACTACGGTGATAATTTCTCCCGTTGACCCTACGATTTCTCTGATGGTGTCTAAGACATTGACCAACGCATCAGGGGTGTGTGCATAATCGACAATGGCTGTGAAGCCGGAAGGAGAGTGGATTGTTTGGAAACGTCCTGACACCGGTATCAGACGGCTCATGTTGACAAGCACTTCTTCGGGATTAAATCCTGTCAAGATTGCCGCGCCATAGACGGCTGTAAGGTTGTAGGCGTTAAACTTGCCGGTAAACAATACTTCGATTTCCTTGTTGTTGAGCATCAAAGATGTTCCGTCGAGACGTGTCTCAAGGATTTTTGTCTTGAAATCGGCTTCGGTGCGTAATGAGTAGCTGTATTTGGCTGCTTTTGTGTTTTGAACCATAACAGCTCCCGCTTTGTCGTCGGCATTGTAGAGAGCAAATGCCGATGAAGGAAGCATATCGAAGAATTTTTTCTTGGCATTAAGATAGTTATCGACTGTGCCGTGGTAGTCAAGGTGGTCACGAGTAAGGTTGGAGAATATACCTCCAGCAAAGTGCAACCCTGCCACGCGCTTTTGCTCTGTGGCGTGAGAACTGACTTCCATAAATGCGTAGTCGCAACCCGATTCGACCATTTCGTTGAGCAAGGAGTTGAGCGTCAATGGGTCGGGAGTGGTGTGTGTTGTCGGTATTGCTCTATCGTGGATATAGTTGCAGACGGTAGAGAAAAGACCGGCTTTATACCCTTCCAATTTTGCCATTTCGTAGAGTAGGGTGGCAGTGGTCGTTTTGCCGTTTGTGCCTGTCACTCCGACAAGTTTAAGCTTTTTGGAAGGATGATCATACCATGCTGAAGCGAGTCGTCCGAGGGCTTCGGCAGAGTCTTTGACGCGTATGTAGGTAACGCCTTTTTCGAGGCTTAAAGGCATTTCTTCGCAGATAACTGCTCCAACGTGGTTGCTGACCACAACAGGGATGTATTTATGACCATCGGTGGTTACTCCTTTGACTGCCACGAAAATGCCGTCTTTCTCTGCTTTTCGTGAATCACTTTGAAGGCTGACAACATTCTTATCAGTGTTGCCTATGACTTCAAGCACGTTTATCTCTTCGAGTAGGCGTGATAATTTCTGTTTCATTATGATGTCTATATTTTTAGTGTCAATGTAACTGTTTGTCCTTTTTTGATTTTACCTCCGGCAGGAATGCTTTGATGTGCCACATAGCCATTGCCTTTGATAACTACTTTCAGACCTGATTTTTCTAATATATTGATTGCAGAGGTGATGTCGTAACCTTTGACGTCCGGCATTTTCCCGTTTGCAATTTGTTCTTTAGTCTTAAATTGTTTTGCTCCTTTGATATTCAAATTGTTTTTGACCACAGAGCCGTCTTTGCTTGTCGATGCGTAGAATGTAGGGCGATCGGATTTGGTCTCTGACGAATAGTTGCTTGTGTTGTTAAGCATGCCTCGAGAGTAGAGTTTGAGAGCCACGTTTTTTACTACCTGACCGGAAGTCCGATTGGCGCTTGTACCGGCAGGGGCGAGCACTAATGCCATGCAGCTGTAGCGAGGATTGTCGTAAGGGAAAAATCCGGCGAATGCGTAGCGACGCTTAGATTTGTTGTATCCGATGCCTGTCTCTACAGGGTATGCAGTGCCGGTCTTACCTGCGATTTCGACACGATCGTCTTGTACTTTGCGTGCTGTACCATGCTTACCCCACACTACTTCACGAATGCATTCTCTGACTTTGCGTGCATTTTCCGGCGAACAAATTTGTGGGCGTATATAATTGATTGGGATTATGGAGTCTTTCCCATTTTCGTCGATTAGTGAGTGGACTAAGTGAGGTCGCACATATTTACCATCATTGGCTAACGCATTGTAAATCGATAGCATATATAGTGGCGGTATGGCTGTGTTATAGCCGTAAGCTTGGCGTGCAAGGTCAAGGTGACGAGCTGTCATTGTGATGTTGTTGCCTTTGCTGTCGGTAGGCAATAGTTTGCGTATCTGAGGAATTTGCTCACCGGCAATACCTGAATGCATACGTTCAAAAAATCCGATTGAGGCCAAGCGATCGTAGAATTTCGACGGATCGTCTTTATATCCTCTGAAGATGACGCGAGCAATGCCGGTGTTTGATGACATTTCGATGACTTGTTTCATGTTTTTGGTCATCGGTGCATGTGGGTCGCTTGTGCGTTGAAATGGTGCACAATTCACCATGTCATTTACCGAGTTGACAAGTCCATCCTCGAATGCAATCATCAGCGATAATGGTTTCATTACCGAACCCGGTTCGTAAGGGAGCATGGCACGATTAAGAGCTTCGATATAATTACCTTTCGGACCCTTTTCAAGATTTGAGATAGCGCGGATTTCGCCTGTTGCCACTTCCATAATGATGGCAGTGCCCCATTCGGCATTGGCCTCTTGGCAGATTTTGAGCAACTCTTCTTCAAGAATGTCTTGAATGTCAATGTCAATAGTGGTGCGAATGTCATAACCTCGTTGTGCCGGTTTATAGACCCAATCTGTAACCCCGCTCATCAAAGGAAGTTTTCTTGCTAGTCCCGGTTTGCCATAAAGCAGAGAGTCGAGGTCTTTTTCAAGGCCTGAATAGCCATGCACTTCGTTGATATCAAAGCCATTACGTTTATTTGATAATGTGTCTATGTTGATACGTCCGATGCTTCGCTTGGCCATATTGCCGTAGGGATACATGCGAATATTTCTGACTTCTGTGTAGAGTGGCGTGTTGTTTTTGCCAAAATCACGTATGAATGGGAATGATTTTATCTGGTAGAAGTCTTCGAGTGTGCCTTTGTTGACAAGTCGGAACACGCGAGTGCGCACCTTCGGATCTTTTTCAAATGCTTTTTTCAACGCTGTATGCCATGAATATTTTTTTACAGAGTCAGGGTGTGTCAGATTAGGACGGCGAGGGAAATAGCGATCCAACGAGTCGGCAAGACTGTCGATAGACGCCCAATTCAATTGTTTTTTACGCATGATTTTAGGATGACGAAGGTCCATAGAGATGTCGTACAACTCCAAGTTGCAAGCCAAAATACTTCCGTCGCAAGCCAAAATACTTCCACGAATAGGGCTGATTATAGTTGTGTCATTAAGAGTTTTCTCAGCCCGTTTATTCCATGCATTGTGATGAATAATGGTGGTTGAGAACATTTTGTAAACAATAAGTGCAGAGAGAATAAGCAAGCATATCACTATGATACCATAGCGAAGTAATGTGCGGGCTTGATTGCTGTTCAGCTTCTTCATAAGTTCAGTTAGTTTGTTATGTCATTAATAATTTCGTAAGGTGGTTGTTCTTGAAAGTACAAGTTTAATTTCTTTTCGTCAATAAGGCGTTGCATCTCTGTTTCACGAATAAGACTCATGTAGAGCGATTTGTGATGCAGTTTGTCGCTTTCGGCACGTTTAAGCTCGGTATTCAACTCGTTGATTTGTTGCATTTTCGACTGTGTGCTGTAGCGCATGCCGATGAGGCTTATGACAGAAATGATGGTGATGATTAGCAACCATGCGTTTTTCTTGAAAAATTGAATAGGCACACCTCGACCGGATGTCACTGTGCTGACATTCTTTTTCCAACTGTTGGTTTTCTTTGATTTTTTTTTCGTAGCCATGTGTCAGTAGTGGTTTTATTGATTGGTGTTGTCTTCTGTTGCGATTAATTCAGCCACACGTAATTTAGCACTGCGTGAGCGTGGATTTAGCTCGATCTCTTTTTGGCTTGGAGAGATGGCTCCTTTGGTAATTTGTCGCCAAGGAGTGCTGACGCGTCCAAAGAAATCTTTTTCGATAATGCCATCTGTGTTGCCGGTCTTGATGAAGTTTTTGACCATACGATCTTCGAGAGAATGATAAGTCAGGATGACAAGGCGTCCGCCGGGTTTCAACACTTCAAGCGTTGACTCCAAAAAGCGTTTCAATGCATCCATTTCGCCATTGACTTCGATGCGAAGGGCTTGGAATATTTGAGCCAATTCTTTTTTCTCCTGTTTTGGATTGACAAGAGGATGTACTATTTCAAGCAATTGACCGGTGGTGGTGATGCTTTGTGTCTGACGAGCTTTGACGATGGCTTTGACGATAGGCATCGGGCGTCGCATATCACCGTATTCTCCAAATATTTTTGCTAAACCGGCTTCGTCATAACTATTGACAACGTGTGTCGCATCTATCATTGCGGATTGATTCATGCGCATGTCCAACGGAGCATCTGTCCGAAAGGAGAAACCTCGTTCTGCTTCATCAAAATGATGAAACGATACGCCCAAGTCGCCGAGTATTCCATCGACTTTGCCGGCATTGTGAAAGCGTAAGAAATTCTTAAGGTAGCGAAAATTACTATGTACAAATGTAAATCTTGAATCGTCGATACGATTGGCATACGCATCGATATCCTGATCGAATGAGTATAAGTGTCCTTCGCTGCCTAATTCGGCAACGATAGCACGCGAATGTCCTCCCCCGCCAAAGGTCACATCAACGTAGGTTCCATTCTTGTCGATACGTAGTCCTTCGATACATTCTTGAAGCATCGCAGGGATATGATACACAGCATTTTCCATCGTTTCGTAATATAGTTATTGCAGTTATGAAATCGGATAGTGGCTACCTTATCTAATTTCGGTGTAAAGTTAAGAAATTTTGCAAAGAATTTACATATTAAAATTCCATTTTTTTAATCTTTTTCGCAAAAAACTTATCAACAACCTTTTTTACGCTTGTTTCTAACTTTCAAAAGTTGTGATGATTAGCATTTGCTGATTATTTTCAATGATAACAAAAATCAATGATTTCTATCATTTGGAATTGTTAATTCTTAATTTTCAATTGCATTTTTTTATTATCGCGCAAGCCGATGAGTCGATAACGATTTGTTAGGTGTGTATGAGTTTTTCAGGGCTATTTTCGAGTAGCATTGAGGGGACGAAAACTATTGATGATTTCGCCTTTCAAAGTAATATTCGATATAGATGTTGTGATAGTTATAAGCTTGAGTATCAACGCTTTCTACTGCCTTTTCTTTTTGATGATTTCTTCTTTGATGAAGATTTCTTTTTTGAAGATTTCCCTTTGCTTAATTTAAGGTCTTTATAGGCATTGTTGAGCGTTTGATTTGTGATGTCGATTTGGGTGTTGACGAAGCGAGGAGAGTCGGCGAGCGAATGGCTCATAAGCCATGTGTATGTGTCGGCAAGATAGAAGAGGCGTGCAAGGCGACCATGATTGACTCCTGCCCATTCGTCGTAGCGAAGAAGTGGCGTGTCGCCGCATTTTTTCATTGCATTGACAACTTTGCGTGATTCGCCTATGCCGACTGCTCGGTCGGCTGTGCCATGAATTATCCATAGCGGGACATTGCATAGTCCGCTATAGTCTTTAACCGTTCCTCCTCCACATAACGCCATTGCTGCTGCAATACGATCATGATATGTTGCAACAAAATCGATTGTGCCGTAGCCGCCGAGACTCATTCCCAAAACATAAATGCGATCGGTGTCGATAGGGTAGTTGGCTATCATCCAGTCCATTATGTTGGCTATCTTTGAAGGCTTCCACGACCCTCCGGGATTTTGAGGCCCGACGACGTATGCATCGACCTTCCTGCCCCCTTTGAGTGCGGCCATAGTGCCATAGCTCATCACTCGATTGAGATTGGTCCCACAAAGACTCTGTCCATGCAAAAAGATTATCAACGGTTTAAGATTTGGGTCTTTTTCTTTCTCAAGGCATTTCACTTTATGAGCATCGAAACAAGAAACGTTTTCTTCCGGTTTGGGCAAATATTTCCATATAGTGGTGTCTGCTTTTTGAGTTGTGTCAATAGTGTTTTTTATCTCAGGCTCATAAAGCCAAAAGTTATAGCCGTCTTTCACTTTACCTTTCATGGCTGTGATTTTTGTGTTGGCAGCCATTGTAGTGAATAGACTTAATATAAATAGAATTGATATTACTTTTTTCATACTTATTCGATTGATAGTTTAAAAATTTCGTTACCTCGAGATCCGATGATTATCTTATTGTCAATTACGATAGGAGATGACTCAAAATTATTGCCTATCTGTCTGGTTGCCAATATCTTGCCGTCGCATCCTCGTATGACATATACATTGCCGTAGGTGTCGCCTGTGACGATGAACATTTCTCCTTTTTCATTGATTAATCCCACAGGCGATGACCATGAATAGAACTTCAGTGGGGTGCTATATTTTACTTCGCCTGTTGCCTTGTCAAAGGCGATAAAATTGCACCAATTACCCGGCTTCATAGGACTGATATTGCTGAAAATAAGCCCCTCGCAATCGCCGATTCCGATAAGGGGAGATGCAAACATCCCTCCTTCTGTGGTTTTGCTAAGCTCTGCTTTTTTGCCGGAAATTTTTTGCTCCCAAACGACTTCTCCATTAAGACCGTTGAGCTTAATGAAATAACAGAAGCCACTGTCGCCTTGCTTGTCGATTTCGCAACCTGTATAAATCATGGGGATGCCGTTTTCTTCTTCTACGACGATAGTTGCATCTGTGTCGTCATGATTGCGATAATGCCAAACGGGGTGCATGGTGTTGAGATTTACTGCAATGATATTGCCGTGATTATCAGACATATAACCATAATTACGACTGACTGCCATCGATGCTTCCATGCCCGGTGATGCTCCATCTACTTTGTAGCGAAGTGTGCTGTGAATTTTCACTTTGTTGTCTGTGGTGAAAAGTTTGTAAAGTGTGCCGTTTTCTCCCGGTCGGAACATAAACCCACCTGCGGAAATTGGCGACGAATCGTATGCTCCCCAGCCGCGCCATGCCTTTGCATCACGTCCGAAGGTGCTCACTCTGCGATGGTCAAATAGGTTGATAATAAGAGCACCGAATGGTTGACGAGCCGGCACGCCATGTCCCACGTATAGATTGCCGTTGTAGGATGGATCGAACGACATTGTTCCCTTAATCGGGTTGCCGACATCGTAGGATTTGCGTGAGGCTTTGCCACTTATGTAATCAATGAAATAAATCTTCCCACACAGAGAGCCGACGATAAGTTCTCGGTTTTTCAGACTGTCTTTCACATATTTCGATGCCTTATTGCGTATCGTGTCCAATTGCTCATCGCTCCATTCCACCATGAGAGGTTGTCCGGTCCAGCCTGTTCCTCCACCCCATACGCCGTAGTCAGTCTTTGTGGTATCGACATCGGTATGAAAAACCCAATCGACAACTATCTTCGACGGTTCGCCATTGACTTTACCTATAAAATGTGGAGTACGCGAGGGTGTCCCTCGGAAAGTCAATACACCCGGAGTATCGGCATAATTATCGACTAATTGTAGCAGTGTGCCATCTACATCTCGCAGCATTGTATCAACGCGAAAATCCACCTTCTTTGCCGATTGATATATAGTGTCGGGATACTCAAAGACGATAGGCTCTTGAGTTGTCATGATGCTCACTGTGTCAACTGATGAATCGCAAGTTGATGTATCATTATTGCCTTTACCTACACATCCGACAATCAAACCACTTGATGTCACGACAGAAACAATTAGCCAATGGTTAATATTGATTTTCATTTTGATGTCCTGTTATTTATAATTTTTGCAAAGTTAAGCAAACGAGAGCAGAGAGCAAAATAAAACTAAGTTTTAATTTTACTTATGCTGAGTGCAGCAGAACTTATCAAAAGTTAAGCAAGCGAGAGCAGACTACCAAATGAAACTTGTTTCAATTTGCTTTAGCAGAGAGCAGTCGAACTTATTTAAAGTTAGTGCAAAGTGAGCGAAAAAGCAAACTTGTTTGCTCTTTTCCAAATCGCCGCCTGACTTGGACGTAGTCAGAGTTAAGTAAACGAGTGTAGCATATCGGCGTTGTACTCCTAAGGACGAGAAAGTGCAATGACATGAACAGCCGGAGAGTTGGGGATCGCCCCGTAGCCCCAACCCAAAGAGACATGATTGGCGATTGTGAAAAAATATTAAATTTATCTTCATGTGCTTGTTAAAATCGCGATGTCTGTTTCAGATTTGCGGAAATATTCAATTCTCAAAGGCTTAAATTTAGTAGTATTGGATTGTAATGCTCTGCAAATCAGAACAATATGATATTATTCGATTTGTTGCAAAAAATGATGCTGAAAAATTTTGAAACACTGAGATTTGCTTACCAAGACGTCGTTAAAAAATTTTTGACTACTCTTGCAGTCTGTTCCACGAAAAATTTGTATTTTTGTCAGTTAAGTTAATAAGTAAATTCAATGATAGATTTTCAGACACATAATGTTGAGATGCCCGCTGTGGATTTCGATTTGGTCAGACGCTGGATTGTCAAGGTTGCAGAAACTCACGATCGTATTGTCGGCCCGTTGACCTATCTTTTCTGCGACGATCCTCATATCATAGAAGTCAATCGTCAATTTCTAAACCATGACTTCTTTACCGATATTATCACCTTCGACTATACCCGGCGTCGACGTATATCGGGCGACATGGTGATTTCGCTTGATACAGTAGCTTCAAATGCAGAAATGCTTGGTGTCGAATATATGCGCGAACTCCACCGGGTAATCATACATGGCGTTTTACATCTTTGCGGTATTGACGATAAAGGGGAGGGCGAGCGAGAAATAATGGAGTCGCATGAAAACGATGCTTTGGATTTACTTGACAAAATTAAGGCTAACACAGAACAATAAACACATCTTATAATGAGATTTGACTACGATATAATTGTCATAGGAGCAGGTCATGCCGGTTGCGAAGCGGCAGCAGCTGCTGCGCGTTTGGGTTCATCAACATTATTGATAACCGGCGATATGAATCGCATCGCTCAGATGTCGTGCAATCCTGCTGTTGGTGGTATTGCAAAAGGACAAATAGTGCGAGAAATAGATGCTCTGGGTGGGCAAATGGGTATTGTGACCGACCTTACGGCAGTTCAATTCCGTATGCTTAATCGCTCAAAAGGTCCGGCGATGTGGAGCCCACGAGTGCAGTCAGATCGCACTCGTTTTATAGATGAGTGGAGAAAAATTCTTGATTCCACTCCAAATCTGTATCTGTTTCAAGACATGGTTACAGAGCTTATTTTTGACGCATCAAACGATGGCGATAAACCTTGCATAAAGGGTGTTAAGACGGCTCTTGGAATGACGTTTACGGCTCGCGCTGTCATTCTTACAGCCGGCACTTTCCTTAACGGATTGCTGCATTTCGGTGAGACACAAATACCCGGTGGTCGTATTTCAGAACCGGCTTCTTACGGCATAACTGAGCAACTCAAGGAGATAGGTTTTACGGTTCAACGCATGAAAACCGGTACGCCGGCGCGCATTGACGGTCGTACTGTGGATTATTCTTTGGCGCAGTCGCAGTCAGGCGATGATGTCGTGAAAACAGATGAAAACGGAGTTAAAAAGATCGTATCTCGCGATTTTCACAAGTTCTCTTTCTTGCCAAATGTCAAGCGCAAACTCATGCCGAGAGAGTGCTGGATTGTTCACACAAACCCTGCCGTTCACAAAGAATTGCACGACAATCTTGATCGTTCGCCTTTATATAATGGTCAGATTCAGAGTATCGGACCACGTTATTGTCCGAGTATTGAGACTAAAATTGTCACATTTGCCGATAAAGAAAGTCATCAATTATTCCTCGAACCGGAGGGTGAAACGACACAGGAATACTACATCAATGGCTTCTCTTCGTCTTTGCCATGGGATGTGCAAATTGACGCTTTAAAGAAGGTGGAAGCGCTCCGAAATGTCCATTTTTATCGTCCGGGATACGCGATAGAGTATGACTATTTCGATCCTACGCAGCTTACTCATGATTTGCACACAAAGCTCGTGGATAATCTATATTTTGCCGGTCAGATCAACGGAACGACGGGTTATGAAGAGGCGGCAGGTCAAGGTTTGGTGGCAGGTATAAATGCGCATAGGAGAATTAATAATCTTTCGCCATTTATTTTGCGACGTGATGAGGCATATATCGGAGTGCTTATCGATGACCTTGTGACAAAGGGTGTAGATGAGCCGTATAGAATGTTTACATCTCGCGCCGAGTATCGCATTTTGTTGCGCCAAGATGATGCTGATATGAGATTGACTCCTCGTGGATATGAGATTGGACTTGCTACCGAAGAACGCTATAATTTCATGGTTGAGAAGCGTCGCCAACGCGATGATTTGATACAATTCTGTCGCGACTTTTTGATCAAAGCTGATAAGATAAATCCATATTTCGAGCAAATAGGGTGTACGCCTCTAAAGGCTTCTCAGCGTCTGTATGATCTTTTGTTGCGCCCGCAACTTGATTTCTCAAATCTGGCAGTGGCTATACCGTTGCTTGCCAAGAAGATTTCGCAAATAGAGGAGTCGCGTCGCGATGAGATTGTGGAATCTGCTGAAATTTTAATAAAATACTCCGGATATATTGAGAGAGAAAAACTCCTTGCAGATAAAATACAGCGTCTCGAAAATGTCGAGCTGGGCAATAGGATAGACTATTCAAAGGTAATGTCCTTATCGACAGAAGCGCGTCAAAAGCTCGACAAGATTCGTCCTGCTACAATTGCTCAGGCATCGAGAATTCCTGGTATTTCCCCGGCAGATATTAATATATTGCTTCTAATGCTCAATAGATAATTCTTTTTGTAAGTACCCAGTATTAAGGGAATTAAGCATGATTTGTTCCACGTGGAACATTTTGAAACAAAAAAACAGAACTATAAATTTTATATATAAATATTATGGAAATAGAAGTATTGAAATCAAAAATCCGCGACATTATCGATTTTCCGTCAAAGGGTATTGTCTTTAAGGATTTGACAACTCTTATTAAGGACGGTGAAGCTCTTCGTGAAATGGCTGATGCTATCGCTGAGATGTATAAGGACAAGGGTATCACTAAGGTTGTCGGAATCGAATCTCGCGGTTTTATTACAGGTTCGATTCTTGCCTATAAGTTTGGTTGTGGTTTTGTGCCGGCTCGCAAACCGGGCAAATTGCCTGCTGTGACTATCAAAAAATCGTATGCGAAAGAATATGGTGTTGATACTATTGAGCTTCATAGTGATGCGATTACTGAAGATGACGTTGTGCTGATTCATGATGATTTGCTTGCGACAGGTGGAACAATGGCTGCTTGTGCTGATTTGGTGAAAAGTATGAATCCAAAGAAAGTATATGTCAATTTTGCTGTAGAACTTGAATTTTTGGAAGGTCGCAAAAATATCCCTTCTGATTGCGATGTGACTGCGTTGATGAAATTCTAAGATTACAAATAGAGTAGCAAGATTACTCATGAGATAAAATTTACCGTTTTCAACGGAGATTTTTTCTTTAAAATATTACACAGATATATTTTGTATCAAAATAGGGTGGTGGAAAGTGATATTTCTATCACTCGCAATTACCGATAAAAATGCTCGATGAATTCAAAGACATATCATCGACAAAAAATGCCGATGAATCCGTTGTTTCACTGTCTTCTCCACTAATGGCAGGAGAGATACACAGTCGTGGCGTCTCGTTAGAGGTTGACAATGCTCGCTCTGACGAGGATTTGTGGTGTAACCGACCAAGTTTCGAACTCCGGGAAAAGATACTCTCTTTGCCTGAAGAGCCGGGTGTGTATATGTATCTTAACAAAAGTGGCAAGGTGATATATGTCGGCAAGGCAAAGCGTTTGAAACGTCGTGTGTCTTCTTATTTCAACAGACGTCACGATTCGACTAAAACGAATCTTTTGGTGCGCAATATTGCTGACCTTCGTTTTATAGTAGTTGCTACGGAAGAGGATGCTTTGCACCTTGAAAACGCAATGATAAAAGAGTATCAGCCTCGTTACAATGTTTTGTTAAAGGACGACAAGTCGTATCCATGGATTGTGGTGACAAATGAGCCGTATCCGCGTGTGTTTATGACTCGAAACAAAGGTGAGGTCGGAGGTCGCTATTACGGTCCGTATTCCAATGTGCAGTCGGCACGCCTTGTTTTGGAGCTGATCAGAGAATTGTTTCCTATTAGAAGTTGTCGCCATTTCATCGATGAAAATTCCATTCGTAGAGGTAAAATGCGCCTTTGCTTGGATTATCATATAAAGAAATGTGAGGGTGTATGTGTGGGCTATGTTTCGGAGGAAGATTACGCTAAACACATAGTCAATGTACGTCAGATTCTTAATGGAGAAACACGTCAGTTATCGCAATATTTGCGCGATGAAATGGGACGTTTAAGTGATGCGTGGAAGTTTGAAGAGGCTCAATTGATGAAAGATAAATTGGAATTGCTTGATAAATACAATTCGAAGAGCATTATTGGTGGGAATTCAGTGTGTGTTGCAGATGTCTTTTCTTACGATGAAACCGCTGAATCAGGATATATTAATTTTATGCGTCTTCGTCATGGCGCTGTTGTTCAAAGTATGAATTTGGAATATCGTCGGCGATTATCTGAACCAAAGGAGGAATTGCTCAGTATGGCAATAGGCGAGATACAACGTCGCTTTGAGCGAAAATTTCATGAAGTCATCGTTCCTTTCTTGCCGGATGTTGAGTTTGAGGGTGTAGAATTTGTTGTTCCTCAAAGGGGCGATAGAAAAAAATTATTGGACGTCGGAACTAAAAATGTGCGTCAATTTATGTCAGAGCGAGAAAAGCAAGCGGAGAAGCTTGATCCTGAACGTGGAGTCAATCGATTGATGCAACGTATGAAAGAGGATTTCTGTCTTAGTGTCGAACCTCGTCATATAGAATGTTTTGACAATTCTAATATACAAGGCACTAATCCGGTGTCGAGTTGTGTCGTGTTTCGCAACGGGAAACCGTCGAAGCGTGATTATCGTCATTTTAATATCAAGACTGTAGTCGGAGCAAATGACTTTGCATCGATGAAAGAAGTGCTTCATCGACGTTATGCGCGCATGATTTCGGAAGGAGAGGAGTTGCCGCAGTTGGTGGTTGTCGATGGCGGGAAAGGGCAATTGAGTGCTGCTGTAGAAGCTTTCGACGAATTGGGAATACGAGGGACGGTGGCAGTGGTCGGAATTGCCAAGCGATTGGAGGAAATATACTTTCCTGGCGACAGTTTGCCTCTCTATATCGACAAAAAGAGCGAGTCTTTGCGAGTTATACAAGCGTTGCGCGACGAGGCACATAGATTTGGCATAACACATCATCGCAATCGTCGTTCAAAATCGCAAGTTGTCAGCGAGCTTGATTCGATAAAAGGCATTGGCGAGCAGACATCGCGTGCGTTGTTGAAGCATTTCAAGAGTGTCAAGCGTATTCGAAACGCTGCTTTTGAAGAAATAGCGCAAGTGGTCGGGGTGGCCAAAGCTCGCATTATAGTCGAAGGTTTGGGCATAAGAGACAACGAGAAGGACTAAAAGACACTAAGTATTAAAGGGTCTAAAAAGGACGAAAGGCTAAAAAGACTAAAAGGCTCTAATGTCAATTATAATTATCAGATACCAATAATTATTTAATCAAAAATTTGTCGTAGCACATCCGGTGAACGCATTTTTGCCATGCCCGGAATATGGATTTCGTAGTAATTTAGAATTCCTTCTATTATGCGATTGCGTTCGTTGCGAGAGAATTTCCAAAGGTGCATATTAGTGTAGTTCATTCTTTCAAGAATGATTGGTAGCTTTGCATCTTCTCCACCGATGTATGCTTTGTGTACCGGTAATTTAGATGTGTATGTTCCGGCTTGCATATCGAAAAAATAATTTTCATGGTAGTTGCTTATGTCGGGAGATATTCCGCAGAATGTGGCCATTGAATGGAGAAATACGATATGGAAGTTTGCTATTCCGCTTGGCAGACGGTCGAGCAATTGAAGTGAGTCGGCGATAAAAGTCCACATTTTTCGGTCGGCAATGGTGTCTCGCAACAAGCGATTGAGAAATTCAGCAATAAAAATCCCTAATACATTTTTAATAGGGTTGTAGTATAAATCGCGATAGACCACCACCGGTGATACTTGCGTGAAAGAGTGAAGTTCCTTGCCGTTTTTGATGCGAGCAGTCAATTCTACTATCGACAAGGGTTGCAATCGGGCATTGCGGATGCGTGTCGCTTTGCTCCCTGCTACCGAAACGATAAAGGAGATTCTTCCGTGACTCGGAGTATAGACCGACATGATGTTGTGTCGGTCGGAGTGTTTGACTGTATTTAAAACAATGGCTAATATTTTTTCTTCCATTTTTTTGACTGCTTTAATGCCATAAGGCAGATGCTTTCTATTGTGTTTGCAAATGTCATGTAAACTCAAGCGATGCAAAATTAAGCACCAAAAAGAAAATTGCCAAATTATTTGACGGATTAATGGAGCAGTAGGTGAATAAAAAAATAAAAAAGAATAGTAATTGTATAAATAAGTGTCAAGATGTCGATTTATGCAATTTTGAATGGTTGCCGGTTTTATTAAAAAACAGGTTGCGGTGGTGGCAAAAAAACAAAAAAAGCAAAAAAATAATTAAAAATATTTGTTTGGTATAAAAAAAACACATATATTTGCCACTCGATTTGAGACTTGCAAATGAATTGTGCATGTATTCTATTTTGGATTATTATAGAATATAAAACAAAATTAGGATTTTTATGCAGGAATGTTTGCTCTGATATGAAATTTTATAAATAATGCGAAGATTAATAATAATTAATATAATGTTTAACTAAAATCTTTTATTTATGAGAAAGAAAATTACAGCTTTAGGTCTGCTTCTTCTTTCGATGATAGGTTTCACGGCTAATGCCCAAACCTTTACATGGAGTTTGCAAGAGGGTGCGACAGTAGAAAGTTTTTTAAATGCGACACTTACGATTACCGACATTCCGGCTTATTTCGATGGTAACTATGCCGCCACTAATGATTGCGGATTGTACAGAGCCGATGGTACACAAGTTTCTTCATTCGGTTGGGAATGGTGTCCATACACATTGGAAATCGTTGATGGTAAATTAGAGTTCCTTCTTGAAGTACAGTATGATGCTGTGGCACCTGATTATCCGGTTACTACTGCAGGTGATTATTATTTAAGAATCTGTCCGGGATTCTTCCGCTATGGTCCGGATAACAATTCAGAGAATGCTATTTCAAGCGAAGAATTGCGTCTTAACTTCAAGATTGAGCCGGTTGCAGGCTATGTTTCTGCTTCTGACATCACTATAACACCTGAAGCAGGCGTTTTGAAATCTTGTCCTGAACAATGGACTATCACTATCAACAAAGACGACCTTACAAAGACTGAGTTGACAGAAGATGCTCGTTTCGAATTCTATGCCAATTCTTGGACTGTTTACGAGTTGATCCCTACAATCAGCGAAGATGGAAAGACTATCACTCTTACTCCGGGTGCTGATGAATATGGCAACTTATTGACTGAACGATTTGGTGAATTGAATGCCGGTGTTTACAAAGTAATCATCTATAAGAACTCACTCAAATTCAACGATGACGAGTCTAAGACTAACGATTTGATTCAAATCGAATATGAAATCCCTGAAACATGTCGTTACAACACATCTAAGAATTTTCCACAAGCAGGTAAAGTGTCAAGTCTCAAAGAATTTGAACTTTACTTCTTCGAACAAGGTGCGACTGTGGAAATTCCGGCAGAAGCAACTGATAGGAGCAATGTGCCTTACATAGCTTATTATGACTCTCAATCCAATGTGTGGATACCGTTAGTATTCTTCGATTCTGAAGTTATCCCGTCTGAAAAAGATGAAAATGGCTATTGGACATATCCGGGCGTGAAACTTACAATGAAAGAAGATTATGCTGCAATGACATTCCCTGAAGGTGAATACAAACTTGTGGCTCCTTATGGTGCATACATAGTGACTACATTGGAAACAGATTGGGACGAATCTAAAGTAATGGATACTCAATACTTTGAAGATACTTATCAACTTGCAGTAGCTCCTGAATTCAGCTCTACACCGGTTTGGGGATTTGAAGATGGTCATGTGTTCGATTCATTCTCTGAAACAACAGTGACATTTGCAGGTCTTAAGAATGTTGAATTATTCGACAAATACGACCAATCTCTCAGCCCTGAATTGATTCGTGTTAAAGCTGATGGTAAAGAAGAAGTACTTGGTAATTTAAGCCTTGGCTATTATGATGAATCTTCTTGGTCAGATATCATCGAGCCGGACGAAAATGGTACTATTCGCGTTTATATGATGGAAGATCGTTTCGCTCCTTACTATCCTATCGAATCAGATGGCGACTATAAGATTAAGATGAAACGTGGTTTCCTCAAAATGGAAGGCTTCAACGACCTTACAAACGAGGCTTCGGAAATCACTTTCAAAGTGCAATCTAACACATTGCTCAAAGAAGTCAATTCTTCTATCGATCCTGCTCCATGCGAAATCACAGCTTATCCTCAAAGATTGGTAATAACTTTCGATAATGACGAAATTCAAACACTTAAAGTCAACGAACTCGAAGAAAAATACTGGGGTTATGATGAAAATGGCAATTGGAATGAACTAACACGTACAGTACAAGCCACAGCTGAATTAGTACAGACTTATGAATACTATTCATGGGCATGTGGTCAGTATCTAATTGAAGTAAATCCTGAAAATCCTAAACAAATCATTCTTACTCCAGACCCATCATCAATCTCTGAAGATGCTGCCCTCCAATATGGTAACTACAAATTCCGTATCAAAGGTGGCGCATTGACAGCTAACGAAGGTTTGGAAACAGAATGTAAAAACACTATCATGGAATGGGGTCTTTACAGCTATGTTCAACGCTTTAACTCTGAAATAGTTCTTCCTCTCCAAAACGGAGAAGTACAAACTGACCTCAAAGACTTCTACGTAAAATATACAGATAATAACGGTAATGATGCTTATGGTACTCCTGAAGCAGGCGAAGGTATCGCTCAATTGTTCGTTTACGATGAAGTCAAAGCAGATTGGTTAGTATATTCTGATTTGAATTTGAATATCGATAATTCAACAGGTGTGAACAATTATATCTTCAGTCTTGATTATCCTGTGACTACATCAGGACGTTACAAAGTCGTTATTCCAAGAAATGCAGTAATGTTTAATGACTGGGGTACCTTAATCCACACAGAAGCTTGCGAAGCAGAATATGTTGTAGAATCAGAAGAACCAGGTTGGTATGAATATACAACTAACCCTGAAGAAGGCAATGTTCCATTTATCGACGACATTGAATTAAGATTCCAAAATCCTATGGGTGTATATGTAGCAAGCGAAGATTGGAGCATGTATGCAGACGATGCAGCAGCTGTCATCAACTCTGAAGGCGAAATCGTAGCTTATGGTGACGTTTCTACAGCTTATGAAGTAATCGACGGTGCATGGTTTATGTATCAACTCATCGATTTCGAACCGGTAGTCAAAGAATTAGGCGATTATCGAGTAGTAGTAGGTCGCAATGTATTTGATACAGACTATGACAACATCGGTGATAGCGATGCCATAGAGTTTAAATACACTGTTGTCGGTGGTGATCCTATTCTTTCTGTTTCTCCTGCTGATGGCTCAGTTCTTGAAACTCTTACAAACTTTACATTCTCTTGGGCAGGTGCTACAGAAGTGGTTGTCGATCCTACATTAATGGTAGGTGGTGCTAAGCTTTACGCTGAAATCACTGAAGGAACAAAGGAACTTTACTCTGATATTATCTGCTCACCGGCCGGTGCGAAGAGCGTAGTTCTCGATATCATGGACTTGTCTAAACCAATGGAAAACGGTAAGTATATCCTTGATGTTCCTGCTGCATTATTTACAGTCGATGGTAAGGCTAACGATGCTATGTCATTCACTTATACACTCAATGGCCCTACTTACGAAGTTGAAGTATTGGAAGCTCCATTTAATAAGATTCGTTTGACAGTCGGTAATGTAAAAGAAATCAAAATCAACGAAGAATGTGCAGACGATGTTACACTTTGGTACACAACAAGTGGCGAAGAACAAGTGGGTAAATACATCGCAAGCGAACCTGTAAACAACACTGTTGAATTTACTCTCGAAGACGCTAACGTAGAATTTAAGGATGGCGACTATGTAATTTGGTTACCTGCTGAATACTTCTGGGTTGGCAACTATAAGTCAAGAGACGTGAAATTTGCTATCGAAGGCTATGTATCAGTAGAAGAAATAGCTGAAGACACTAACTTCGACGTTTATAGCGTTAACGGTATGGTTATCAAGCGCAATGCTAACAAAGCAGACGTTAAAGATCTTGATCCGGGCGTTTACGTAATCAACGGTAAGAAGGTGCTTGTGAAATAATCAAGTCATATCGACCTTGAAATAACTCAGTGGGTGGGACATCGTCTCACCCACTTTTTTATCCGGACGCGAGATAGCACCTAAAGATATTAATAGGAGCTATAGTCTTGTGAGATCATGCGCATAGATATGCATTTTGAAGAGAGGAGGAATACAGATGTTTTTCTTTCCCATTTGCTTGTTTTTATAGGCTTTAAATTTAAGATATATTAAAAAACGCAGGAAATAAACGCTAAAATTGCAAAAAATTGTGTGGATTTTGTAAAACTCGGTTAAAAGTTGTATATTTGCCCACTAATCAAATCTACATACCAAAATAAAGCCAAAATAAAAGAATATAAATTATATTATTGTTTAACTAAAATTATCAACTTATGAGAAAGAAAATTACAGCTTTATGCTTTCTTCTTGTAGCTATGCTGAGCATGTCTGTGGCGCAAGCTCAGTATACGTCCTATAAGTGGGAAGTGTCGCCCGGTACTGATGCCAACGGTTCGGACATCTGGGTTGAAGTGACCGATCCATTAGGAACGGGGATAACATTGTCTTCTCTGTCAAAAATGCGTATCACATTTGATGGTGTGTACCAAGTGGCAGATTATTTTCAAACATACAAATATTTGTATGAGGAAGATTTGGAGACAAAAGTATTTGCGAATGGTATATCTCCATCGGTAAAAACTACAGAAAGCACAGGATTGAAAACAACACTTGAGTTTAATCCGTTCAGTGCGCATAGGACTCCTGATGTTCCATTTACAAGGGAGGGTACATACTATTTTGTAGTCCCTGAAAATAGTTTTAATTTTTATGTTACAGAGGAAGACTATAAGGCAAGTCCGAAAGTCTATTCACGTAACACAGCAGACGTGAGTCTTTGTATCAAAATTGACAATGACTATCTTGTCACACAAGATGATGCCACAATCAATCAGCCTGTGACTTGGTATTTCTCATTGCCGACAGAATATACAATCACAATAGATAATGCTGATGTGACTAAAACAAGCATTGTCGATGCTTCTAAAATCGCATTATTCTCAGGTAAATCAAAAAGCAGTGGTGTGACTTGTGACGCAACAATCAATGCCGATGGCAAGTCAATCGACATCAAATTGACTAATGCTCCGACGACAGGTTCTACATTATATGTAGCAATTCAGGCAGGAGCTCTCCAATTCAATGATGATGCCACAAAGAGCAATAATCATATTTATTTCGGTCCATACGTATTGCCTGGCAATCCGAGCTCATCATTTGTACGTGACATAGTGCCTGCAAAGAATAGTAAGATCACAACATTAGACAATATCTATTTCTATACAGGAAAGAAGAGTGGTACTTATATCTTTGACGAAACGAAACCGATTTTGTTACAAAGATATGACGAAGGTACATCTGCATGGGTGGATGTATGCGAAATGAAGGGTGTTCAAATCGCAGATCCTAAGGCAGAGATAGGACAAGATTACATGACAGTGAAACTTTCGCCTGCATCAACTCCTGCTGAAGGTTTTGCTTATGGCAAATACAGAATCTTCATGCCTGAAAAATCTGTATTCTTCGATGCTTCTGGTTCGATAACATGTGGAAAAGAATATACAGCAGAATATGACTATGCTGCTAAACCGGAAATAGCACTTAATCCTACATGGTCAATCGAAGATGGTGCTGAATTTAACTCACTTGCAGAAGTATATGTGACATTCGCCGGTGCAACTTCTGTGTCAACAGTGTCATCAAAACCGATAGAACTATACAAGAAAATAGGTAGCTATTATAACTATCAAAGCAGTCTTAAATGCGATCAAGCAGTCTTGGAAGGTGGAAAAATCAAATTATCGTTCCAAGAAGCAGTAGCACAAGAAGGCGAATATAAAATCGAATTGCCTGCCGGAGCTTTGAATTTCGATGGCTTTGCCGATTTGAGAAATGAAGCTTCAGTGATTACTTTTAAAGTAAACTCAACAGCACTCGTAAGACCAAGCAATGTCGTGATTACACCGGCATTAGGCGAAATCAGCGAAATACCATCAACATTCACATTGACACTCAACGATGCAAACATTACATCAGTCGAAGTTGGTACAAAAGAGGTATATGTAGGAATGGACTATGAGACATGGGAGTCTATATATGAAACAGTCCCTGTTACAGCTGCATTCAAGTCAACAGACGCTTACGTTAATCACGAATATGACATCGCCGTAGATCCGACAGATTGTAAGAAAATCACATTTACAAAGAAAGACGGAGGTTATGGTGAATTTGAAGCGACAAAAGAATACTACTTCGATCTTCCGACCGGTTCACTCATCATCAATAAAGATGCAGAAACAGGCGAATATCTCACAAACGACGACCTTCAACTCGGCTCTTACTATGCTCCATACGAATATGTTTGGGAAGTAAGAACAGGTACAGACGCTAACGGTGCAGACGTTTGGACTAAGGTGGCTAACCCTCTTGAAGAAGGCATCACAGTGTCGGCTCTCGATAAGGCTCGCCTCACGGTAGTCGGCGCTCACTCAGTGAAGGCTTCTTGGAATGCTTACTGCTACCTCTACAAGTCAGACCTCGAAACTAAGGTATTCAACAATGGTGCGACTAAGACTGTGACCGACAACCAAATCGTATTCGACTTCACAGGCGCTTACTACACTCCTGATAAGCCTTATACTGTAAACGGTGAATATTGCGCATTGATCGCTGAAAACCTTATCGAAATCTTCCGCACAGCTGAAGATGTTACTGCTAAGGTATCGACTAAGAACCCTGATTCTCTTGGTTGCTTTATCACAATCGAAAATAATAGCCTCATTAGCGCAGAAGACTGCTCTATCGACGTTGCTACAGGCTGGTACAAGTCAATGCCAACTGAATTCAACATCACAATCAACAACGATGAAGTCCTTAAGACAGCTATCGCTGATGCATCTAAGGTGGGTCTTTACTCAAGTTCTAATCTTAAATCAGTGTGCGAGGTTGTTATCTCGGAAGATGGTAAGACACTCAAGCTTACTCCTACGACAGCTATCACATCATCAGGCGATTTCTACCTCTATATCCTTGCAAATACATTGACATTCAATGATGACGCAACGTTGACAAACAACCACCTCAAGTTTGGTCCTTACACATTGCCAGGCTCAACATCAATCAACGAGATTGCACCAAAAGCAGGCGGTAAGGTGACTAAGTTGGATTCATTCAATGTTAATGTTCGTAAGACAAGCGGTACATTCATCTTTGACGAAGAAAATGTAGCAGTACTCAATAAGTACAACGACGCTACAGCAGCATGGGAAAAGGTTTCTGATCTCGTTGCTACTGAAGCTGAAGGCTACAGCTACAAGACTGTCAACTACACATTGCCTGAAGATTTCGAAGGCGAACTCGCATTGGGCAAATACCAAGTGTCTATCCCTGAAAAATCATTCTTCCTCGAAACAGTATCTTCAACAAGTACATCAGTAAGCTATAACAAGGCTTATACAGCTGAATACGAATTGTGTGAAATGCCTAACGTAGAGTTGCTCCCTGTATGGGATCTCGAAGAAGGTGGTACATATTCATCTTTGGCTGAAACATATGTTACATTCGCCGGTGCAACTTCGGCTACTTACAACTCAATGAACGCAGTTCAAGTGTTCAAAAACATTGGTGGTCACTACACATATTTCACTGATGCTAATTGTGCAGAATATGACTACAGTACTTATAAGTATGTTGTAAATATCGAAGAAGGTGGTCGTGTTAAGGTCACATTCGGCGAAGAATTGAAGGAAGAGGGTGAATACAAGATCGTATTCCCGGCAGGTGCATTGTCATTCGAAGGCTTCACCGACGTGATGAACGAAGCATCAGAAATCAGATTCAATATCGAGTCTAATGCTCCTATCCGTCCAAGCAACGTGACTATCACTCCTGCTGCCGGCGGTATCACAGACTTCCCTACTACATTCGAAATGATTATCGATAACGCTGATATCACTTCTGTAGAAGTCGGCCAATACCAGGATTACAATGAGTACTGGGATCTCGTATGGATGAACCATAAGGCTCGTTTTGTATCAACTGATAGCTATGTGACTGTCAGCTACGACATTGCTGTTGATCCTGCTGATTGTAAGAAGGTGACATTCACTATAGATCCTAATAACTACTACCCATTCGATCCAACTAAGCAATACTACTTCGAGTTGCCTTCAGGTGCACTCCTTGTCAACAAGGATGTTGAATCAGGCGAATACACTCAGAACGATGCTATCGCATATGGTCTTTATGAGACAGCTGCAATGAATGTAACTCCTAATGTTGGTAGTGATATTTACTTTGTGAAAGACTTCGTTGTCACTTCTAATGCTTCTCTCACGTTTGCTAACAACGAAGAGTTGTTGCCTGTGCTCAACTATGAAGATCCTGAGTTTGGTATGATATCTCCACTCCCTGTGACTGTGACTGCAGTAGAAGGCACTGACAATCAATACGTAATCACAACAGGCATGGAAGCTAAGACACCGGGAGTCTATACACTACATATCCCTGCCGGTGCATTCCTTTACAATGGTACAAACCCAACAGCTGAAGTTACAAATGCCTACAACGTAGTGGTAGAGCCTGCTGTTACAACAGCACCTGAACAAGGCGACATTGACATCAACGCTGTAGGAGGTTCGTTCCGTGCTGTAAATGTATTATTCAATGGTTCAGTAGATCCTAATCCGGACTTTGAAGGCGAAATCACATTGGCAATCAATGGTACAATAGTATCTTCAGTGAATAAATACTCTGAGGGAGAACTTTACAACGAACTTGGTATTCTCTTCCCAGAGAAGTTCATCCTTAATGGTACATACGTTGTGACAGTTCCATGTGGCGCTGCTCTCTACGAAGATGGTCGTCTCTCTTCATCTCAAGTGTTCACTTGGAATGTGTCAGGAGGCTTCACTCTTGGCGAAGGTGTGTCAGTAGACCCTGCTGAAGGCCGAGTAAGTTCTCTCTCTATCGTTAATGTGACATTCAATGAGCACGAAATCGCTTCAAAGAATATCTTCTACAACAATTCAGCTCTTGCTGCTAACGGCAATGTAGTTCTTCGCGATGCACAAGGCAACATCGTTGCTGAATGTACAACAGGCGATATGGCTAATTCAGAAGCTGGCTTCAATGTAGTAGAAATCAAGCTTTGCGAGCCGGGTACTTCTACAGTTGTTGAAATCACTGCTCCTGGTGAATACACAATGACTATCCCTGCAGGTATTGTCAACTTCAATAAGAATGGTGCTAACCCATGTACTTGTGGCGAATGTTATGCTTGCATCTCATCTCGCTCAGGTGTCGGCAATGGCAACTACAACGAAGAGTTGACATTCACTTGGACTATTCCAAATCCTGCTACTCTCGTAGCTACTCCGGCTGACGGCTCAGTAGTGGAATCACTCGCTAACATCGTTCTCGAATGGCAAGGTGCAGAATTTGTAGAAGTTAATCCTAACCAAATGGTAGGTGGTGCTAAGATCTATAGAATCCTCGATAATGAAGAAGAAGAGCTCGTTTCAGATCTCATCTGCTCTCCAATCGGAGAAGGTAGCAACACAGCTGTTCTCGACATCATCAATATCCCAACTCAAGATGGCAACTACCATGTGAGAATACCAAAGGGTATGTTCACAGTTGACGGTCAAGTATGGGAAGGTGTATCACTCTACTATACTATCGAATCTGTAGATGTGGCTCTCGAACAAATCAGCACTGATACATTCATCGAAATGTTGATGACTGTGACTCCATGTGAATCTATCGAACTCAACCCAGAAGCAATAAGCCAAATAACTCTTGCTTATCTTGATGACAACATTACAGAAGTAGGTTACTACGAAGTAGAAGTTCTCTCAGGCAACACAGCTAAGTTCACATTGTCAACAAATAGCGAACTCGTGAACGGTGACTATGTAATCTGGATTCCTGACGGTCAATTCCTCTTCGACGGCAAGCCAAATGCTGACGTGAAGATCTACTACGAAGGTGTTAACATCGTAGGTATCGAAGGCATTGACATGGATGCTAAGAACCTCAACATCTACAGCGTGAACGGTATGCTCATCAAGCGTAATGGTAGCCTTCGCGACCTTAACGAACTTGAACCGGGTATCTACGTTGTAAATGGTCAAAAAGTGATGGTTAAATAACTTTTAGGTAAATAATATTTGGAGAATGGGTGGTGCGTGATGCGTCGCCCATTCTTTTTATTGTAAGAATGGTGATATTATTGCATGAAACGTTATAAATCAACAAATTTATGATTTTGTAAAATTTCATTACTATTTTTTTGTGTTTTTAAAATTTTATTGTAAATTTGTCTCTCGGATAGGTAAAGCGATAGAGATTGTATTAAAATATGATTTTTTACCTATTGACTATAAAATGAACTTCTCTCTAATTAGGTAGAAACCTAATTATTAAAAAAAGGTTATGGTTAAAATGGTCGTGGGTGGCTCGTGATGTGTCGCCCACTTCGCTTGTAGGGGGTGCAACTATTCATGGGTAATACTCGCCGTACGGCTATTCATATTGCTGTGCACTATCGCTCTTAGGATGACACGTAGATGCTTAGCTTAGCAATGCCAAATCGACGGATAAAGCTAAAAACGAATAGTTTTGTACATCGAGTGACGATAGATTGCAATAAAAGTTGTATATTTGCAGATTAATACCGAGGCTTTCAGCCGATTGAATGGCTTGGTCGGACAACCCTTTAAGATATGAAATAAAAAGAGTATGAAGATCAAAATTTGGTTGATATTATTGATGACAATGGTGTCAACGCATTGGGTCAGTGCGTTGACGATAGAGACATCGTCGGGCAATTTGGCTTCGTTGGTAAGCGAGGAAATGCGTTCCGAGCAGTCGCTGACTCTTGTCGGGACAATGGATGCTCGCGATTTTGTCGCTATGCACGATTTTTTCCCTTCGTTGCGCACGCTTGATATTTCGGCGGTCGTAATAGAGGAGCTTGTCGCTATCGACCGATTGCTTGGAGGAAAGACGTTTTTTGAAGCAGACGCACTACCTCCGCAAGCATTCTTCGGCATGGGGTTGACATCGGTCGCTTTGCCACAAGGACTAAAAAAAATCAACGAAGGAGCATTTACGGCGGTGCCATTGAAAAAGATTGACATCCCGGTATCTGTCATAACGATAGGAGACTACTCGTTCTATGATTGCGATGAGCTTGAAAGTATAACTCTTACATCGGAGATTGAGGAAATTGGCGACTATGTGTTTGCCGGATGCGATAGATTAGCGACGGTGGATTTGTCGTCGGCTCGATTGGATAGTGTCAGCGAAGCTGCGTTTGCTAATTGTGTGTCGCTTAAGGAAGTTAAATTCTCAACTGCTACGACAGCAATCTGCGACATGACATTTATGAATTGTGTCGCTTTGGAAAGCATTGCATTGCCGTCGGAATTGCGACGCATAGGAGAGAGGGCATTCTATGGTTGCGGATTGACATATATTGAATTGCCGACTTTGGTGGAGACAGTAGGAGAGTTTGCTTTTGCGGCATCTCCTAAATTGGAAAAGGTCTTCATTAAAGGAAAGGCGACACAATTGTGTGATGGCGCTTTTTTCTACTGTCCGAGGTTGGCAAGCATCGATGCGCAAATCAGTAATGTTGCCGACTATCTTTTTTGTGGAGATGAGTCTCTCAGATTTGAATCAGAAGATTTTGTCAACGTAGAAGAGATAGGCGATTATGCGCTATATAACAACAAGTCGCAAAAGATTATCATCGGTCCGTCGATGTCATCATTAGGCGATAAAGCGATGGCAGGTATGAATCGATTGACATTGATTGACGTTTCAGCATTGGAAGAACGTGTGCCTCAACTTGGCGAGAGTGTTTTTGAATGGGTGTCGCAACCGGAGGTGACTTTGAGGGTTGCCGACGGAACGGAACAAGCATGGAGATCGTCGTCGCAATGGAACGAATTTAAGATTGTGGACTATTCATCTGTTGTTAAAATCGATAAGGAGAAGAATGACATCAAAGCATGGTTTGGCGAAGGCGTACTCAATATTCAATCGACAGACGTAATTCGTAGAGTCAGCATATACGCATTGCAAGGCATACACATGGCAACATTGCATCCAAATCAGACATCGACAGAGTGTCAAATGAATGAACTAACAGAAAAGATATATATCGTAGTAGTGACCACCGACAATCAAGTCGCTACGTTTAAATTGATAAGATAAACATAAGAAATGGGCAAAAATAAATTGAAAAAATTTGCAGAAATGGAGTCTTTCTCTTGTGTGTTCCAATACCCATGGGCAGTACTTGAGAGAGATGGCTTTCCTTTTATAGGCAAATGGGGTGCAGAATATTTCGGCAACGACAATCCTATCGTACTTGAATTGGGTTGTGGCAAGGGCGAATACACAGTAGGCCTTGCACGCAAATACCCCGAAAAAAACTTTATCGGCATCGATATTAAGGGTGCACGCATCTGGACAGGTGCAAAAGCAGCAGAGACTGAAGGGTTGAAAAATGTGGCATTCCTTCGTACAGATATCGAGATGATCGATCGTTTCTTTGCCACCGATGAGGTGTCGGAGATATGGATTACATTTCCCGACCCACAGATGCAAAAGACACGTCGTCGCTTGACATCGACTCGTTTCTTGGAGCTATATCGCAAGATACTTCGTGCTAATGGTCTGATTCACCTCAAGACCGACTCTCCATTCCTTTACACCTATACCTCTCGCTTGGTGAAACTAAATAATTTTCCGACTGAGGCCGACACCGACGACCTTTATGGTAGCGGTATGGCCGATCCGGTGCTCTCTATCAAGACTTTCTACGAGCAACAATGGCTTTCGCGAGGTAAGACTATCAAGTTCATCTCGTTCAACCCTCTGCGCGATACGACTCTCCAAGAGCCAGTGGAGGACGACATCGAGCGCGACGACTATCACTCCTACCCTCGTGGCATTGTGCAAGGCATGAACCCCGCGACCGACTAAGAACCGAAATCGAGGTTTCGATGTTTAATACTAACGGCGTCAGCTGTTAAATTTATGAAATTCTCGAATTTATAGACATAAAAACTATTGTAAAATTATTAAATTATAACAAAATAATGACACACGATCCTATATATCCGGCGCTTATCATTGAAGCGCTAAAAACTGTCCGTTATCCGGGCAATGGAAAAGACCTTGTAGAAAACGACATGATCGAAGACGACATCCGTATCGACGGACGCAAGGTGACTTTTTCTCTTATTTTTGATAAACCGACCGACCCATTCATCAAAAGTGTGGTCAGAGCTGCTGAAACAGCTATCCTCACCTACGTCGGCGCTGATGTCGAAATCAAAGGCAACATCGCTGCCAAGGCTCGTCGTCCACTCCCTGAAAAGCCGGCTAATCCGCTTCCGGGCGTTAAAAACATCATCGGCGTATCATCGGGCAAGGGTGGCGTAGGAAAATCTACAGTCGCTTCCAACCTCGCTGTCGCTCTCGCGGCTAAGGGCTACAAGGTCGGACTTCTCGATGCCGACATCTTTGGTCCTTCAGTGCCTAAAATGTTTGGCGTCGAAGACGAGCAACTCTACATGGAGGAGGTCGATGGCGTCAACAAGATTGTGCCTATGGAGAAATATGGTGTCAAGTTGCTCTCCATCGGTTTTGTAGTCGACAAGAATAGTGCAGTGCTTTGGCGTGGCGGTATGGCAAGCAACGCATTGCGTCAGCTCATTACCGATGCCAATTGGGGTGAACTCGATTACTTCATCATCGATATGCCTCCGGGCACATCTGACATCCACCTCACTCTCGTTCAGACACTCCCGATCACAGGCGTCGTAGTGGTCAGCACTCCACAGGAAGTGGCTCTTGCCGATGCTCGTAAGGGTATTGCAATGTTCACAGGCGATAAAGTCAATGTGCCTATCTTGGGCCTTGTCGAAAATATGGCCTGGTTCACTCCTCTTCAGCATCCTGAAGAAAAATACTTCATTTTTGGCAATGGCGGTGGCGTGCGCTTGGCAGAAGAGATGGGCGTTGACCTTTTGGCACAAGTGCCATTGGTGGCTGACATCTGTGGCAATGGCGATGCCGGCACTCCGGCTGCTCTCGGATTGACAGCCGACGGTCAACCTGCCGGTCCGACTCCACAAGTTGACGCTTTCTGGAATCTCGCTGACAACGTAGTCAAAGCCATCGACCGTCGCAACGACACCCTGCCTCCGACAAGCGTAGTCAAAATGAATAGCTAACGTAAACCATTAAAATTAATGAAATCTCGGAAATTTCTACAAATTCCCGAGATTTCACCAATAATAATATATCCATCTAAAACCATTATGAAAAAGTTTCTTCTTGTATCATTCATCTCGCTTGGGACATCGCTTGCGACAAGTGCTCAATATCTTCGTCCCGGGCAAATTGACCAAAGTCCAAGTGGAACAGAGTTTCGCATCGCTGATTGGCAGAAAGGCACTCCACTATCAAATGACGATAATTTCTTCATTTCACGTGTTAAACCGAAAGCGAGATTTGTCAACTCTGCGACTCAGATTAACACTAAACTCATTCCTTGGTGGGAATGGGACACTAATAGCATCTATAGTGAACATAAGGACTATTCTCACTATAGCAAGAAGATACTGAATTGGTTTCCATACGGATTTAGCTATAGCTACTCTACTAAGTCGCCGTTTGAAATTTTGCCCAATGGCTTGTTCAATAGCGAAGTATTCTCGATGTGGCAATACATCTCTACTTGGGGTGCATGGAGCGATCGGTTCATGCGCTTGCCGGGTAATTTTGCCGATGTGGCACATAAAAATGGTGTCGCTGTAGCTACTCAGTCAACACCTGCTTTTGGTGCGGACATGGCAAGCAATGGTTGGGGCGATCTTTACATTGAACTTGGAGCTACCGAAGAGAGCCGCAATAAGGTCATCGAATACCTTGACTATTATGGTATCGATGGCATCGGTTACAACTCGGAATATGTCGGTGGCTACAATGCTCATGGTATCCCTGAGGTCGTAAAGCTCAACAAAGCCATTACTCAGCATTTCGAGCGTAAGTACACAGGCGATATGAAGTCGTTTTCTGCTGAGAATATATGGTATGACGGAGAGACGCTGACTGCCGGACCGACATTCGACAATGGCATCACCCCAAAGACAGAAATCTTCTTCGGTGATGCCGACAACAAGACTGCGTCATACTTCCTCAATTACAACTGGAACGCCAACTTCAATAACGGAAATGTAGAATACCTTCCGGCGTCTATCGAGTACACTGCCAACACTCTGAAACGCAATCCGTTTGATGTCTATGCGACGTTTGACCTCCAAGGCGGCTATCCTGTTTTGACCGGCAACGGCGAGCAGAATGGACGTTGGCAATATCTCTACGACAAAGCAGTCTCTATCGGTATGTGGTCGGGCCACGATTCCAACACATTCTGGGAACGCCGATTTGCTTACGGCTCTCAACCTCTCGAAGTGCAGCACACCTATCAGCGATTGCTTGAACGTTGGTACACCAATAGTCGCTTCAATCCTATCCACGCTCTCGATGTCTCACTCGAAGTCAACGAGAACATTGACAACTCACTTGATACCGAGTTCTTCGGTCTCTCTAAAATGGTAGCGGCGCAAAGCACTCTTTGCTGGAATCTCGACGAAGAGCCGTTCTATAGTGCATTCAATCTTGGCAATGGTCAGTATTTCAATTGGCAAGGCATCCGTCAGCACTCCAATGAGTGGACTAATATCGGTATTCAAGACTATCTGCCGACATGGCGTTGGTGGTGGGCTGCATCACCTCTCGGCAGAGACTACTCATCTGCTCCGGTGGGACTTTGTGCAGAGTTTGATTGGAACGACGCATGGATGGGTGGCTCGTCTCTTCGCATTCGTGGCACAGAGTCGCAAAGCGCCGTATTGCACTTGTTTAAGACTCGTTTTGACCTCCAAACCGGCGACATCGTCACTGTGCGTTACAAACTTGCAAATGGATCTGCTGACATTGCATTGATGCTCGGCTATGGCGAAGATTGCTCGCAATGGACATCTGCTCAGGACCTCATTGTGCTATCAGCCGATCAAACAGCCGCGCCTGAGTGGATCGAAAAGAGTTTTACAATCTCGGAGGCTAAACAATTGGCACTAATCGCATTGCAATTTGACAATGCATCAGAACTCGACATCAATATCGGCGAGGTTTCTGTTCGTAGAGCAGAATACACAGCACCTGATACCCCTATAGTGACATCAGCCACTCTTCTCGCTGCTCATAAAGATGGTCTCGACGCGAAGGTGATATTCGACCTCAATCTTGCAGAGGGCAACCGTCAAGGTCACTACAACATCGACCACAACGCTTCACTCTATAAAATCTACGCTCGCATTAATTATGCCGAGTCGGAAGAAACTACACTTATGGGTGCTACCACATCGTGGGCTGCACTATTCTTCTCTGCACCTTACGACCCTGTAAAGGCGAAAGCTGAGGGCGCTACGCTTTCTGTCGGCGTTTCTGCTGTCAGTCTCGACATGCAGAGCGAATCGGCTATCGCATGGAGCGAACCGATGACTATCGAATTCGGCGCAGAGACATATATAACTAACGACGACATCGAAGTTTCCGACTCATTCATCACTGATAAAGAGCAGTTCAGTATTGGTTACAAAGACCCACTCCATGCTCCGGCAGAGAGTTGGAAACTCATCGGTCCATACAACAACGCATCATTTGAAACACCGATCGAACTCGCTATCGGTGGCAGCCACAACTTCAATGCCACAGCCGACATCGATGCCGATGCCGTCAGTCTCGAAGCGCTTCCTTATGGCACATACGACATCGAAGCATACGACGCTCAAGGTAACGTGCGCCGCCTCCATTCGGCTATCCATATCTATAACGATGTGTCTGTAACAGAGCCTATTATATCATCGTTCCATCCAGTTGACACCAACGGTGATGGTGACGCTATCTCTGAAGTGACTGAAGAGATGACTACTGCCACTCTCGACGAAAACGCCGACTACTTGATGGTCAACAACGACGGCACACTATCTGATCTCAAGACTACTCACACCACATTGCCGGGCACCGGAATGAAACTTCGTCCTTCCGACACATTGACAATGCAATACACTGCTGAATCGGGTGCTGTAGGCTCTGTTTCTCGCGGCGTCAATCTTCGTGGATACTCACTCGGTATTCCTGCCGGACAAGCAGGTGTGCAAGCCGACGTTGAGACCATTGAAGATGGTGAAGGTTGGGAAAAGGTCACTGTTGATGAATCCAACCTCAAATTCAGCGTCGCATTCTGGGTGAAATTCACTGACCTCTCAGACCCTACATGGCTGCTCAACATACGCAACCCTAAAGACGCGTGGCCGTACTCCGACTGGGGTTGGCTTTGGGGAACTATCTCCGACGACGGCTATCTCAACAATATCTCTATCCGTAGCCACCACAACAATACATTCGTTTACGACTTCACCGACGACAATGGAAAGGGCAAAGTGAAGTTTGAAGAAAATGCGTGGTATCATGTCGCATACGTTTTTGATGAGTACAAGATTACCGAATCAAGCTACTACGGCATATTCACCGATTCCGAACGCAACTTCTCGCTCTACATCAATGGTCAACTAATCACCCCAAAGTCTGTCACCGAGCCAAAGGACAAGGCATGGAAAGACTTCGACCCTAATGCTATCATAGCTGTCGGGGGTACAGCAGGTGTCGGCAGTTTTGCCGGCTACGATGCAGTGATCGACAACCTACAATTCTATAACGTGGCTCTTGATGCCGATGCCATTGCATCGACTATGGGAGACATTGACGCTGCCAATCCTCCTGCAGGCATGACAGCCCTTTGGGACTTCGAAGGCGACGACATCTATCGCAACACTCTCTCGACCTATCCGGAAGCAGTGCTCAACCATGCTTTCAGCACACATTCGACTTCTATGGACGAGATAGTCACCGCAGGCTATCCGGCGTTGCGTGGCTCTAAAGCCCAACCGACAACGCTTATCCCTACACTCACTGCGGCTGACGCATACGCAACAACATCCGACATCACTATCGACGAACAAGGCGTAGCCCACGGCTCAGCTGAACTTCGTTTCCCAAGCCTCGAAAACGGCACATATCGCATCTACACGCCTCAACTCAACCTCGACAACAGCATCGGTAACGACAAGGCAGAATATGCCTACATCTATGTCGTCAACCTTGATGGAAAAATAAATTCAGGCATCGTCGGCACAACAATCGACGGTATCGACTTCAAACCTTATCCATCGCCATTCAGCGATACTCTCAACGCCACAGTTCAAACTGATGGTGACTACACTCTCCACCTTGTCGATCTTTGTGGTAACATAGTGGCACAGACCGATGCATCATTGACTGCAGGTCAGTCGATTACACTTCGCACTAATGTTCAGTCAGGCATCTATATCGCCGTGCTCCTACGCGAAAATCGCATCATCGGCTCTGCCAAAGTAGTCAAACTATAATTCTCGCGACTCACTCTCCTCGGTCATAACAAATAGCGACCGAGGAGAGAAAAATCAAGTGATAGCATCGTGCTCGTTTAATCTGCGGAGCGTTGATCAATAGACTTAAATTTGGAGAATTGGCATGGTTTTAGTATATTTGCAGATTATTTAACAGATTTATAACAAAGATAGTGAAAATACATAGAGAAGGGACAAATATATTAATTCTATTGTTTATCGTATTGGCAGCGCTGAATGTTCCGGTGTGGTTGTTTTTACCACCGGTCGTATTGCCATGTATTTTCTCAGGATTGTCGCTGATGTTCTATCTTTTTGTATTCAATTTCTTTCGTTCGCCACGTCGCTATTATAAGGGAGAGAGAGAGGATATGATCGTATCGTCGGTTGATGGCACAGTGGTAGCTCTTGAAGAAGTGATAGAGCCGGAATACATCAAGGGTCCGGCCATCCAATTGTCGGTCTTTATGACTCCGATGAATGTACATGCCAATTGGTTTCCTGTTGACGGTCAGGTGGATTATGTTCGTCATCACAAAGGACGTTTCCTTTCGGCTTATCTTCCAAAGTCGAGTACAGAAAACGAGCGTAGCACAATAGGCATCGTATGTCGCAATGGAGAGCGCATTACTGCTCGCCAGATAGCCGGCGCAATGGCTCGTCGTATTGTGACATACGCCGAAGAAGGCGATGAAGCAAATATTGATAATCACATGGGATTCATCAAATTTGGTTCGCGTGTCGATTTGTTTTTGCCGTTGAATGCAGAGGTTTTTGTGAAGCTTGGCGATAAAACTTGGGGAGGACTGACGCCATTGGCAAAACTAAAAGGGAAAGTGTAATAAACCATAGAGGGAAAATGTAGTCTCATCAAAAACGTAAATCAGTATGAGCATATTAAAGCAAATAAGATATAACATACCAAATGCCATAACATGTATAAATCTTATCGCCGGTACAGTAGCTATTATTTTGGCATCAAAGGGCGATGAGCCGATCTGTGGGTTGGTAGCATATCAGTGGGCATTTATTTTTATAGGCATAGCTGCAGTCGCAGACTTTCTCGACGGCTTTATGGCACGACTGCTAAAGGCATATTCAGAAGTGGGTAAAGAGCTTGATTCTCTTTGCGATTTAGTGAGCTTCGGTGTCGCTCCGGCGGTGATCCTATATAACGCTGTCGTCGCTTGTGGTGGTGCAGAATGGGTGGCATGGTGCAGCCTTTTGATTCCGGCGGCCGGAGCAATGCGTTTGGCAAAATTTAATGTTGATACGCGTCAAGAAAGCAATTTCATAGGTCTCCCGATTCCGGCAAATGCAATCTTTTGGATTGGTTTTGTTGCTTTCTATTATGAAATTGGAGGCATACTTAATTGGTTGACTTTAACAGCTATAATAGTGATGAGTTGGCTGATGCTTTCGTCAATTCGTATCTACTCATTGAAATTCAAAAACTATTCGTTTAAAGAAAATTCTCATCGATATATTCTGGTGATTGCAGCTATCGTTTTTGTAGCTATCGGAGGATTAATGGGGATGGCGATTACTATTTTATACTATGTTCTCTCGGCTGTCGCTATGCGTTTCAGAGCCGGGCTAAAATAATTATTGACTTATATCAGTAGAAATAATGGGCTTATTAGGATTAATATTCACAGGTTTCATACTTTGGTTGCTTTTTGTCGTAGCGCGAATAGGTTGGCGCATTTATCACACTTATCGCAGCATGAACAAAGCCTTCCGTCAGTCGCCTTTTGGCGCTCAGACGCAAGAGCAGTCGGACAGAAATGGTTCATCATGGTTCACGTGGGGCAAAAGGCAGAGTGCTTCTCGTCGTCGAAACAAAAAGATTATCCCTGAGGATTATGGCGAATATGTAGATTTCACAGAGACAAAAGAGCCTTCTGATACTCATCCGCAAGGCGAGAGACCATCGGATAATTATCGCGAGAATCAGGTGGAAGATGCCGAGTGGGAAGACATTAAATAAGGGGATGAAACGACCGAAAACGTTATATGTAAGCGATCTTGACGGCACTCTTTTAGGAGCTGCTTCAGAACTTAGTGATGCTTCGGCACAAATGCTCAATCAAGCCATTTGCTTGGGTGCCGATTTTACAATAGCCACAGCACGTACGCCTGCCACGGTTTCTCGTTTGCTGAAGAAGGTTGACATGAAATTGCCTGCTATTGCAATGACCGGAGCCGTAAGATGGGATTTCAACACACACGATTACTCAAAACCGAAATTTATCGATACAACGCAGGCTGAAAAATTATTGGCGATCTATCGTCGTCATAATTTGCCGGTGTTTCATTACTCGTTGGGCGAGAATGCTGTTGAGGTTAGACATTGCGGCGATCTTAGCGACTTAGAGCGCAAATTTGCCGACGAGCGTTCAGGATCAGCCTTCAAACGATTCATGCTTAGCGACGACATATCGTCGGCGTCGTTGGAGCGTACGCTTTTGTTCTACTCGATGCAACCGACGGCACAAGTAGAGCGATTATATCGTGAAATTTCAGAGATGGAGGGCATAAATCCGGTGTTTTATCATGACATATTCGGCCCTGATGTGGCGCTTCTTGAGGTGTTCTCTCAGGAAGCATCAAAGGCATCGGCAGTCCAAAGTATTGCCGAAGAGGTAGGAGCCGAGAGGGTAGTGGTCTTTGGCGATAATGTCAACGATATTCCGATGATGCAGGCAGCCACACATGCCGTCGCTGTCGAAAATGCTATTGATAGGGTTCGTGAAATGGCAGATGAAGTGATCGGTTGCAATACTTCGGATTGTGTGGCAAGGTGGATTCTCAATGACATTTCCGACACAATAAACCATTAATCATCTGCGTTTTTAATTCAAATGGCTAATATCTACGAATCACAACGTGCCGGCAAGGTTATATTTTTGGCTATTTCTGCCATAACCATTGTGGTCTTTCTCGTCGTCTCAAACAATCTGATAAAAGAATTGTCCGAACAAGAAAGAATCAGAATGGAGATATGGGCTGATGCCACAAAACGCCTCGCTAATGCAGATGAAAACACTGACTTTGATTATCTCTTGTCGATTATACAACGCAACACGTCGATACCGGTACTCGTCGAAGACGGCGAAGGAAATATCCTTAATCATCGAAACTTCGATCTTCCCGTTAAGGATGAGGGGGAACTATTGCTTTTCTCAGAGATGTCACCACAAAATCAGGAATATCTCAATAAGAAATTAGCCAAACTTCGTCGAGGTTCAAACAAAATCATTATCGATATAGATGCCGATACGCGTCAGTATATCTATTACGAAGATTCAGTCGTTTTGACGCGTCTGAGCTATTATCCCTACATCCAACTCGGGGTGATGATTGTCATTGCATTAATAGTCTTTTCAGCCATAATTTACACAAAGCGTGCAGAGCAAAATCGTGTCTGGGTAGGGCTCTCTAAAGAAACAGCTCATCAGCTTGGCACGCCTATATCTTCGCTTATGGCTTGGACTCAATTGCTGGAATCGTATGGAATAGATGCTGATGTCGTCAGCGAGATTGACAAGGATGTCAACCGTCTGTCGGTCATTGCCGATCGTTTTTCAAAAATCGGTTCTAAGCCGGAACTTAAACTTGAATATCTTAACGATACAGTCAGCCGTTCGCTCGATTATATGAAGTCCAGAGTGTCGGGCAAAGTGAATATTGTCATGAATCTTTCCGACGACGACCATGGCGTGATGCTCTCGGTGGCTCTTTTTGAGTGGGTTATGGAAAATCTTACCAAGAATGCTGTGGATGCAATGGACGGCGCCGGAACAATCACAATCACAACCATTGGCGAAAAAGAGCGTGTGGCAATAGAAATCAACGACACAGGGAAGGGTATCTCTCGTAAAAACTTCAAAAACGTGTTTAATCCCGGTTATACGACAAAGAAACGTGGTTGGGGGCTTGGCTTGACTCTTGTAAAACGCATTATTGAAGAGTATCATGGCGGAAAAATATTTGTCAAAGACTCTGAAATCGGACGTGGCACGACATTTCGCATCGAATTGCCCTCGCCAAAATAATACGCATTTATGTGCTTAACGAAAGTGTTGATACATAGAACAACACACGCCCATTTTCATCTTATCCCCCAATACAAAATCAGAAAATCAGTATGACTGACAATTGCGACATTCGCAAACGAGTAATGCAGGCTACCGATATTACGGAGTTTCAGCGACGTGTCTATCTGGAGTTGCTTTGCATCCCTTCAGGCGCGACTATCACATACGCTGAATTGGCACATCGCATCGGTTGTCGCAGTGCGCAGGCTGTCGGTCAGGCATTGCGTCGCAATCCATTTGCTCCTGAAGTCCCATGCCATAGAGTCGTTGCTTCCGACGGTACGCCGGGTGGATATTTTGGCAAAACTTCAGGTGAGATGATTGCGCGTAAAACCCGTCTGCTGGAAGAAGAAAGATTGCAAAAGACAGAAGCTCGAAGGTGTGATGAAAATGCGTGACGCTGATACGCGTTCCACATGCTATTCCTCATTTTCCATGAGAATCCTTCTCGTCGTCACCATAAAAAAGAATGTCGCTCCACCACATCGGCGCAGCAACATTCTTTATGCTTAGAAGGCAGAAATTATTGTTTCTCCCAAATTTCTACTTCATCACTAAAATTGTAAACGATTATTCGTGTATTTGAAATTTTTTCATACGATATATTTTCATAATCGCCATCCCAAAAGATTTTGATTCTTTGCTCTATTGGATAATGTATATACGTGAATGTATCATCTTGGTCTATGTAGCCACCATCTTTTTCGAAAACTGTCCCTGTGCCATTTTCATTGAAAGTATAATATACAAAACCATCATCATAAAATTGATACTTCCATGTGCCAACTAAAAAATCTTTCTTTCCTGTCTCTGGTTCCGGTTCATCATTGCTACAAGCAGTGAAAGTAAAACTAATTAAGGAGCAAAGCAAAACGAGAACAAAAGTATGAGCATACTTTAAGTTTAAAAATTTTTTCATATAGTAATAAGTGTTAAAAAGTTAAAAATAACGCGAATATATATATATATATATATATATATGCAAATATTTGAATATATTTTTTAATACAAAACATCGATTAGTCCAAAAATGTGCCTTTTGCACCAAATTTAAACTATGTCTCTACGAATATAAAATAATCGTTCTTGTATAGTTTCTGTTTTTATTAGAATTTCATAATGATGCGAGAATCCAATACTTAAAAACCATTCAATTTCTTGCTTTGAAAAATCATCCAACATTATAGGACGATTTTGAATTGATAAAAAAGAGGGTGTCTCGCGTCGGAGATACCCTCAATTGTCTTTATTGTCGTTGTTTACGATTATCGTTTAGTCGCGGAATTCAAGGTCTTGGTCAACGATTACGTGCCAAGGCAGACCTGAATTAGCCAATTTTTCGAGGAATGGGTCCGGATCGAATTCTTCTACATTGTGAACGCCCGGCATTACCCATTGTCCGGTCATGAACATGTATGCGCCGACCATTGCCGGAACACCGGTTGTGTAGCTGACTGCTTGTGCACCTGTTTCTTTGTAGGCTGCTTCGTGTGAGCAGTTGTTGTAGATGTAGTAAGTAGATTCTTTTCCTTCTTTGTTAAGACCTTTGATGCGACAACCGATTGAAGTCTCGCCGGTGTAGTTTTCTCCGAGTGAACCCGGGTCTGGAAGCACTGCTTTGAGGAATTGGATAGGCACGATTTCCTGACCATTGTACATCACAGGGTCGATGCGAGCCATACCGATGTTTTCGATTACGCGAAGGTGAGTTAGATATTCTTGACCGAAAGTCATCCAGAAACGAGCACGCTTGATAGTCGGGAAGTTGATAACGAGCGATTCAAGCTCTTCGTGATAGAGAAGATATGATTCGCGTTCGCCGATGCCCGGATAGTTTAGAGGCAAGTGGATTTCGAGGTTTTCTGTTTCCACCCATTTGCCGTCTTGCCAATAGCGACCTTTCTGAGTGATTTCGCGGATGTTGATTTCCGGGTTGAAGTTTGTAGCAAAAGCTTTACCATGATTTCCGGCGTTGCAATCGACGATGTCGAGGTAGTGCATTTCCGAGAAATGGTGCTTAGCAGCGTAAGCTGTAAATATAGCCGATACGCCCGGGTCGAAGCCACAACCGAGGATAGCAGTCAAGCCTGCTTTTTCGAAACGTTCGCGATAAGCCCATTGCCATGAGTATTCGAAGTGAGCTTCGTCCTTTGGCTCATAATTGGCTGTATCGAGGTAGTTGACGCCACACTGAAGGCAAGCCTCCATGATTGTGAGGTCTTGATAAGGGAGAGCCACATTGATTACGAGCTCCGGTTTATGACGGTTCATCAGCTCAACAAGTTGCTCCACAGAGTCCGCATCGACCTGGTCGGTCACGATGTTTTTAGCACCGATTTTCTCAGCGAGACGGTCACATTTCTCTTTTGTGCGAGAAGCGATGACGATTTCGGAGAATACCTCCGGATTTTGTGCGCATTTGTGGGCTACTACTGTTCCTACCCCACCGGCGCCGATAATAAGTACCTTTCCCATTTTCTTCGGTTAAGATTTTAAAATTTTACAATTGACTACAAAGATAACTATTTTATATTATTATCCGTATATATTATCGAGGTAAATTCCCGAAATTTTTGAAAAAGACGTTAGATGTTAGGTATTACGCCAAGCAACCATGTTGATATGAAGACATAAATCAACAAGCCGACTACGTCGTTGGTGATTTGTATAAACGGTCCTGTCGCAAGTGCCGGGTCGATTTTGAGTTTTTCAAGCATCAAAGGCACAAAGGTGCCAAACACTGATGCGAATATCACCACTAAGAACAACGAGACTGCCACCGAGATAGTCACTGCGAAGTCGTCCGGCATGACGATAAGGTTGTAGGCAAAGACTCCAACAGATATGATAGTGGCATTCAGCAACGAAATCAATAATTCTTTCACTATTTGGTTGCCGGCATTTTTGATGTCGAGCGAGCCGTTGGCAAGACCTTGAACGACGATAGCTGATGCTTGCACTCCGACGTTACCCCCTGTCCCCATAATCAATGGGATAAATAGAGCGAGGGCTGTCACTTGTGCCAATTGAGCTTCAAAACCGCCCAAGATTAAGGAGCTGACAATTCCTCCGACCACTCCGATGAGAAGCCATGGGATGCGTGCCTTGGTTTGTGCCAATACAGAGTCTTCTGCATCGACGTCAGAAGAGATACCCGAAGCCAACTGGTAGTCGCGTTCCGACTGCTCGCGCACTTCGTCCATGACGTCGTCGAAGGTGATGCGTCCCATCAATCGTCCGATGCTATCGACCACTGCTACTGCTGCAAGGTTATATTTTTCGAAGTCGAGTACAACTTCTTCTTTGGGTGTGTCGGTGCGAACAACGTGAGGCTCTGTCTCCATTACGTGCTTGATTTTCGAAGCTGAAGGGTGGGTGATCATCTTCTTCAGCGGCAACACTCCACGCAGACGATTATCGTTATCTACGACATATATGTTATAGACTTCGTCCATGTCTTCGGCTTGAATACGCATCTCTTTCAGGCATTCAGGCATCGACCAATTCTCGTTGACTACAATCATTTCTGTGCCCATCATACCACCGGCTGTGTCCTCATCATACTGCAAAAGATCAACAATGTCGCCGGCTTGTTCAACGTCTTCGATAAGAGAGATGACCTCTTCGCGTTCTTCTTCGTCGAGTTCCTTGATGAGTTCGACAGCGTCGTCAGTGTCAAGTTCTTCGACAGCATCAGCGATTTCTTCGCTATTCATGCCCTCAAGAAGTTTGCCACGTTCTTCCTCATCAAGCTCCATAAGCACATCACCCTTCAACTCATTGTCTTCAATGAGGTCGAAGAGCCACTCTGCTTCTTTCTTATTGAGCGACTGAATTATTTCAGCGATATCAGCAGGGTGAAGATTAAGAATTTCTTCTCGTGCTTGCGTTTCATTCTTTTCTTCAACAAGGATGCTGATACGTTCTATGTCTTGGTCTGTAAAATCTTTCATCGTCTTATAAGAAGTGGCTTTTATGCCATTATTAATGCAAAATTAGCAAACTCATCTGAAAATGCCACATTTTTAATTGATTTTTTTATAATCTTGTCGAAACACTGCTCTGTATCGACGAGATAGAAGTTGTCGGACAGATAGTTTTACCACATATTCTCAGCAGATTTATTGCCAACCATGTGTGAGAGCAGTGAGAGTGCGATGATGCCGAATGGGCGAAAATTGTATAAAAAAGTTTTGTAAGAATGATAAAAAACAGTTAATTTAGCGTTCTATATATAGAACTGGGGATTTTTCAGCGAAAACCGACATAAAAACCGACAATTTCTATAGAAGGAAAGACGAGAGATTTATAGACGTTTTCCACAAATCTATGAAACGCAATTAATTATGAGTAAAAGTAAAAAAAAGAAAGAAGATCAACCTGTAAGACTGAAGAAAAGCGTAATTGCCGATCGTATTCTCCTTTTTATGCAGAAGGAGAACACGCAAGCGTTTAATTATAAGCAGATAGCTCACGCAATCGATGCCAATCACCCCTCAAATCGGATGGATATAATAAATATTCTTGAAGATTTGGCATTGGCAGATATTCTGACTGAAGTGAGTCTCGGACGATATAAGATCAAGGGCAATCGTGGCACTGAGAATGAGGGCTATTTTATGCGTCGTTCCAATGGCAAGAATGCTGTGGTCATAGACGATGAGCAGATATTTGTTGCCGAGCGCAATTCGATGCATGCTCTCAATGGCGACAAAGTGAGGGTAGTGGTCTCTGCGAGCCGTCGCGGGGCAGAGCCTGAAGCCAAAGTGGTGGAAATTATTGAAGCCAAAGAGCAGGTGTTTATCGGCACTTTGCGTATTGAGAACAATTATTGCGCACTGATCACCGATTCTAAATATCTTGCTGCCGACATCATCATCCCTCGTGGCAAACTCAAAGGAGGGAAGGATGGCGACAAGGCTATCGCTCGAATCACCCATTGGCGTGACGACGAGATGAATCCACGTGGTGAGGTGGTCGATATTTTAGGCAAGAAAGGAGAAAATACTGCCGAGATGCACGCTATTCTCGCCGAATTCGGGTTGCCATACAAATATCCGGAGTCGGTCGAAAAAGCCGCCAATAAAATCGATGCCGGTATCACGCCTGAAGAAATTGCTCGTCGCGAAGATTTTCGTGACGTGACCACATTCACTATCGACCCACGCGATGCTAAAGACTTCGACGATGCCATCTCATTGCGTCGTCTGCCTAACGGACATTGGGAGGCCGGAGTCCATATTGCCGATGTGACCCACTATGTCACTCCGGGCACAATCATCGACCGTGAAGCGCAAAATCGTGCAACAAGCGTCTATCTTGTGGATCGCACTATCCCGATGCTTCCGGAGCATCTCTCAAATGGAATTTGCTCGTTGCGCCCTGATGAAGAAAAACTTACTTTTTCTGTTGTCTTCGAACTTGATGACAATGCTAACGTCATTAATTATCGTATCGGTCGCACCATAATACGTAGCGATCGCCGATTCTCCTACGAAGAGGCACAAGAAATCATCGAGGCAGGCGAAGGTGATTATGCAGAAGAAATGTTGCAGCTCAACCATTTTGCACAAGAATTGCGCAAGCAGCGATTTGACAACGGTGCGCTTGACTTCGATCGCGTAGAAGTGAGATTTGAAATCGATGATAACGGAAAGCCGTTAAGCGTCTATTTCAAGCAATCAAAGGAAGCCAACAAGCTCATTGAAGAGTTTATGCTACTTGCCAACCGCACTGTGGCAGAATTTATAGGCAAACAGCCTTCCGGCAAAAAAGCAAAGACGTTTGTCTATCGCATACATGACAATCCCGACCCTGAGAAACTTGCCAACATGTCGCTCATTGCTCATCGTTTCGGCTACAAAGTGAAATCCGACGGCCGACGCAAGGAGATGAACAGTTCGCTTAATCGTATGCTTCGCGATGTCAAAGGAAAGGGAGAGGAAAATTTATTGTCAATTCTTGCTTTGCGTTCGATGTCGAAAGCTGTATATACAACAGAAAATATCGGACACTACGGTTTGGCTTTTGACTATTACACTCATTTCACTTCGCCGATCCGTCGTTATCCCGACATGATGGTGCATCGTCTGCTTCAGCGTTATCTCGACAAGGGTCGCAGTGCCGACAAGATGCGCACAGAGGACTTTTGCAAACATTCTTCCGATATGGAGCAACTCGCTGCTAATGCCGAACGTGCCAGCATAAAATATAAGCAAGTCGAATTCCTTAAGGACCACATCGGTGAAGTCTATGAAGGCACAGTCTCCGGTGTCACCGAATGGGGTATCTACGTGGAATTGAAAGAAAACATGTGTGAAGGGCTTGTGCCGGTTCGCGACTTGCCCGATGACTTTTTCGATTTCGATGAGAAAAACTATACGCTTATCGGACGTCGCACTCATGTGAAATACACTCTTGGCGACCAAGTCAAGGTCGTGGTTGCTCGCGCCGATTTGGATAAGAAACTGCTTGACTTCGCGCTTGCCGACAAAGAAGGCAATCCGATTCTTTCGCAACGCTCATCATCGACACCTCGCGGTCGTGACACAATAGCCGATGCGAAGCGTCGCAAAAAAGAGTCTTCTCGCAAAGATAAAACTAAGTCAAAAGGCAAATCAAAACGTCGTCGTTGAGACAACGACGATATAGCTAATCGGTCGAGATTGCATTAAGCATTCTCGACCGAAATTTTATCAACTGATTGAATGAATTTGTCGGTTAATGAGCCGCCGAATGTGATGATTTGCTACCTATACGTCTGATTGTTTGCTTAATGAAAAATCAAATCGAAGACCGCCTTCCGGACGATTGCTGACACTTATCGTGCCTCCATGAAACAACACAGCGTGTTTGACAATTGCCAGCCCGAGGCCTGTACCACCCATTCGTCGAGAGCGTCCTTTATCCACACGATAAAATCTTTCGAACAATCTTGACAATTGACTTTCTTCCACACCACAACCATCATCTTCAAAACGAATAAGACATTCCGAATCGGTGTTTTTTAGCAGACTGATATAGATGTTATTTCCTTCAGAGTAGGCAATTGCGTTCTCTGTAAGATTGCGAAATATGGAGCCAATTAACGATGTGTTTCCATCTACGACCACTTGCTCGTTAAAGTCTGTGTGCAAGGTTAAGCGCTCTTCGTCAGGCATTATTTCCAATTCTTGTGCAATTTCGGTTAGGATGTCATTAATCACGACAGGCTCTTTTTCAATCAGAGAGCTGCCGTCTTCCATACGTGTTATCAGTGATACATCGAGCAACAATCGTCGCAAACGCTCATTGTTGGCGTAGCATCGTTCTATAAGTTCCTGGCGTTTGTCTTCACTCAAATCTATGCCTGAGAGGAGTGTCTCAAGACACACCTGTATGGATGCGACAGGCGTTTTAAGCTCGTGGTTAATATTGTTGGTCAATTGTCGTTTGATGCGTATTTTTTCTTGCTCCTCACGCATTGCGACTTCGTGTGCTTTGTCTCTGTCTTTTATGGTTTGTTGCCATTGGGCATAGAGTTGAACAATATGATTTGAAATGGAGCCGAGCTCATCATTTGGGAATGGTTCGTCTTCATTAAAAAATTCGCCTTTTTTTGCTTTTTGAGCAAAGCGATCAAGACGCTTGATAGTCTTGCCGAGGCGTTGAGTGGTGTGATAGGCAAAAATACTCATTGCTATACTAATAACTATCAACACACCGGCAAACAACCAGTCAGGACCTAATTGTTGAAGCAGAGTTTCGGAATAGGGGATAGCTGAGCGAACGATAACATCTTTGCCACGTGTCGCCGAATAAAAGTATTCGCGACCATCACTTGCCGACTGTCGAGTGATGTAATGTCCGTATCCGGTCAACATTGTATTTACTATTTCGGTGCGTCGGCTATGATTGTCAAGTGAATCCGGTGCTATCATATTGTCATATAGAACGACTCCGGAATGATCGATTATCGTGATACGCAAGTCCTCAAATGGCTTTTTGCGGGTCGATTCAAAATCATCGATGGATTGATTGCTTTCGATGACTTCAAGCAATGATTGATTGTAAGTCTGAAGTTGCAGATTTAACAATTCAGACTTGTGCTGTTTTTCGCGAACATATTGAAAGCCGATGAAGCATAGGACTATCATCCACGAATAGACAAACAGCGTCAGAAACAATCGCTGATGATATGACAGTTTAATCGCGGAAGCCATAGCCAAAACCTGAACGTGTCACAATATACGAGCCATAAATACCTATTTTTGAGCGCAGACGAGTGATGTTTACATCAATCGTACGGTCGAGGACGACGACCTCATCGCTCCAAATACGACTTAGAATTTGCTCGCGCGAACAAATCTTCCCTCGATGTGAAATCAGATAAGCCAATAGTTCGAACTCTTTACGCGCAAGTTTGATTTCTTCTCCGTCGATTAAACAACGTTTGAACTCCAAATCCAGATGCAATCCATCGACTTTCAAAACGTTTGGCTTTTCCTCCTTCGAATGATTTTTGTGTCCCGATGTGCGGCGGAGAACACTCTTCACGCGTGCGATTACATTACGGATAGTGTACGGTTTCATTATGTAGTCGTCGGCACCGATGTTTAGCCCCATAATCATATCATCTTCCGAATCTCGTGCAGTACAAAATATGATAGGTATCTCGGCTGTCGTTACGTCTGACTTCATCATTCTCGCCATTTTGATGCCACTGATTTCGCCCATCATAATGTCAAGCAGCACTAATGAGTAAGACTTGAGATCGTAGGTCAATGCCTGCTCTGCACTGAAGGCTATATCGACATCGTAGCCCTCGTTTTCGAGATTTAGCTTCAAAACTTCACACAATGTCTCTTCGTCGTCCACTATCAATATGCGTTCTGTAGTCATAATGTGTATAGATTATTTTGTGCAAAAATACAGCAAAAAAACGAATGACAAAACATGCAGCGCAAGATTTAACGAAATTGTAATATTTTATTCATAATTTTGTGTTTATGGTCTTGGTCCTGATATTGATATAAAATATTCTAACTATCTTTGCAGTGTCAATGAAAAGTAATGAGAATTTAAAAAAACGACATAATGAAATTATCAAACATTATCGCAATAGCACTTATCGTCTGCTCAAACTTAATATCACATGCCCAAGAAGTTAAATCCGATGCTCCAAAGGGCAAAGCCATAGTGCAAGTGTTTACAAATTTCCATGCCGGCTTCGGTGAGGACAATGACAATATAGGTTTCGAATTAGACCGTAGCTATCTCGGCTATGAATACAATTTTGGTAAAGGACTTTCGGTAAAAGCAGTGATGGACATCGGCATGTCATCGGATGTCGATGACTATCATCGCATCGTATATATTAAAAATGCCATGGTGTCATGGACGACAGGCTCTCTTACACTCAACGGAGGTCTTATCTCGACCACGCAATTTAACTTCCAAGAAAAATTTTGGGGTTATCGCTATGTCATGAAATCATTTCAAGACAAATATAAATTCGGTAGCAGTGCCGACTTAGGTCTTTCGGCAAGCTACAAATTTACTGATTGGATCTCTGCCGATGCTATCGTAGTCAACGGCGAAGGCTATAAAAAAATACAAATCAATGAGGGACTGAACTATGGTCTTGGGGTAACATTGACTCCGATTAAAGGTTTTCAAGTGAGAGTCTATGGCGGTTTAAATCAAAGTGGTGTTGACGGAATGGCTGACATGGTCAACATTGCAGGATTTGCAGGCTATAAAAACAATAGATTTTCCGTCGGCGCAGAGTATAACTACATTATGAATTCGTCATACACAAAAGATGAGGATCAAAGTGGCTACTCGGTGTTTGCATCAGTTAATCTCCCCAAAAAGATCTCTTTGTATGCTCGATATGACGATATCTATTCACGAAACGATTGGAATATCGCAAAGGATGAAGCATCTGCAATTCTTGGTGCTGAATTTAAACTCGGTAAATATGTAAAACTCTCGCCAAACTTCAGAATGACTATGCCTAAAGCCGATGGCGCCACAAATCAATATTCGGCATACGTCAACTGCTACTTCGGCTTTTAATTGATTGAGGAACGCCTAAATATCTGTGTATTTGAGGATAAGAAGTCTTTAGATGCACAATTCTTGTTTGTCGGGGAAAGTGTTGCCTGAATTCGGTTTAATAATAGTTTAACATTTTTGATATATTTAAGAAATCTACTGATTGTAATTTTGCAATGTCAAAAAAGGGAATAGAAATATTGAATATAGAAATTAAAAACTACAGCAAAAAAGAAATTTATGATTAAACGATTAACAATTGCACTTGTGGCACATGATGCTATGAAACATGACCTCGCTGAATGGGTCGCATGGAATTGGGAAAAACTATTGTCTCATCGCTTGATATGCACCGGGACTACAGGACGCATTGTGACCGAAACAATTATGAGCAGCAAAAAAGCAGAAATGTCAAATACGAGATTTGATATCACTATGCTCAAATCCGGACCATTGGGTGGAGACCAACAACTCGGAGCTATGATAGCCAACGAAGAAATCGATATGCTAATCTTCTTTTGGGATCCGATGTCAGCCCAACCACATGATGTCGATGTGAAAGCACTTCTGCGACTGGCAACTCTTTACAATGTGCCGACAGCTATCAATCGCTCAACTGCTGATTTTATGATTTCTTCCGCTCTTTTGGCTTCAGCCGATTATAAGCCGGTCATAAAGGATTACACTTCCTACATAAAAAGAATCGTCTGACGATAGCACTTTATCGTGAAGACGATTTTTTGCTTTCGTGTCGCAACAATGGGATTGCTTGCGTTGTTAAAATATTAAAATTTTAATATAATAAGTTTTTAATACAAATATTTTCGTATTGTAACATTTTTGAAACATAATTATAGTTACTTTGCACCCGGAAACATAATTTATTTTTTATGGGTATATTACAAATATTCACGCTATTAGGAGCGTTAGGCATGTTCCTCATTGGGATGAACATGATGAGTTCGGGCCTGCAGAAAGCGGCAGGTGAGAAATTACGCGGATTTTTGTCGGCAATGACATCTAATCCGTTTAAGGGAGTTTTGACGGGTTTGGGTATAACATCAGTTATACAGTCTTCGTCAGCAACAACCGTAATGGTCGTTAGTTTCGTAAACGCAGGATTGCTCACATTGACACAGGCAATCGGTGTTATCATGGGTGCAAATATCGGTACGACAGTCACCGCATGGATGGTGGCATGGTTGGGCTTCAAAGCCGACATCTCGATTCTTGCTGTCCCGATGATGCTCTTCGGTTTCCTTTTCTCTAACTCTAAAAAAGATCAACGCAAAAATATCGGTGAACTAATCATCGGTTTCTCACTTCTCTTCCTTGGTCTTTCATTCATGAAAGAGTCTGTTCCTGATCTTCGTCAGACACCGGAAGTGCTTCAGTTTGTGACAACCTGGTCGTCTTATGGCTTTGGTTCAGTGCTTTTGTTCCTTGTGTTTGGTACAGTGCTCACACTCGTGTTGCAGTCATCATCAGCGACAATGGCCATCACTCTCATCATGCTGAGCATGGGTTGGATCCCATTCAACATGGCTTGCGCAATGGTGCTTGGTGAAAACATCGGTACGACTATCACAGCCAATATCGCAGCATCTGTCGGAAACACACAAGCCAAACGCGCAGCGATGTCGCATACGATATTTAATGTCACAGGTGTTGTTTGGGCGTTAATCCTCTTCAATCCATTCCTTAAATTGGTCGGTTTTGTTACTGAAAATTTGTTTGGTTTGCCAAATCCTGCTGCTGAAGGATTTGCAGTCACAGAAGCCGGAACGGCATCTTCTACAGCGGCACTATACGGACTTTCAATGCTTCACACGCTTTTCAATACTATTAATATGTTGTTATTGATATGGTTTACGGGAGCAATTGCAAAAGCTGTCAGTTGGATTGTCAAAGCGCCGAAGAATCAAGAGAGCGATGCTTTCCGTCTTAAATATATCTCAGCCGGACCTCTTGCCACTCCGGAACTATCTGTGGAACAAGCATTTGAAGAAATTATTCACTTTGCAAACATATCAAAGAACGGAGCAGAATATATTAAGTCGGCAATTAATGAGTCAGACAACGATAAGTTTGAAGAATTGCGTCAGAAACTTGTGAAATATGAAGAGATTTCCGATCGCATAGAATTTGAAATTGCAACATTCCTTAACGAAGTTTCTTCAGAGGAAATCAGCGAAAGCACTTCGATTAAGATTAAAGCGATGTATAAGATCATCGGTGAGCTTGAGTCTTTGGGCGACTCGGGTGAAGCTATCAGTCGAATACTTTCAAGAAAGAATATTAACAAAAAGAAATTTGACAACAATTCCATTAAGAATCTTAACGCCATGGCAGATGCTGTCGAACAAGCATATAACGCAATGATCGAAAACCTTACGCTTGCTCACAAAGGCGAACTTGTCAATATCTTAAATGCAAATAATGCTGAAGATCGTCTGAATACACTTCGCAACAATCTCAGAGATGAGATGATAGAAAACATCGACAATGACGGAAAGAACTATCATACAGGCGTTTACTACATCGACATCGTAAATACTTACGAGCGTATGGGCGACTTCATGATAAATATCTCACAAGACCTCGAAAGAGCGTTCATTCGCAAGTAATAGCTCTTTCTTGAAAATTGAGCTACAGATTTATATTAGTAAAAATAAAAAAATGCACACAATGGGATTAGTCCTGTTGTGTGTTTTTTTATGAGCATGATTGAAGTTATCGTTTTGTAGTGATAATCATGAAAGTGATTGCACCCATTGCCAACAGTATGCCGACGATGATATTTGTCGTCAATGCTTCGTTGAACACTATTGTGCCGACAAGGATTGCAGTAATTGGCTCAAACACCCCCAATACAGATGCTTTCGTCGCTCCGATATTGCGTGTTGCTAATGCCAATGTCGCAGTAGAAATAATAGTCGGCAATATGGCAAGTCCAACGAGATTTAACCAATCGTTTGCGCAGTCGATACCGGCTGTTGCTTCAGCTCCGGAATGAATTATCGTCCCCATAAAAATGACTGCACCGACCGACAGCGAATAGAATGTCAATAACGAGCTGGAAATATTGGCTATAGTCTTGTTGCGATTGATAATGACGATGAATATGGCATAGACAGTTGCCGATCCTAACGACAAAAGGACTCCTATCGGGTCGATTGTCTGAGAAGAATCACTTTGAGTCATTATAATCACCCCGACAAAGGTCACAACGATGCTCAGCCACACTTGCCATGAAGGAATGACACGAAGAAAGACCATGATGATTGCGACCACGACAGGATAAAGGAAAATTAAAGTCGTGGCAAGTCCGGAAGCGATATAGTTATAGGCTTCAAACAGAAAAACACTGCTCGCAGTGTAGAGACACCCCAAAATCAACATTATTCCGGCTTGTTTCCACGAGAGTCGGAAACTTTGTTTTTGCAAAATCAAGAACAAACCCAAAAGAGCGACGGCTATCCCATAGCGAAAAAACAAAATAGACTCAATCGATACGCCTTTGCTCATCAAAGGCATTCCGAAAAGCGGATTTAATCCGTAGGTTATCCCTGTGATGATTCCTGCCGGATAACCGATAATAGCATTACGACTTAACTTTCCCATTCCTCGCAACGTTTTACACTTTACAATTTAGAGAAGCTCCCTTGATATTTTTCTATAAAGATTAAATTTGGCGACAAAGTTAGCAATTTTTGTTCGAAATAGAATGATTTTTATTAACTTTGCATCAGATAATTAAAAACAGAGTGCGAAACATAATTATTATTCAATTTGTTAAAGATTGAGATAATTGTGTTGAATAGTTGTATAGTATATTTAACAACAAAATAAATTATTAACTAAAAACAATTCAAACATGAAGAAATTTTTACTTTCATTGGCTATGGTGCTTGGCCTTGTCAGCTATGCAACAGCCGGAACAATTTCCTTCACAATGGATCAGGTGACACTGAAAACTACAGGTGTGACAGACAATTATGGAAACCCTGAAATCGATGGTTTTACATACGACATCATTGATGCAGTCGTATCGAAACAATCTGGCTCGTCTGTGCCAAGTTACAACAATTCCAACTCTGATCTACGCATTTATGCAAATGGCACAATGACATTAACTACAACAGATGGCACAAACTTCGAAAACATTGTCTTTACAATTCCTTCGAGTGGTAATGGTCAGACTCGTATGGCTGCTATCACAGCATCTACAGGTGATATAACTTTTGATAATTCAGCTTGGACATTGACTTGGACAGGTAGCGCATCAGAAGTAACTTTCACTGTGGGAGCAAAAGCTGAATGGGGTACTGAAACAACAAAAGCCGGTCGTTTCGTAATTTCTGCTATGGAAGTGACTACAGGCGGTGCCGGCATCGAACGTAGCGAAACTCCTGTCATCTCTCCTGAAGAAACTACATTTAGCGATGAAGGCGTGGCTGTGACTATCTCTGCTGCTACAGGCGCAAGCATCTACTACACTCTCGACGGCACTACTCCTACTGAAGAGTCTGATCTCTATGTTGCTCCTATCGCATTGACAGAAACAACTACAGTTAAGGCTATCGCAATCGAAGAAGGTAAATCTGCTTCGGCTGTTGCAGAAAAGACCTACACTTATCGCAGTGGTTCATTCCAAATGACAAGCGTTCTTGGTTCGGCTGCTTTAGGCGAAACCTATAACGTAGGTGGCGTAGTGACTGCTATTTGTACTCGTGGTATCGTTGTGACCGACAATAGCGGCTCTCTCTTTGTTTACAGCTCTTCATTCCCTTACAAGGACTACGCAATCGGTGATCAAGTATCTTTCACAGGCACTGTAGGCGAATACGGCACAGGCCTTCAGTTTGACGGCAATGCTGTGACTATCGAAAAGTGGGGCAACCAAGCGTACTCTTACCCTGCTCCTACAACAATCGATTGGGCATCAGCCGTAGCTCGTTCTGCTTCTGAACAAGCTTATTACACAACAATGGAAGGTACACTTGCCATCTCAGGTAACTTCTACAACGTCGAGCTTGGCATTGAAAACGTACAAGGTTCTATCTATTATGCAACTGACGAAGTAAAAGCTAAAATGGCTAATGGTCAGGATGTGAAACTCAAAGGTTACTTCATCTCAGTATCAAAAAAGGAAAGCACTAAATTTGCAAATCTTTTGGTGACAGAAGTTGTCGCAGAAGGTGATGAAAAACCGGTAGAAGTAGAAAAAGTGGCTAATATCGCTGAATTTATCGAAAAGGGTCTTGCTGACGAAAGCACTATCTTCGAAATCACAGGCGAAGTGGCTGTGACATACCAAAACGGTCAAAACCTCTACGTAAAAGATGAGACAGGTCAAATCCTTGTGTATGGTTCTCTTGAAAACCAATACAACAATGGCGACCGCCTCACAGGCATACAAGGCTCGTTCAAAAACTACTACAGCACATACGAAATGGTCGCAAACTCTAAATCTTTCGGTGCTGCAACTGCCGGTGCTGCCATAGAGCCAACTCCTACATATATCGAAAATATCGTTCCTGAAATCCAAAACCACTACATCCTTCTCGAAAACGTGACTCTCGACACTGAAAACAGCAAATTTATCGACGTTATCGATGCCGACATCACATACTACAACAAGTTTGCTATCGAACTCCCTGAACCGGGCGAATACAACGTGATAGCAGTGGTTAACTACTATCAAGCTAAGGGTGCAGAATATCCTGAACTCCAAGTTTATCCTATTGAATTTGTAGGTCAAGTGACACCTCCTGTCGAAGCTACAGCTGCAACTCTCGCAGAAGCTCTCGAAATGGGTGCTAACGGCGAAACAGGCGAAATCAAGTTTACAGGCGATGTGATTGTAGTTTACAAAAACAATCGCAACATCTACGTTAAGGATGACACAGCTTGGACACTCCTCTACAACAAGAATGACGTGGAAATGCCGGCATACAAGAATGGCGACGTAATCACAGGCTTCAAAGCAATCTATGCTCTTAACGATAATCATCCTCAATTCATCCCGGTTGCTGATTTTGCAGCAGCTACAGCAAACGCTCCGGTAGCTCCTGTTTCAATCACAACAACAGGTGTGGCAGAAGAAAACTACCACAAATATGTGAGCCTCGAAGCAGACTTTAAGGCAAATGACGATAAGAATGGTACTGCTACCGACAATGCCGGCACAGCGACTATCTATGCACAATGGAACAACACATATTCAGATCCTATCGTTGCTCTTGCGGCTGACGGCGAATACGTAATTCGTGGTTTCGTAAGCTCATACAAGGGTGCTTATCAACTTCTTGTAAGCGAATTTGTCAGCGTTCAATCAGTTGAAGGTGTAGTTCTTGATCAACCAATCGCAATCGTTGGCAATAATATCATCGCTCCGGAAGGTGCAGATATTTACACAATCGGTGGTGTTCGCGTAAACGGCGAAAACCTTGCTTCAGGCGTATATGTAGTGCGCGTGGCAGGCAAATCGTTCAAAGTAATCGTGAAGTAAAAAATCTCTCATGTTATAAATATTCCGGAAGAGGGTGCATATCGCATCCTCTTTCGTTTTTTATGATCTGATTGTTGTGTCGGCAGGTTTTAGCGATAGTCATTTTCTACAAATTTTCTGGCCGGGTTAAGTTGGTTTTGTGGATTTTGTAATTGCTGTCAGAGTCTGTGGTCAATCTTTTGTGGTTTATTTTCAACTACATTGACGTGAGGCTATTTTGAGTTTTAAGGAAAAATAATTAACTTTGCGCATTAATAATAAAATACATAACAGTTATGAGTATTCATGAATTGAGCGAACAAGAAGTAGTAAGACGTAATTCACTTGCTTTATTACGCGAAAGAGGCATAGAGCCATATCCGGCAGCCGAATATCCTGTTGACGCTCATACAGTCGAAATAAAAGAGAATTTCAGTGATGATGCAGAGCGTCGTCAAGTGTGCATAGCAGGTCGCATCATGAGCCGTCGCATCATGGGAAAGGCTTCATTTATGGAGTTGCAAGATAGCGAAGGTCGAATCCAAGTCTATGTCAGCCGTGACGATCTTTGTCCGGGTGAAGACAAAGATATGTATAACGTGGTGTTTAAAAAACTTCTTGACATCGGCGACTTCATCGGCGTTAAAGGTTATGTGTTCCGTACTCAAATGGGTGAAATCACAGTTCATGCAGAAGAAATAACTATTCTCAGCAAGAGTCTTCGCCCTCTTCCTATCGTTAAGATGAAAGACGGAAAGGCTTACGATGCATTCACCGACCCTGAACAACGCTATCGTCAACGCTATGTTGACCTCGTTGTAAACCAAGGAGTGAAAGACATCTTCCTCAAACGTACAAAGATGTTTAACTCAATGCGCGAGTTCTTCAATGCTCATGGCTATGTTGAGGTAGATACTCCTATTTTGCAATCGATTGCCGGAGGTGCAGCAGCACGTCCGTTTATTACTCACCACAACACGCTTGACATCCCATTGTATCTCCGTATCGCCAACGAGTTGTATCTCAAACGTTTGATTGTAGGTGGTTTTGAAGGAGTCTATGAGTTTTCTCGCAACTTCCGCAACGAGGGTATGGATCGCACTCACAATCCTGAGTTTACATGTATGGAAATCTATGTGAGCTATAAGGACTACAACTGGATGATGAATTTTACAGAGCAAATGCTCGAAAAGATATGTCTCGATGTCAATGGTACTACTGAAGTGAAAGTAGGCGACAATGTCATCAGCTTCAAAGCTCCATACAAGCGTGTCACAATGGCAGAAGCCATCAAAGAATTTACAGGCTACGACATTACAGGCAAAAGCGAAGACGAATTGCGCCAAATCTGTAAGGAACTTCACATTGAAGTTGACGATTCTATGGGTAAGGGTAAACTTATCGATGAAATCTTCGGCGAAAAGTGTGAAGGCAACTACATTCAGCCGACATTCATCATCGACTATCCTATCGAAATGTCGCCACTCACCAAGCGCCATCGCAATAATCCGGAGCTTACAGAGCGCTTCGAACTTATGGTCAACGGTAAGGAACTCGCAAATGCTTACTCAGAGCTTAACGACCCTATCGACCAATACGAACGCTTTGTTGAGCAAATGCGCTTAAGCGAAAAGGGTGATGACGAAGCGATGATTATCGACAAGGACTTCATTCGCGCACTCGAATACGGTATGCCTCCGACATCGGGTATGGGTATCGGTATGGACCGTCTCGCAATGTTATTGACCGGTCAGACGACAATCCAAGAAGTTCTTCTTTTCCCTCAGATGCGTCCTGAAAAGGTGAAAAAAGCTGCTGAAAACGAAGAAGAGGCAGAAGAATAATCAGAAGCACAATAAGTCGGAAATTATCAACCATAGAGGCACGTTGTTGAAAAACAACGTGCCTTTTCTGTAAAAGTGTTTAAAGAATTTTAGATTTAATGGGATTAAAATTGATGTAATCGATTCTAAAATTTGTCATTATCGGTCATTCTTTGTATATTTGCGAATAAATAGCAAAGATTTACGGCATGTCGAAAAAATGCGACAAGCGGTATCAGTTGTTTTTGCACATGATTTGTTGTATCTTTGCAAATCGAAACGTATAAAAATGAGAGGAAAAGAACGACAGACCCAACGAGGCGGTTGGAAGGAAGACTATATAAAGGCCAAGCAAAACACCGGCGAAACGGCTGTAGGTCTAATGGAGTTTATGCAAGGCATGGCAGGCGATGTCAAGCGAAATCAGTTGAAGACTTGGCTGAAGTATAATCAGGTTATGATTAATGGCATTGTCACACGTCAATTTGATGCTCCGGTGGAACCGGGACAATGGGTTGAAATCAATTTTACGCGTCCGTTTGTGGTGTTTTCGCATCATCGCATGAGCATAGTCTATGAAGACGATCATATTATTGTTGTCAACAAAGGATATGGCCTTTTGTCAATGGGTACCGACTCGGTGCGCAAAGACGAAACAGCATACGCTATTCTTAAGGAATATGTCAAGAAGAAGCATCCGATGAATAAGATATTCATCATTCATCGTCTTGATCGCGACACATCGGGATTGATGATGTTTGCCAAGAGCATGGAGGCAAAAGAAGCCATGCAGCATAATTGGAACAATATGGTGATCAGTCGCAACTATGTCGCTGTGGTCGAAGGAGTCGTTGAGCAAAAGAGCGGAGTGATACGCAGTTGGCTTAACGAGACGTCGCAATATGAAGTTTATTCCACACAAGAGGAAGGCAATGGACAGCTGGCAATCACTCGCTACAATGTGCTTGATGCAGGTCATGGCTATTCACTTGTGGAATTTTCGTTGGATACAGGACGTAAAAATCAGATTAGAGTCCATGCTGCACAAGAGATGAAGCACCCAATCGTTGGCGATCGTAAATATGGTGCGGCATCAAGTCCTATTCATCGTTTGGCGCTACACGCTCGCACTTTGCGCTTTGCTCACCCTATTACTCGTGAAGATATGAATTTCGAGCTTCCTATTCCTTCTCGCTTTGCCGGACTTGTAAAATACGGAACAAACAAAAATAAATAAAATGGATGTAAAAAACGAGGTTGATACAACGTTATCGGAATTAGACCTTAAGACAAAAGACCCTATCGGGATGATTGCTGCAATCATCTCTTGGATAGCGGCTCCGTTGATGATACCGGTTTACGGAATGATATTGATTTTTTCTCTATCGATAATGATGTTTACTCCTTTGGAGTCGAAATTATTGGTTGTCGGCATCGTGTTCGGTGTAAATGCGATATTGCCGGTGTTGCTTTTCTGTATGCTTAAGTTTTTTGGTATCATCGAAGACGTTGCGCTTAATAGACAGAATGAGCGAGCTATCCCTTACGTCATCATGATTATTTGCTATTTGGCGACAGCATTTTTTCTTTATACACGCCATGCACCATTCTGGGTGGTAATGTTTTTTGCCGGAGGTTCGGTTGCCGGTATTGTCAATCTTATAGTCAACAAATGGTGGAAAATCAGTGCGCATGCGGCAGCCGCGGCAGGATTGGTGGCAATGCTTGTGCGTATGGATGCCGTAGGACTTCCTCAGACTGATGTCATCCCATGGATTGTGAGTGCAATCATTTTTGCCGGATTGTTGTGTTCAAGCAGAGTCTATCTGCGACGTCACACATTAGGGCAAGTGTTAGCAGGCTCTGCAGTGGGCTATTGCGGTGTGTATTGCTGCATGTTGGTGCAACCCGAACTTTTTATTTAGAAACATATAAAATCACAATAGTTATGAAACCTATCGTCAGTATAATAATGGGAAGTACTTCTGACCTTCCTGTAATGGAGAAAGCAGCTGCTTTCTTCGACCAAATGGAAATACCGTTCGAAATGCTTGCTCTATCGGCACATCGCACTCCTCGCGAAGTAGAAGAGTTTGCTTCAAAAGCCAAAGATCGAGGCATTAAAGTGATAATAGCTGCTGCCGGTATGGCTGCTCACCTTGGTGGCGTAATTGCTTCATTGACATCGTTGCCTGTGATCGGAGTGCCTATCCGCTCGTCATTCGACGGTCTTGACTCGTTGCTTGCCATTGTGCAAATGCCTCCGGGTATTCCTGTGGCTACTGTCGGGGTCAACGGTTCGTTAAACGCAGCGATCCTCGCATCTCAGATTTTGGCTACCGGCAACGATCAGATAGCATCTAAAATAGAAGCATATAAAAGCTCTTTGACCGACAAAATTGTCAAAGCAAACGAAGAGCTTGCCAAGATTGAATACAAATTCAAAACCAACTAATAAATGACGATATGAGCATCTACAACTATAAGCGTCGCGAAAGTCGCGAGGTAATGGTTGGTAATGTCGGCATCGGTGGCGACAATCCGATACGCTTGCAATCGATGACCAACGTTTCAACCAATGATGTCGAATCATGTGTCAGCCAATCGATGCGTATTGCTGCGCGAGGGGGCGAAATTGTTCGTTTAACAACTCAAGGCGTGCGTGAGGCGACTGCCATCGGCGAGGTCAGGAAAGGATTGCGACAAGCCGGTTGCGACATCCCTATCGTTGCAGATGTTCACTTTAATCCTAAGGCAGCTTATGTTGCTGCTGAAAACACTGATAAGGTGCGAATTAATCCCGGAAACTTCGTCGATGTGGCGCGCACATTCCAGAAGCTTGAATTTACAGATGAGGAATATGCCGCTGAAATCGAAAAAATCCGTCAGGCATTGGTGCCTTTCCTCAGCCTTTGCAAAACCAACAAAACAGCAGTCAGACTCGGAGTAAATCATGGCTCGCTTTCTGATCGCATAATGAGCAGATATGGCGACACTCCTGCGGGAATGGTGGAGTCGGTCATGGAGTTTTTGCGTATTTGTCGAGATGAAGATTTCAACGACATTGTAATATCGATAAAGGCATCAAATACCGTAGTGATGGTCGAAACGGTGCGCTTGCTTGTCGCTGAAATGCAGCGTGAGGACATGGACTATCCGTTGCACCTCGGTGTGACCGAAGCCGGAGATGGCGAAGACGGTCGCATAAAAAGCGCTGTCGGCATCGGTGCGTTGCTGGCTGAAGGCATTGGCGATACGATTCGCGTATCGCTTAGCGAAGAGCCAGAAGAAGAAATCCCGGTGGCAAAATTCCTTGCCGAATATATCTCTCGCCGTAATGGACATAGCGCTATTGCTGAGCCGAAGCCTATTGATGCTCAGTCGTTCAAAAGATCTCTCATTCCGGGGTTGGAGAGTGTTAAGCATCCGATTGTGGTGGGTCTTGACATTGGGCAAGCTCCGGATTCGTGGGTGGAATGTCGTGCTGATATGCCGATAGAAAACATCATTGATTCTCGACCGTTAATCGTCAGCTCAAATCATCAGAATTTTGTCGGCGAACTGCAAGCCTTCATGGCTAATCTGATAAATGCCGGCAAGTCAAATCCTGTCGTCATAAAGATAAGCTACAATACCGAATCTATCGAAGAACTGCAGATTATGGCTGCTGCCGATTTCGGCGCAATGCTTCTTAACGGATTTGGCTCGGGTATATGGATTGATGCGCCAAATGTTGACATGGAAGTACGCAATCGTATAGCACTCGGTATCCTTCAGGCTGCACGCCTCAGAATTTCACGCACTGAGTATATCTCTTGTCCCGGTTGTGGAAGAACGCTTTTCGACTTGCAAACCACTATCCGACAGATAAAAAGCGCTACAAGTCACCTCGTAGGGCTTAAAATAGGCATCATGGGATGTATTGTCAATGGCCCCGGTGAAATGGCTGATGCCGACTATGGATATGTCGGTGCGGCCGCCGGTCATGTGAGTCTATACAAAAACAAGACTTGCGTCGAAAAAAACATCCCGCAAGAAAACGCTATTGAGCGCCTTATTGCCTTGATAAAGGAAAACGGCGACTGGAAGGACCCCCAGTAACCGGAATTATACAATCATAAACATCAGATAATCATGGAATTAAAAATTCAAAATATTGAACAGTTACCGGAAGTCGTTGGCAAATTCATCGAAACAATGGACGACCGAACAGTTTACGCCTTTCGTGGCGAAATGGGTGCTGGTAAGACCACATTCATCACCGAATTATGTCGCCAACTCGGCGTCGATGATGCTGCAAACTCTCCATCGTTTTCTATCGTAAATGAATATCGCTCGGATACGACTGCCGAGCTCATCTACCATTTCGACTTCTATCGCCTTGACAACATCGAAGAAGCACTCGAAATCGGTACTGAAGACTATTTCGACTCTGGAGCATTATGCCTTATCGAATGGCCTGAAAGGGTAGAGGACTTACTGCCGGGCGACACCGTTGATGTCTATATCAAAGTTGACGAAAACGATAATTCACGAATAATATCATTTGAATAATGGTAAGCATCTTGCGCCTCGAAGAAGTTGACTCTACCAATACATACGTGGCTAAAAACGTCGCAGATTTAGAGTCGGCTACGATAGTCACTACCGACCATCAGACAGCAGGTCGTGGCCAGCGTGGAAACTCATGGGAATCCGAACCGGGCATGAACCTGACATTCACAATGCTCATGCGTCCGGAGAAATTTGCGGCGATAAGACAATTCTCTTTGAGCGAGGCTGTCGCTGTCGCAATCGTCGATGTGATAGGCGAAGAACTCGAAATTTTTACCGAAATAAAATGGCCTAACGACATCTATTGGCGCGACAATAAATTAGCAGGAATTCTCATCGAACACGCCGTAATGGGTAGCGAAATCATGCACACGATAATCGGAGTGGGGCTGAATGTCAATCAAACAAAATTCCTGAGCGACGCTCCGAATCCGATTTCATTGCGTCAGATACTGATTAATCGTGGAGAAAAAGGCGACACAATCATCGATAGAGACATTCTACTTGAAAAAATCGGAACACGCATCAAAGAAAACATCCTTCGCCTGACAGATGAAAAAGCATTGGAAAGAATACACGACAAATACATGCGACGTCTGTGGCGCAACAATCATCAGGTCTATAAATTTCGTGACGTAGAATCGGGAAGAATTTATCCCGGAATAGTCGGTGAAATAGAGACGACCGGTCATCTCTGCATCTATGAGCCCAAAGCTGGAAACATCGCTAAACGGGCTATCGCAAACGATGATACAGACTCTAACGTCACGACTCCCAATAAAATGACAGATAAAGACTGCATCTGCCATCGCTATGCATTCAAAGAGGTGGAATGGATAATCTGACCCCCCTTAAAAATTGCCCTACGCACTAAAAAATTCTATAGACATATTAGTTGTATTTTACAATGGATTTGAAAGTTACTTCCCAATATTCGAAAGCAAATAAATAATGTTTACCTTTGTGAAAGAAAAAACTCATAAAACCTAATGATATGGAACGTATTCTTAGTGGCGATGATATTTATTATTTGAAAGAATATCAATTAGAAAAAGATTTTGAGCAGGATGTAGTCAAAAATTACCGACATATATTCGGCAATGATACTATTTATATTGACATCAAGAAGAAGATTGGTGATAATATTGTAACCATTCCAGATGGTTACTTGCTTGATTTCACCTTTCCCAACAACCCACGCTTATATATCATTGAGAATGAATTGAGCGTTCATGATGCCTACAAACACATCGGTACACAACTCTTGAAATTTGCCGTATCATACAAACAAAGCCGTCTAAAAATCAAACACTATATCCTTGATTATCTATCTAAAACGCCTAATGATATGACCTTCATTGAGAAGAAAGCGTCAGAAATGCGCTACCGTAATATTGACGCGATGCTTGAGACTATGATTTATAGAGATACTGTAGATGCTATTGTTATTATCGACAATAGTTCGGTGGAACTTGAGAATGTTTTGAGCCATCTTTCAATGAAAATTGACATTATAGAGTTTAGGGCATACGAGAACAGAACAGGAAATAGGATCTATAAATTTATTCCATTTAACAACGAGGTTAAGGAGTTTGTCGCATCAAGAGGAGACACAAAGAATGTTTCACCGGAAGAAATTGATACTATTGTAGTTCCTGCACAAGAAGATGGTTTTCAATCAGCTTTTATAGAGAGTAACGCGTGGTGGCAGATCCGTATATCTGTATCTATGCTTGACAAGATTAAGTATATTGCAGCCTATCGTACGGCTCCGATATCAGCAATTACCCATATTGCTGAGGTTGATCACATAGAAAAGTACAAGGATACTAATAAATATATCCTATATTTTAAGGAGCATGCAAAAGAGATTCCACATATTGAGTTAGATAAAGATAAAAAAGGCGTTGCGCCACAAGCATCTCGCTACACTACATATGTGAGATTGATGTCAGCAACGAAATTGTCAGAGGTCTTTTAGCATATATCATTAACCAAGCAAAGGCAACACAACAATTTTGTGCTGTCTGCATTATTATGTATAAAACAGAGAGTTTGGGGTATCGGTTAATTAGAAGCCGAAGGCGATGTTATCGATGTATAGCGTAAGCCCTTCTGTGCCGATGTATGGCGTGCCACTTGCAGAACTTGCCATTACCATGACATGAGTAGGAGTGGAGTCTGCCGGATCCCAACCGATTTCCTGTACCGGCACAAGTTTTCCTTTAGAATTACGGGCGTATGTCGCTTTATCTCCTTGGAGAAGCCCCATCCAAGACTTATAGAATGATTGCTTAGTGATGTCGCCATAGTGTATCTTCATCTGATGACCGTTTTTCCATCCCGTAGAGTTGTAATAGCGCTCTCTGCCTGTTCCGACGCGATGTGCATAGATATTTCCCTTGGCGTCTTCCCAACGGCGTTGTAAAAAGCAATAAACCTCGGCGCAGTCACGACCATTGAGAATTTTTTGTGGGCTAAGACCGGTCGCTTTAATGCGAGTGTTGGTGTTAGGCATATCCACCTTATAGTCAAACACAAGAGCCGTAGGACGCTTCGTGTAAGGCACTCCCATCTCCATTTTCGAATACGGACCGTTTGGCGATGTGATAGGCTCATAGATGCGTCCCAAGAAGATTGTCCCTGCCACCATCACGTCCATATTGATGATGCCAAGCACCTTTACTTCCTCCATCAATGCCGACATTTTCACGCACTTGTTGCCACCACCGCGATCGTATGGCGTCACAGTATTGGAGGCTTTCACGATGCCTGCCACCTTTGCATAAACGTTGCTTGTCGCCCATGGAGATCCACCGAGATTAGCATACGCTTTATTGCCGGCAATCGACTGAGTAGGTCCGATTTCATAGACCGTCTTTGTCTTCCCGCCGAGCACCTTCGACTCTGTGATCGAGCGTGAGATCCATTGGCTGAAATCACTATATTTGATTTTTTCCAATCGCAAAGCATGCGTTGGAAGTATTGTTGCTGCAAGAATGATTGCAATTGTTATATGTCTTAAAATGTTCATGATAGAAGAATTATGGCTTGTATATTTTCTTATAAAGAAAGTGTTTTTGTTTTATTATAACATGCAAAATTACGAAAAATATTTCATCTGAATTGGTTAGATTGGCTCAGAGTTTGTTCTAAATCGGAACAAATCGAATTATATATTATATAATTGTAATAGTTTCAGAGCAAAATAAAGAAGAGACCCCGTTGTTCGGAGCCCCTTCAGAAAAATTATTTATTTATGAGAAGTAGGTTATTTCACAATGAGTTTTGCTGTAGAGCGTCCTGCTTTGACGATATAGATGCCCGGTTCGACTTCCGCTTTTGTGCAATCACTTTCAGAAATGAATGTTGAGACGATTTTGCCGTCGAGAGTCGAGATGCTGACTTTTTCGCCAAAGTGGTTTTTGATGATAATCAAACCCTTTGAAGCATATATCGCGGAGTTGAAGATTGAGCTATCGATTCCTGCAGGCGAAACAATTGCGTCGTTTGATTTGACTCCACGAGTGCCATTATTGAGTACAGGTACTACATTGTATTTGTAGATTGCTTCGCGATCGGTGATAGTATTATCGGTGTAAGTATTGCCGACAAAATTTTCTTTGATAGTGATGTCGTCACGAAGGATGTCGTAGCCGATTACTTCAAGGCCGTCGTTGACAGATGAGAATTGAATATCGTCGATAATAATACCCATGATGTCTTTAGAGACATAGCGAATAGCGAAATAGCGAGCGTCGGCAGGTAGGGTCGCACGACATTCTTCCCATTCGATCATATCGTCCGATTTTGAGGGATCGCCAACTTTGAAAGATGACACAAGCGTGAATGCTTCAATGTTGTCGGTAGTCGATGAAGCAAGGATTTCAATAGTCTCAGCACCATATACGTTTGTAATCGGTTGAGCTTGGAAAGATACTTCAGTGCCACCTTTTATTTCTTCTGATATTAACCAGTCGTCGGCAGTCGGAGCAGCGCCTAAAGCCATATCCCACATTGGAGACATAGCGATCAAGAAGTTGTCGCCGTCGTAAGCAGCAAATTCGCCAATCACGCCGTAAGAAGCCATGATAGCATTCACTTGTGTAGCGTTCCAAACCACCCAACCTGCAGGTTCGCCTTGGTTAGGACAAACCCAATTGCTGAAGTAATTGAGAGCAGCACCATCGCCGTCAATGTTTCTGAACGGAATTAAAGTCGGAGTGATTTCAAATGGAGTGTTATCCTCGAAACTGCCGTCGCCGAAATTGAGTTGAATCTCACTCCATTCCAAACTGATAGAAGTGTCGGTGGAGTCAGTAGCACGAAGGTCGCTGACTGCGATTGTGCTATTATTGTTTTTGACCTCAGTTAATGTGCTTGCCGAATTGTTGGCATTGTTCATATCTTGTGCGTCAAGTTTGTAAACGACTTCAAGTTTGCCGATATGGTTGACTGTAGGTTCGAGTTCAAACTCTATAGTTGTCTTTTCTCCCGGCTCAATAGTAATTTCAGATAAAACAGGAGACTCTTCTTGGATGAGACGACCATTGTTATAGACTTCCCATTTACCGTAAGGAGTGCCTGCAGTTTCAAAACCGGCATTTTCGATGGTTGCCACGTATTTAGCTTTTTGGTCGATAGATATCAATGACGGACCTGTAACGCTTGTCACAGCCAAATCGTTAGCGACCATGTTGCGAATTTCATATTGACCTACGATTACAAATGTGTATGCCACAGGATAAGTCGCATCAAAATATAGTTCGACCCATTTCTTGTTATGGAATTCTTCAGGAAGAGTTATTGACATTGTTCCCCAGCCATTTGTCTCTGTATCGTCGGCAGTAGTGCCGATTTTTACCGGTTGACTCATGCCATATGTGTATGCGAGGATGTCGGAGTCAATGCCTCGGAAGTAATAATCGAAAGTAAAGACAGGATTTGTCGCTCCTTCTGTTGAGAATTTAGCAAGGCTCAGACGGCCTTTGCTTTGTGCTGATTTACCATAACCAACGATAGCACTGCCTTTGTCGTAAGCTGCATTAGGAGCATATTTGCCCGGATCATCGACAAACCATGCTTGATCGTTGTAATCATCAGTAGGAGTCCATGAAAGCATTGGGTTGCAACTTGCCATTCCGTTAGGGAATGTTTCTACCATAGGAAGTGGATATGGCTCGCCGGCAACAACGTAGATAGAACTTACTGCAGGGCAACGGCCTGCTTCGTTGACTGCTACAATACCGATGTTATAGGCTCCTAACGATTCACCTTTATCAATTGTATAGTCAAATGAATTAGTTGTAATAGGATCGATAGAAGTATCCACTATCCAACCCATATAGTCGGTATAATAGCAAATGCGATAGGTCAATTCATCAGGACGGATATATCCACCGTTGAAACCTTGAGTCGGAGCATCCCATGTCAAATAGATTGTCATGTTGTCTTCGCTGACAGATGATTTTATGCCTGTGACGATATCGGGAGTGTCAACACCAGTATAGACTACGCTTTCGGTTATGCGTCCTGCTCCATAGCTGTTTTCTGCATATATTTTAATGATGTTGTTGCCTTGTTCGGTTTCAACTTGTTTGCGAAGTTTCGCACCCGGTTTGCCACTGATAGTCACTGTTTCGACAGGACTGATAATTGTAGCGGTAAGCTCGGTGTCTTTGTCTAAAGCGTTGCCTTTCATATCTGTTTCAGGCAAATTGAAAAAGACAGTGGTGTTCAGACCACCTTCAGAGGCAACCTTATGTGTGATGTTAGTCACAATGTTTGGCACGTTTGTAGTACGATCGCTTTGGCTGATACGAAGGTTATTAATCATCAACATGTATTGTGCTGCTTTAGAAGTTGCGCGAATACCGATGTAATATACGCCTGCTGCATCGATTGTGAAAATGTCTGAGTATGTCTTGAAATATGAGTGATTAATATCATCTTTGCCGAAAATTTTGACCATGCTTTCCGGAGATGCTGTAGCACCGATATATACTTCGAATGCTTCTGTGTATTGTCCGGCTGATGCAGCAGCGTCAAGGCTGATCTCGTATATGCTGTTTGTGTCTGTGAATTTGATTGGAGGAGTAATCAACCAATCATTTGCATCATTATACAGATTAAAATAGTTATAGAAGCAAGGAGTTGTATTGTCGAATTTCCAAGTGGTGCCGTCTTCGTTTGCATCGACATAATTGAATAACAACGATTCTTGTTGAGTCGGAGTGAATGAAGCAGGCAATGTGTAAGGATCTCCATGAATTACAGTGTTTGAAACACCCGGTTCCGACTGAAGTCCTGCGTGGATGGCATAGACTTTTGCTGTGTAGGCAGAGATCGTTTTGCCTTTTTCAAATTCGTAGGCATAAATCGGATATTTAGAAGAACCGACTTTTTCGTCATTAACGTAGACATCGTAAGTAATGGCAGATGTGTTGATATATCCATTGTTGATGCCTTGAGTGACAGCATCCCATCGAATACCATCGTTGCCGAGTTTGACATTTGTAGGAGCTAAAGGAATGTCATTGCCTATATAAATTTCTTTGATGATTTCTTGGCTCTTTTTCCCGTTGAGAGTGCAATAGCATTTGATAGATTGGTAGCCGTTTGTAAGGTCGAGATTGATGGTGACTGTCTCTCCTGCACTTGCTGTGCCGGAATTCATTTCGACATCGTTGACCAAAACGTTATAGCCTATTGCTTCTGTTATGGTTTGACCATTATGTGTTGTTGTCGGCATGATGTAGCTTACGCTACCTGATGTCGATCCTTGAGCAAAATCGATACTCTTAAGCGTAGGGTTGCCAGGGGCATCGCCTTCAATGGCAGGGTCGTTGCATGCAAAGAACGAGTAGCGTTCTTCTTCTACCCAATCTTCAATTTTTGTGCAACTTTTGTTTTTGATATCGATAGAGTAGAATGCTGCGATGCCACTTGTGTAATTGACATTCCACAATATAGTTTTGTCTGCAGGACTGTAAATCATTGCAGTCGGATTGCTGTCGATGGAAATCTTAGTATCAAAAATTTCAGTTATAGCGCCGTTTTCAGCGTTTACTTTGACAAATTTTCCTCCTGTAGTAACACCATATAAAGTACGATCGATAGGGTTGTATGCTAAAGAAAGGCAAATCTCGTTGTAGCTGACTTGGTCGTTGATTGTCGTCATATTCGACATATCATCTGACGATGCTGTGCGCAACATGTAGCCGTTACCATTACGATTGTAGGTGTAGGCATAGAATGTGTCGGAATCAGAATCGTATGCACCACAGATAACAGTGTTGCTGAAGTTTCTATGATCGGTCTGTTTGAATTCAAGTTGTTCTCCTGTGTTGATGTCCCAAACACCATAATATGTGGCATAGACAGAATAAGCGTCAGAATCGTGACCATAAGCATAAAGTTTGCCATCGCGCACAAAACCTAACGACAAATACTTTGGACTGTCCCACAAAGAAGTGGAGCCCGTGCCATCTGTCATGATTTCGCGAAATTCGTAAGTGTATTCTGTTTTGCCATAAAAATCAATATCCCAAGCCAAAAAGCCATAAACGGTGGCACCTGAAGGACTGATTCTTGAAGGCGAATTGAATTTGTCTTCGCGATTGCTGTTGAAAAATGCTGTTGTCGGATTTGCACTGAGAATATTGCTTTTAAGGTTACGAGGCTTAATCTCAGCTGTGATTTTTTGATTTTTACCTGATTCGTATGAAGATTTCTTTTGAATCAGAGCTTTCTGGTTATACTCGCCGGCAATGGCAAAACCACCAATGGCGATGCATAATAAAGAAAATAACGATACTAAAAATTTGTGTTTCATTTTATATAAAAGTTTTGTTGTCAATAAAATAATTGCAAATGTAATAATTCATTTTTGAAAACTAAAATTAGCCGTTGTTTTTGTGACATAGAGCACTATTTATCATATTTACGTATGAGTTTTTCGGATACAATTATAGGGATAAGATTAAAAAATGTAAAATTTTTTGTAAATTTGTCGAAAATTATGATTATGCGATATGAATTTTTAATAATATCTATAGCGTAATAATCATAAAATAAGCATGGTAACCATATAATAATTGCATAATGAATTATTCGATTGTTGATTTTCTCAGTCTTCTCGGAGCTGTGTGTCTCTTCCTATATGGGATGAAGATTATGAGTGAGGGCTTGCAAAAAGTGGCAGGCGATCGTTTGCGCAATATCCTTGGCGCAATGACCAAAAACCGTGTAATGGGCGTAATTACCGGTGTAGTAATCACGGCACTTATTCAGAGCTCTAGCGCATCGACCACAATGGTTGTAAGCTTTGTGAATGCCGGATTGATGACATTGCAGCAATCTATGGCTGTGATTTTTGGGGCTAATGTCGGCACAACATTTACGACATGGATTATTTCGGCATTCAGTTTTGAAGTCAGCATTTCCGACTATGCCATTGCATTGCTCGCATTGGCTGTGCCTATGATTTTTATGAAGCGCAGCGCATGGAAATATACAGGTGAATTTTTGATTGGTTTCTGCTTGCTCTTTATGGGTCTCGATCTTATCAGCAAGTTTGTGCCAAACCTCAAAGACAACCCTGAAATGCTGCAATTCCTCAGCGAATACACATCAATGGGATTTGGCTCAGTGGTATTGTTCTCTTTGATCGGAGCAATATTGACGATGGTCATACAATCATCGGCGGCAACATTTGCCATTACATTAGTGATGTGTTCCCAAGGATGGATTTCGTTTGAATTGGGATGTGCGATAGTGCTTGGTGGAAATATCGGAACAACAATTACTCCGGTACTCGCTTCGTTGAGTGGTAATTTGGCGGCAAAGCGAACAGCCATGGGACACGTGCTTTTTAATACGTTGGGTTCACTCGTTGCCTTGATAGTGTGGTATCCGTTTATAAATCTTGTGGCTGAGGTGACAGAATTTTTCGGTGGCAAGGATCCATTGGCTGTCGGTGCGACATCTGCGACAGTCGCATTGGGATTGGCTATTTTCCCAACGGTTTTCAATACGATTAACTTGTTTATCATGATATGGTTTACAAAGTTGTATGTAAAAATTGTGTGTACAGTCATGCCATCTCATCACAAGGATTCGGAAGAAGAATTCACCCTCAAATACATCGGACGAGGTCTGCTCTCTGCTTCTGAACTTAATATTGCCCAAGCACAAAAAGAGATTGTCGTATATGGCGAAAGGGTGCAAAGAATGTTGGGTATGGCACAACGCTTGCTCCACCTTGACGAAAAGAGTGAAGAATACACAAAAGTGTATAATCGCCTTGAAAAATATGAAGAAATCGCCGACCGAATGGAAATTGAAATTGGCAACTATCTCAATCATGTGGCAGAAGGAAAGTTGAGCCCGGAAGGCAAAATGAAAATTGCCGGCATGTTGCGCATGATTTCAGAGATAGAATCAATCGCCGACGGATGCTACAATGTCGGTAAAACTCTCAATCGAAAAAATCAAAATCATGTAAAATTCAACGATAGCACAATGAAAGAAATCGACACAATTTACAAGATGGTCGATGACGCTATGGTCAACATGATGGAAATCCTTCGCGAAATGGAGACACCGGAAGAGAATAAAATCATCGCCTCCTACAATCGCGAGCGTGAAATCAACAACTATCGCAACAAACTTCGTGACGCAAACATCTACAATATCAATAATCGCGAATATGATTATCAAGAAGGTATTTTTTACATGGATATTGTGGGCGAAGCTGAAAAACTCGGTGACTATGTATTGAACGTAGTCGAAGGCGTTAAGCATCAATTCCGTGCCGACAGCGATGATTAATCGTTGAGGCTCAAACAAAAGTTTGTAGAGATTTGTTTATCAGAAAAAGAAATTAAGGAAGCATTCAAAAGCTAAAGTATTAACTTAATCCGGAAATTTTTAGAAGTATCTTTAAATGAGACAACATAGATATTGTGTTATCATGTGTGGCGGTGTGGGGTCAAGATTTTGGCCTTTCAGCCGCACTAATGTGCCAAAACAATTCCTTGACTTCTTCGGGACAGGGAAAAGCTTGTTGCAGATGACAGTGGAACGCGTCAGTACGCTTGTCGATAAAGATCGCATAGTGCTCGTGACCAACGAGTCGTATGCTGATATGATACGTCAGCAACTACCTGAAATTAAAGAAAGCAACATACTGTTAGAGCCGGCACGTCGCAACACGGCACCATGTATCTGCTGGGCTGCTCACCACATCTTCGCTCAAGACCCTGAGGCATCGATAATGACGTTGCCGAGCGACCATCTGATACTTAAAGAAATGGCGTTCATCAAAGCGATGGATGAGGGTATGACTTTTGTTGAAAACAACGACGGCTTGCTGACTCTTGGCATCAAACCGACATCGCCGGAAACCGGCTATGGCTATATCCAAAAAGGAATGCAAGTCATAGGCTCTGACGACACAATGAAAGTCAAATCATTTACCGAAAAGCCAAATCTTGAAATGGCTAAAATGCTGATTGCGACAGGTGAATTTTTCTGGAACTCCGGTATTTTCCTTTGGAGAGCCAAAACTATCCTCGAGGCTTTCAAAAAGTATGCTCCGGAGATTGCTGCTCATTTCGATATGGGGCTGCCTTACTATGGTACGGAAAAAGAGCAAAATTTCATCAACGATGAATTTGTCAATTCTCCAAGCATTTCAGTCGATTACGCAATAATGGAAAAGGCTGAAAACGTCTATGTCAAAACTGTCGATCTCGGATGGAGTGATCTCGGCACGTGGAAGGCTCTTTACGAGACATCTCCAAAAAACATAGAAGGCAATGTCACCCAAAATTGCAAATTGATAAGCAACGATTGCAGTGGCACTGTTTTCGCTATTAAAGGCGATAAAGTGATTGTCGCAGTGGGCCTTAAAGACTATATTGTGGCTGAAAATGGCAATGCTTTGCTGATTTGCCCTATGTCGGAAGAACAGAAAGTTCGACAAATGGTCAACGATGTAAAATCCAGATTTGGAGAAGATTACATATAACAATTGATAGACGGCAAAGACCGCAGAAAAATATTTTTCGTGATTAACACGTGGGATTTAAATCCCCGTAATCCTATAACGAGCAGAAGGCATCATCGCTTTCTGTTCGTCGTTTTTTTAGAAAAATAATAAATTCAAAGGAAGAAGGATTATTGGCTATAAATTTGGAAAAATAGAACAATTGCGTTAATTTTGTCGATGAAGAATAAATTGATACGGTTAATCATAGAATATTCGGATAATACGGATTTGAGAAAATGGTGTTTTTGCAGTGGCTTATAGAAATAGATGAGCAATTATTGCTTGCCATAAACGGATGTCACAATGAGTATTTCGACCATTTTATGTACCTGTTTAGCGATAGGTGGATATGGGTGCCGATGTATGTTGCGATATTATATGTGATGGTGATAAATCTTTCTTTGCGAAAGATGATTGTCTGTTTGATAGCGATTACTTTGACAATAACAATCGCCGATCAGGTTGGCGCAAGTCTTATCCGTCCGATAGTTGAGCGAATGCGTCTTTCAAACCCCGACAATCCTATATCGGATTTGGTGCATATCGTCAATAATTATCGCAGTGGCAGATATGGTTTCCCGTCATGCCATGCGGCAAACACGTTTGGACTCGCATTCTTTGTTTGTTTTTTGTTTCGTCAGCGTTGGCTCACAGTGTTTTTGATGTTTTGGGCTGTGGTGACATGTTATTCGAGGGTGTATTTAGGACTGCATTATCTCGGAGATTTGTTTTTTGGTATGATTCTCGGATTTCTATCGGCAGCCGTGGTCTATTTTGTAATGCGAAAGCTAATTGGCGAGCATTGCGAATGTAGGCTTAAGCACGTCAATACTCCGATCTATGTGGGAGCATTGACGATAGTCGTAATCTCTTTTATTTCGCCATTTATGCAATTCTGAAATTCGTCTGATAGCCAAGTAGGTTGGCTATTGGCGATAATGTGGTGAAAATCGTTTGAATTGTAGAATAAATTGATTATCTTTGCGCATTAATAACGTAAATAGACGAAGATATGAATTTGTTTGATGTAGTGAGCGAGGATATAAAAAAAGCAATGCTCGCCCGAGATAAAGATAGGCTTGAAGCCCTCAGAAGCGTAAAGAAAGAGTTTCTTGAAGCAAAGACAGCACCGGGAGCCAATGGTGAATTGAGCGACGATGTTGCAACAAAAATTTTGGTAAAAATGGTAAAGCAGCGTAAAGAAAGCGCTCAAATATATGCTGAAAATAATCGTCAAGAACTTGCCGACACCGAATTGGCACAAGCAAAAGTCATCGAAGAATATCTTCCGAAGCAATTGAGTGAAGAAGAATTGGAGGCTGAGTTGAAAGCTATTATCGTCGAAACAGGTGCACAAGGTCCAAAAGAAATGGGAAAAGTGATGGGCGTCGCATCAAAACGTCTTGCGGGACGCGCTGAAGGCAAGGCTATCTCTGCAAAAGTAAAAGAATTGCTCAACAACTAAGATTGTAAAATCAAAATCGACATTATATCAACACGTCGAAAATTAAAAATAAAAGAAAATGCTTACACTTCAAAGTATTAAAGCCGACCCGGAATATATCATTGCTCGTTTGGCAGTCAAAGGATGCGATGCTCGTGCTCAGATTGAAGAAATTCTTCACATAGATGCTGAACGTCGCCGTCTTCAAACTATATGTGACACAGATGCCTCTAAACTTAAAAAGTTGTCATCGCAAATAGCAATCCTTATGAAAGAAGGAAAACGCGATGAGGCAGAAGCCGCCAAAGCTGAGGTGACAGAAATAAAATCAGTGGCCAAAGAGTTGCAAACTCAATTGGAAGATGCTGAAAACAGACAACGCGAAATTCTGTTGTCATTGCCGAATACACCATGTGAAGCAGTGCCGGAAGGAAAAACAGCAGAAGATAATGTGGTAGAAAAAGAAGGTGGCGAAAAACCATCGCTTGGCGAAGATGCTCAGCCACATTGGGATTTAGCAAAGAAATACGGTATAATAGATTGGGAGTTGGGTGTCAAAGTGACAGGTGCAGGCTTCCCATTCTATATAGGTAAAGGAGCGCGTCTTCAGCGTGCGTTGATTCAATTCTTCCTTGATGAAGCATGGAATGCAGGTTATATCGAAGTCGAACCTCCGTTTGTCGTTAACGAGGCTTCCGGTTATGGCACAGGACAACTTCCTGACAAAGAAGGTCAGATGTATCATTGCCAATTAGACGACCTTTATTTGATCCCGACAGCAGAAGTTCCGGTGACAAATATCTATCGTGATGTCATTATTCCGGAAAAAGAATTGCCAAAGAAAAATTGTGCATTCTCAGCATGCTGGCGTCGTGAAGCCGGCAGCTATGGTAAGGATGTGAGAGGTCTTAACCGTCTTCACCAATTTGACAAGGTGGAAATTGTGCGCATCGAAAAGCCTGAAAATAGTTACGCTGCTCTTGAAGAAATGAAAGATCATGTGCAAGGGCTTCTTGATAAGCTCGGTTTGCCTTGGAGAATACTTCGCCTTTGTGGTGGAGATATGAGCTTCACTTCTGCAATTACATTCGACTTTGAAGTGTGGAGTGCGGCTCAAAAACGTTGGCTTGAAGTAAGCTCTGTCAGCAACTTTGAAAGCTACCAGGCAAACAGATTGAAATGTCGATATCGTGGAGAAGACAAAAAGACTCAACTTTGTCACACTCTTAACGGCTCGGCATTGGCATTGCCACGCATAGTGGCTGCATTGCTTGAAAACAATCAGACACCACAAGGAATTGTTATTCCGGAATGCCTACGCAAATACACCGGATTTGATATAATAGATTAATAACCAATGCCTCTCCGATAAAATCGGAGAGGCAAAATAATACCGACAGATCATGGCAGCATACATCAGCAGAGAAGAAAAGAAAATTCCAATCAATGATCCATCCGGAAAATGGACGGACATGACATTGCTCCCGGAATGGGAAGAGGAATTCTATAATGTTTATACAGCTAAAAAGCATGGTAAATGGGTGATGCTTAAGGCGTTGAAAAAAGAGTATGCCGACGACCCAAAGTATCAAGAGATGCTCGAAAGAGAATTTGATACTCGCTATAACTTGGCGCATGCAAATATTGTCATGGTCAATGATTATGAGCAGATACCCGACATCGGTATGGCGATAATTACCGACGATGTCTATGGCTATTCTCTACGACGTCTTATCGATGAAAAGAGATTGTCGCCGATGATTTTGCGCCGAATCGAAACGCAACTTGTCGATGCCATCGACTACATGCAAGAAAATCATATCATCCACCACCCGATAACTCCGGATAAAATCATCTTCACTGAGATGACAGAAAATCTCAAGCTTATCGATGTGGGTTACGACCATAAATCATCTCTAACTCCACAAGATACCGCCGATGATATTTTGGCATACGGAAAAATCCTTAGCGAAGTGCTTGACAACATCCCGAATGCTTCGCCAAGATTACGTAAAATTGCCAACAAATGTATTGATCCGGATCCAAAACGCCGATATAGTTCATTCTCAGAACTATATCTCGCAATCGAACGACGCAGTAGCAGTCAATTGTATATATGGTTGATTGCTTTTATCTGTGCAATGGTAGGATTGCTCGTGTGGTTGACATTGGGTAATTAAGCAAAAATCCCCTTTGGTAAAGTTTGCTCATTACTGATGAGTGAAAGCTTTATGCTATTAGTTAAAGTAGAAATAAGAATAAATAAAATTCATAGTAAATGGTAGAAATACGCCAAATCAAACCGACACGCAGCAACCTTAAGAAGTTTGTGGAGTTTCAAATTAAGCTCTACGAAGGAAATCCATACTTCATTCCGCCATTGGTGTCAGACGAAATCGCTACTCTCGACTCTAAGGTAAACCCGGCATTCGACCACTGCGAGTCAGCCTATTTTATGGCCTATAGCGACGGAAAACCGATCGGTCGCATTGCTGCTATGATTAATAAGCAAGTCAACGAGAAAGAGAATGTGTGTCAAGCACGTTTCGGATTTGTCGATTTTATTGACGACGCAGAAGTCAGTAAAGCACTCTTTGACGCAGCTGAGAAATGGGCTAAACAAAAAGGTATGGACAATATCGTCGGTCCGCTCGGTTTCACCGATCTTGACAACGAGGGGATGCTTATCAACGGATTTGAGGAACTCGGCACAATGGCGACAATTTACAACTATCCGTACTACCCTGAGCATATCGAGCGCTTAGGCTACGAAAAGGAGGTTGATTGGCATGAGTTCCTTATGGAAGTTCCAGAACAAATTCCGGATAAGCACAGGCGTATCGCAGAAATTGTCAAGAAGAAATTTAATCTTCGCGTGTTGAAATTTACCTCGCGTAAGGCGCTCAAAGAACAATATGGTCAGGCACTTTTTGAGCTGATCAATGAAGCATACGACGACCTCTACGGCTACTCTCGTCTCACAAAACGTCAAATCGACTATTACATCAAGATATATCTCGGTATGCTCAACCTTGACTTGGTAACTCTTATCGTCGATAGCGATGATAAACTCGTCGGAGTCGGCATCTCTATACAGTCGATGAGTCGTGCGTTGCAGAAGTCAAAGGGCAAGATGTTCCCATTCGGATGGTGGCATCTACTTAAGGGATTAAAGGGTAAAAACGATCGTGTTGACTTACTACTTGTTGCAGTTAAACCTCAATATAAAGGCAAGGGCATCAATGCACTCCTTTTCACCGATCTTATCCCTGCCTACAACAAGTATGGTTTCAAATGGGCTGAAAGCAATCCTGAATTAGAGTCAAATGCAGCTGTACAAAATCAGTGGGAGGCATTCTCTTATCGTCAGCACCGTAATCGCAGAGCTTATATTAAAAAGATATAAAAAGATAAGTAAATTTATAGAAGACTTCTTAATAAAATAAATCGGGATGCTTGCAACAACAAGCATCCCGATTTTATAAAGTTGCAGATATATAAAATTCAGTGTAATGTTGATTAAAGACTACGGATACCAATTACAAAAAAATAAGGCGAACTCGATTTTGTAAGTTCGCCTTAGATATTAAAATTTTATTTAATTATAAATTTGTGGATCAGACGTGTGTTGCCTTTTGTCGCGACAGCAATGTAAAGTCCATCGGAGAGGTTGCTCACTTCGATTGATTCTGCATCGGTATGAGCGACTTTTATGCCGTTGGTAGCAAAAATTTCGATTAAATCGGATCCTTCTGCAAACAATGTTTTTCCGTCGAATAACATTGTGTTATCAGAATTGTTGCTGATTTCTTCAATTGATGATATTCCGATAACATCGCATGTCGCTTTAAGTCCATCACATTCAAATGTGATTACAGCTGAACCAGGAGAAAGAATTATAACGGCAAAAGTTTTGCTGTTTTCGTCCTTATCAGAAGTTGAACTTGTGAGTTCATTTATTGTAGCAACATTTTCGTCAGAAGAAGATATCGTGATATTATCTAATGTGTTGCCATAGATGTTGACAGTGAGTAGTGTATCTTCACCTTCAATAGATTCAATAAGATTTTTGTCGATACTTAAGTATTTGGCGATGTTTTGGAAATAGAGCACCGGAGTAGTTGCATCTTCTTTCCATGGTTTGCTCATATTCTTGCCATAAAGGAATCCGTATGTTTCGTAAAATGCTTTATCTGTAACAGTAAGGTCTAAATCGCAACCATGTATTGAACTAAGATTGTCCGAAGTTATGATGTTGCCTTTAAGAAGCATATTTTTATCGGCATGATTTGCGGCAATACCTATTTCGCTTAATATTTTTTCTCCCTCTTCAAATTCAGTTAAATCAATAGTCCAACCGACTATTCTACCGACACTCTTTGCATCACTTGATGCGTTTATGCTTTGTTGAGCGGCAATGTTATTGTAGATTACTTTGGTAGTCGAATTGCCTGTCCAATCCCCTTCTAAATAACCACAAATGCCACCGATATTGGCAACTCCGTTTTTAGCATTAGAAGTCAACATGCCACGTACGATGTTGTTTTGGATTAGTCCGCGACTTGATGAATTGCCGACAATTCCTCCGATGTTATATTGTCCGATAATATTAACGGATACGTTGCAATTTTTAACTTCACAGTCAGAACCTGTCATGCCGACCACACCACCGATGTCAGACAATCCAACGATTTGACTGATGTTTTTATGAGTATCGCCGACGTAGCAACCCATGATAGTTGTAGCGGTGCGTGTATCGCCTGCTATGCCACCGATATAAGTAGCATCGGCTGCATCGATAATGATGTCGTTGACACTACATCTGCTGATTGAGGTGTAGTAGCATGCTTCACCAATCATACCTCCGATAGTGTTTGTGTTGTTGTTGCCGATAATCAACGGGTTGAAAATATGGATATTATCAAAGGTTGATTTCATTGTCATGCCGGCAACTATTCCGGTGTAGTAGTTTTGCTTTGTCATCTCAATTGTCGGCTCGATGAATACAATGTTTCTAACCTTCGATTCTGCATCAAGGTAGCCAAATAATCCACAATAGTCGGCCGTAGAATTGATGTATAGATTTTTTATGGCATGGTTTTGTCCGTCAAGACTGCCGGCAAATGTGGGGATAGGGCGCCATGTTCCGGAGTAATCGGCTAAGTCTATGTCACAACCTAAAATATAGTGAGCTTCAGGCTCGTTGGCTATTTGTTCAAGGTCGCCAGCTGATGTGATTATATACGGGTTTTCGGCTGAACCATCACCTCCGGCTTCAAATTTTTCAAGTGGCAATTGATAAAAATCGATTGTATAAATGTCGGTATCTGCATCGCAATATGCAATGAAAAGAGACGCATCGGAAGGATCAGTTGCGATAAAGCCTCCATTATAGTACAAGCCCTTTTCTTCGTTGTCAGAGAAATGGCGAATTATGCTTCCGTCTTCTTTTGCAATATAAAGATTATTGTTTAGTGTATTTGTATCGGTATTACGTGTTTTTGTGAGGAATACATATTCATATTCGGCATCCGAATCAACGAGGTAAGGATTGAGAATTTCGCCATTGATATAAGCTGAGAAATATTCCACATTAGCATCAAGAGTGAAGTCAACATAATGATCTATTTGACCATTGCTATCATACCACCCGATTGAGGAAATGACATTTCCATTTTTGTCGATATCGCCTTGACTGACTGAGATTACATATTTATAATCTCCTTCATTGATGCAACGATCAATGTTTGTGGAGATTAATCTATTATCAATGATACCCGGCAGTGTCACTGCAAGATTACAGCTTGGGAGATCGACCATTTCAATCATTCCTTCGCCAACATCTGTTTTGATAAGACCGACTTGGTCCTCATATCCTTTAAGTGTACTCATGTGTATCCATCCGGCTATGCGATTGCCAATGTTTGCTATTTTATCACCATTTTGGTCAAATACATCAAAATGATATACATAACCATCAGATTCGAGCAGATAATCGTATCTTGAGATGATAAAATTCAATTGATCGTCACCACTGTATTTACCTATTGAAAGGTCGCATGTTGAGAATATTCCAAATGCTGCAAATGTGTAGAACGCATCTTCTCCTCCTTCAAGTGGAATGTTGAGTGTTGTCACCGGTTGGAAATCGTTGTCAAACACTTCTAAGACAAATGTATTGTCAGGAGTTGGCTCCGGCTCAATCATGAAATCGTCTGTAGGAATCATATATTCTTTTTCATAATGGCTCAGTACATAGTAGATTTTTCCATCAAGGTTGTAAGCGTTGATGTAGGCCGCATCCATATAGTTGATGAGTTTGGCTTCGATGGTAAATGTATGAGCAATAACCGGCTCTGTAGTATCCCAACCACCTCGATTGTAAATATCAATCTTAATATTACCTTCGTTGTCAGGTCGGCATGTGATTAATTGTGGATTTTGCTTAAAATCGGTCGATGCATCGAAAAACATCGCTGCTTCGCATTCGTAACTTGTCGCTTTTTCTCCTGTTGTCAATGTATAGACATCAACCCAGAATTTCCCCATATAATCTTCTGTGACGGCATGATTGAATATTGCGATTTCGTATGTCGAATTATTGCGCTCGAAGAAGTTGGTGGTCACAGTTCCGAATGGCTCCATTTGGTTGACACTTAATCCCTCAGGCGACTGAATAGAAAGTTTGCCCACTTCGGAATAATCGCTGTCATAGACTGTTATTTCAGTCGATGCGTAGTACCATCCATCGAATGTAAATGTTTGAGAGTAGAACCAATCTGATCCATCAGGTCCTTTAAGAAATCCCCATGTCATGGAGTTGTTGACTGTCGCTGTTGGGTCTTCGCTTGAAACGACTCGTTGAGGCACTGATTTCAATGAGATACCATTTTCTCCTAATTGGTGAGTTAAGGCTTTTATAGGAGAGTCAATGCCTACATAGCGCTGACTCATGTCTGAAAAATTAATTGCATCGGAGTTGAATGTAGAGAATCCAATAGTTCCGATTAGAGCGATCGATAGTAGATTTTTCTTCATGAAATTTGTATTTGGTATTATTATTGTTGTTAAGTTTAGAGTTGCAAATATAGTAATTTTTTCATTATATCGCTGACTTTGTCCTATTGAAATATTGCTTGACAACAAATAATTGCTACTAATGATTAATCTTTTGACTCAATTGATTGTCAGTTATATAAATTTAACTAACACCGATAGAATGATGAAACGTCTATTAATACTTTCACTATCCCTTATTATAGGATTTGCATTATCAGCGTATGCCAATAATTCTCAACCATCCTACCCCGGAGGAGAAGAGGCTTTGAGAAACTATTTGTCGGAAAATATTCAATATCCTCCGATGGCAGCCGAGATGGGAATCGAAGGTGTTGTGACAGTGGAATTTATGGTCAAGGCTGACGGCTCAATTGGCGATGCAAAGATTGTCAGAATGGTCGATCCTGATCTCGAAGAAGAGGCTTTGCGTGTCGTGATGAATATGCCTCGTTGGAATCCGGCTTCTAAGGATGGGGTGCCTGCTGATGCCTGGTTTAGTTTGCCGATTAAATTCATATTGCCGACTGCAGAAAATTAGAAAACAAAAAAGTTTGCCGACAACATCTTTTGGCAAACTTTTCTATTTTTAAGCGTTTAAGAGAATTCTTATTTGGAGGCTTTAAGTCCTTGGACTACTGCATTTGTAAATCCATGAGCTTCCATGGCGTTTAGCCCTTTTATGGTTATTCCTCCGGGCGTAGTTACTTTGTCGATTTCTGATTCCGGATTATTGCCGGTGGCTTCAAGCAATTCGACGGCGCCTCTGAGAGTTTGCAGAACATATTCTTTCGCATGATTAGGATAGATGCCCAATTCGACCCCGCCTTCTGTCGCAGCACGCACATATCTCATTGCGAATGCTATTCCGCAGGAGCATAAAGCTGTGGCGGCAGGCATCAATCGCTCTTCAATGATTGCACAGCGCCCTAATGCGTCAAATATTGATTTGACCTGTGCGATTTGCTCCGATGTGGCATTTTCGTTGTGGCAAATAAATGTCATGCTTTGACCGACGGATATTGCTGTGTTCGGCATCGCTTGGAAAATAGAAGCCTTTGTCTCGCAAGGTAGAAAAGAGGCGATTTGCCCTAACGAGATTCCTGCTGCTACTGAGACTAAAATTGTGTGCTTGAAATTTACTTGCTCTGTAATTTCGTTTAAAACGCTTTCAATCAGCCAAGGCTTTACTGCTAAAAGGACAATGTCTGCATTTTCGATAGCTTTGCAATTGTCGGTAAAAGTCTCAGTCTGAGAAAATTCTTTTTTTATGGCATCTAATTTTGTTGTGCTTGGATTTGATATAGCGATAGAAATATCTTGGCGGATAGAAGATAATCCGCGAGCAATGGCTCCACCCATATTTCCTGCACCGATGATTGATAATTTCATTTGATAGTCGTTTAAATTTGATCGTTGATTAGTGTGCTGTCAGCCAGTTAGGACCTGTGCCACACGATGCAGTGAGGCTGACGCGACCATTGTAGGCGTTCTGCATATTTCGGCATACAAGTTCTTTGACAATTTCTAATTCTTGAGGGAGGACATCAAAATTCAATTCGTCATGCACTTGCATAATCATTTTCGATTTCAAACCTCGTTTGGCAATCTCGTCGAAAATATTGACCATTGCAATTTTGATTATGTCGGCGGCAGATCCTTGTATCGGAGCATTGATTGCATTTCGTTCGGCATATCCTCTCACTACGGCATTTCGGCTATTGATGTCGGGGAGCATGCGTTTACGACCTTTGATTGTTGTCACATATCCGTTTTCTCTTGCTTTTTCAATTGCCTCGCTCATGTATTGTTGTACGGTAGGGAATGTTTCGAAATATCCGTCGATGAGTTTTTTCGCTTCTGCGCGTGGAATGCCGAGTCGTGATGCAAGACCAAAGGCTGAAATGCCGTAAAGAATTCCGAAATTGGCTGTTTTTGCATTTCTGCGCTGTGTCGCAGTCACGTTTTCCAATGGCGTTTTGTAGATTTTTGCTGCCGTAATGGCGTGAATATCTTTGTCGTTGGCAAAGGCATCAAGCATTACCTTGTCGTTTGAAAAATCAGCCACAAGCCGAAGCTCAATCTGAGAATAATCGGCAGATAAAAATGTGTGTCCTTCATCGGCGATAAATGCTCGACGGATTTCACGACCAATTTCATCGCGAACAGGGATGTTTTGCAGATTAGGATCGGTTGAAGAAAGACGACCGGTAGCTGTAACTGTCTGATTGTAAGTGGTGTGGATTTTGCCTGTCGTCGGATTTATTGTGTTGGGCAACGCATTAAGATAAGTGCTTAGCAACTTTTTGAGTTGGCGATACTCTAATATTTTATTGACCACGGGGTGGAGGTGTGATATTTTTTCAAGCACCTCTTCGCTTGTGGAATATTGTCCTGTCTTGGTTTTCTTTGCTTTAGGATCAAGTTTAAGTTTGTCGAATAATATTTCGCCTACTTGTGCCGGAGATCCAATGTTGAAAGTTTCTCCGACAAGAGCATGGATTTCGGTCTCTATGCTGTCAAGTCGTAATGTTAATGTTTCAGAAGCCTCGTTAAGAGCTGCGACGTCAATGCGAACTCCGGCAATTTCTATTTCAGCGAGTACGCGTGTCAATGGCAATTCGATTTCGTTGAGAAGCTCGGAGAGATTTTCTTTTTCAATTGATTGTGATAATATGGGGTATAGGCGCATTGTTGCATCAGCCTGTTGGCATGCCCAATTGCTCAATTTGTCGATGTCTATCGATTGCATTGGGATTTGTTTTGCTCCTTTGGAACCTGCAATCTCGCTATAAGACACAAGCGAGAGGTTGAGGTATTGAAGTGCAAGATTATCGATGGAATGGCGTATTTCCGGTTGAAGCAGATAGTGGGCAATGGTGATGTCGTAATAATTTCTAATCGGTTCGGATGATGAAAGTCCTGAGTTGGAAATTATGACATAGTCACGCTTCGTTTGGCTGCTGACTACCTTAATCTTCTCATTGGCATGTAGAGAAATGATAAATTCTTTCGCTCCGGTTATGGCGTTGTCGATATAATAGGTCTTGCCATTGTGTAGAGCTAAAGCTGTTCCGACCCATTGCGCAGTCATGTCGGAGTCGCCTTGAGCCACGATGAAAACGGCACATTTGCCCGACTCGGCAATAAAACGTTCAATTTCCCCGATTTCATCGGAGTTTTTTATGATGTGATAATTTTGGGTATTTATTTCGTAAATTTCCGATTTCATCGGGGTTTTTGGCTCATCTTCCGAGATATCGTCGAATAGTGAGCCTTGAATAGCTTGTGATGGTTGCGCTGAAATCTTTGAAGCAGAATCAGTGTCGTTTTTCTTTGCTATTTTATCAATCAAAGTCCGGAATTCAAGACGTCGGAAAATTGATGTTAGTTCTTCGATGTCGGCTTGTTGAAGTTTTAGCGAATCAATGTCGCAATCGATAGGTACGTCGGTTTTAATTGTGGCGAGGAACTTTGAGAAAATTATTTGTTCTTTGTTGTCTTCGACCTTTTTCTTGAGGGCACCTTTTAGACTATCAGTGTTCTCAATCAGATTTTCAATGGAGCCAAAATCATTGATAAGTTTGATGGCTGTCTTTTCTCCGACACCGGGACATCCCGGAATGTTATCGACTTTGTCGCCCATAAGAGCAAGTAGGTCGATGACCTTGTCCGGCGAACTGATTTCGTATCGTTCGCACACTTCTTTGGCGCCTCTGATTTCAAATTCGCCACCTCGATAGCCCGGTTTGTATTGGAATACATTGTCAGAAACTAATTGGCCGAAGTCCTTGTCGGGAGTCATCATGAACGTAGAGAAACCCTCATTGCCGGCTTTTGTAGCCAATGTCCCTATTACGTCATCGGCTTCGTATCCCTCGATTTCGATTATGGGGATGCGATAAGCACGAATGATTTCTTTGATTATAGGTACTGATATTTTGATGTCTTCAGGTGTTGCTTCACGCTCTCCTTTGTATTCTTCAAATACTTCATGGCGGAAAGTCGGACCGGGAGGGTCAAAGCATATAGCAATGTGGGTAGGTTTTTCTTTACGCAGTAATTCTTCCAGGGTGTTTACAAAACCAAAAATGGCCGATGTATTAAGACCGGTAGAGGTGATTCGTGGCATTTTGATTAAAGCATAATATGCTCTGAATATCAAGGCGTATGCATCGAGAAGGAATAAGCGTTTTTGTTCCATTTGAATCTTTATTTTTTGCTAAATTAGTAATTTCAAATGGAATAATCACAATAATTCCCAATTTTTCACTATTTTTGCAAGATATTTTTAATTTGTATGGTTAAGTTTGACTCGATACTCCAAACTCTTAAACCCGAATTGACAGCTCTCAATCGGATTATTACAGAATCACTCAATGCAAATAATGCGTTGATGGATCAGATTATTGCGACATATCTAAAAACAAAAGGTAAGCAGATACGCCCTATATTAGTGATATTGAGTGCAAAGATGCTTGGGGAAGTCAATAACCATGTGTTGTATGCAGGGGCTGCTTTGGAGATGCTTCACAACGCCTCGCTGATTCATGATGATGTGGTCGATGAGACAAAGTTGCGTCGAGGTGTGCCTACAATAAACAATACGTGGGATAATCATATCGCAGTGCTTGTCGGCGACTTCTTTGTATCGACAGCCTTGGCAGTCGGCATCCACACCGGTAGAATTTCAGTGCTTGGAGCATTGTCCGAATTGGGTAAAGAATTGTCATTAGGCGAGATTGACCAAATATGTAATGCAAAAGAGCGTCATCTCAACGAGAATGCTTATCTGTTGGTGATCAGAAAAAAAACGGCTTCATTATTTATGAAATGCGTCCAACTTGGAGCAGAAACAGGTGATGCTCGTCCCGAAGACATAGCACCAATGGTGGAATATGCCGAATTGCTTGGATTGTGTTTCCAAATTAAAGATGATATTTTTGACTACTTCGAAGACGGAAAAATCGGTAAGCCGACAGGCAACGATTTGCGTGAAGGCAAAGTGACACTGCCATTGCTTTATGCTCTTAACCATGCTAAGGGAGACGATGCCAAAGAGATGAACGAACTCATACAGCGTGGTGATCTCACTGAAGAAGAAATCGCTCGACTCATCGATTTTGCAAAACGCGAAGGAGGTATCGATTATGCCTACTCCAAGATGCTTGAAATGCAACGTCAGGCAGATGCGATAATTTGTCGCTATCCGGAAAGTGATGCACGCAAAGCATTCCGCGAAATTTTCGAATTTATCATACGCCGAGACAAATAGTTTATGCCATTGCTTCAATATCTTGAGCCGGGACGTATTGAGGTCGGATGTGATGAAGCCGGAAGAGGGTGTCTCGCCGGTCCCGTGGCGGCAGCAGCAGTAATTCTGCCTCCTGATTTCAGCAATGATTTACTAAATGATTCAAAGAAGCTGACCGAACGTCAGCGCAATTTGTTGCGCCCGATTATTGAACGTGAGGCTTTGGCATGGTGTGTCGTGATGGTTTCTGCCGAAGAAATCGATAAAATCAATATCTTGAACGCTTCGATTGTCGGCATGCAACGTGCTATCGACGGACTTGCTGTCAGACCCGAACATATCCTCGTAGATGGTAATAAATTTAGACCGTATCAGGATATTACTTATACTACGATTGTCAAAGGAGACGGTAAATTTATGTCGATAGCAGCGGCTTCCATTCTTGCCAAGACGCATCGTGATGAGTATATGGAGAGAATAGCCCGAGACTATCCTCAATATCAATGGAGTAAAAACAAGGGCTATCCGACAAAAGAGCATCGTGTCGCTATTCTTGAGCATGGCATCACAGAGCATCATCGTCGCACATTCGGACCATGCCTTCAGCCATCCCTCTTCGATGAAATATAAATATCGGTTTCATTATCTCAATTTGGGACACACTGACTCAACGAGCGAGTGCGAACCAATAAAATATTTCAATTCTTTCGGTCTGTTTTGGTGCTATTGGGTAGCAATAGCGAAGTCGTTTGTTATAGAGTTCGTGCCACCCACGAGGCACAATGAGATTGATTGACACCGCAAAAACACAACAAGGTTGCAAATCAAAAAGAATGTTGCTACACCACGACTGTTGGTGCCAACGAGAGCAGAATGAAGTTTACTTCAATTATGCCGAGTGCAGCCCAACTTGTGCGTAGCAAAGGTACAGTACATTCTCTATGCGTAAAATAAACAAGAAGCTATTCCTATTTGTTTGCTAAACTTTTCTTTAATATTGGCATTCGCTTAATAATATGACCAAGACTTATTCCTGTCATAACTATCCCTATACGATAATGCCATAGCCCCATTCCGCTATTAGCTCCATCAATAGCAACAATTAAAATAATCCCTGTAATTGAAATAAAAATAAATATAACTGAAAGTATAGCCGTCACACGACTTTTGTTTCCAATCCCTTTCATCAACCAATTCTTATACCATCCCAGATGAGTGTTTATATGCATTATTCCGGCTATCAAAAAAGCCACACTTGAAATAGTATGTACAACAGCCCAAATATGCCACACTTCGTGAGGACAACGAGTTCCGGAAATATGCATTCCAAATCCCGAAATAGCTGTAATAAGAAACAATACTACAAGCCACCAATCAATTACAAATATCTTTTTCATATTACAAAGGTACAAATAATTTCAAAATCGATATAGTTTTTTGTTGCTGTTTCCAATTTAAAGAGCTATAATCGCATCACCGAGAAGAGTTCGTGCCACCCACGAGGCACAATGAGATTGATTGTTTTCATAAAAAAAGAATGTTACTATACCACAAAGGTACAGTAACATTCTATATGCGTAAAAGACAATAAATTATTTGACAGAGAAACACAACATCTGAGCAGGTTTCTCATCTTTATTGTTTGGATTGAATATTAATAAACCATATTCACCCGGTTCTTCTATTAAGGGGAAAATCAAATAAGAAGATGCACCATATCTCTTGGCATCGAATTGTTGGTCATTTATATTATTCCCCTCCTTAACTTGTCCTGTCAATATATTTATAGAAGACATTTCCATTTTTCTCTCTTTTTTCTTTTGTTGTAATTTTACAATACGCATAAAAGATGCTGGATCCTCCATGTTATTATTCATTCGAACTATTAGAGCAAATGGTTTACCACTTTCGATAACACAATTAGAAGTTTTGCCTTTAATTACTGCATGTACTTTGGGGCTAAAAGACCATTCACTTGGTCCTGAATAACTTACTGTAGAACGGTCAAGTTTTGTAACGATAGTATCGGAAGCTGAAAAGTTAGTGATTAGGACTCCCGAATTATTAAATTCTGGTTCAAATTTTTGTGACCAACAGCACAAATTAGATATTAAAAATAAAGCAAAAAGAACTATTTTCATGATACTAATATATTTTTCGCAAAGTTACAAAAACTTTCAGAACCAATAGCCTTTATTTTCTTTTTTGTTTTCAAACTTTGGTGGCGAAAATAGTTTTGCCGTGTCGGAGTTGTGCCACTCGGAAACTCTTCAGGATTATTGCAATTAGCAATGGCGAGGCGTTGAAGGTCGGGAAGAAGGTGAGAAATGAATTTTACGATGTCAATCATTCTGCATCGGTTGGTTGGCTTGTCGTGAATGAAATCCACAATTTGTGGTTTCATTTGAGTGACGATCCAATAGTGATTTTTTTTATTCAACGCATATACTTAAATGCAACGACAGCCACCCCATGAGAGGCAGCTGTCGCCAAAATACGCTAATCGGAATTTACTTAACGATAAATTTTAAAATCTTGCTATTATTGCTTGAATATGCTTTAGCGATATATACGCCTGAAGCAAATTCTGTTGTCGAAATGCTATAGGTGTTTGCATTGATGTGATTTACAGATTTGAGTATTTGTCCGGCGATATTCATAATCTCTATTTTGTCAATGTTATTATCAGCAGTTACAACCAATTGGCCTGCAGTGTGATTAATAGTAAGATCATCTTTATTGACAGATGTCACAGACAACGTGGTTTTAACTTCGATATCATCGACCATGAGACATACGTTCTTTACAAATTCACCGACATACTGAATAGCAACATAGACTTCTTCATTATTATATTTTGATAAATCTACTTCAACTTTTTCCCATTCCAACGCAGCTTCGCGCATTTCTTCACCAAGCACGACAAAACTTTCAAAATTGTTGTCAGTAGTGGAAATCAACAGACGATATTTTTCCAATTCTTGATCCATTGTTTCAAGAATACGAGTCTTGACAAATAATTCGAGAGAAGAAGATTCTCCAAGCTTTAATTTTGGTGAAATCAACCACACATCGCTGATAGTCACTTCTTCATTCCAACCTACGCAGAATGCAGCACCAAATCGTTCACCGGAATTAGGCATAAATCCCGGAAGGTCTTCGGTATTTACTTCGGGTTCTGTAGATGATGGATTAAATGCTATGAATCCGACCGGTTCTCCACGATATTTATGCTCATATCTCCAGAAATAGTCTGTCGGCATATTGTTTCGATCGACTGTTGTCCAACGAGGGTTAAAAGTATCCGGGGCAGCATCGAAGTCATAACAATTTTCAAAGTTCATCACATACGGATTAGCTTCTTCGACAGATGTATAGACTTTAGTAAGTTCATTGTTTTCGGTTGACTCATCACCTTCAAGTTTTGTCTGAGCGACAACTGTGTATTCACCGACTGCCGACATATCAATACCTGCAAATTCTACAATACCTTCATTATACGGAGCTAATGTAATTTCAGAATTGTATTCCACTCCGTTTACCGACAATGATACAGGGATTAATGCTTCTTCATAACCATTGTTTTTGATATTAACTGAAATTGTTTCATTGTCAGAGAATAGTGTCGCATCTTTTTCAGGATAGACAAATGCTTTCAAAGCAGCATCTTTAGCATATACAGTCAAATCTGAATTGAAGTTTGCGCGTACAACTAAAGAAGCACCTATCGTCTTGCTTAATTTGCCATCAATATTTTGATAACAATAGTTGGTCGCATCTGAATCGTCATATCCGAGCCCCATGTTATAAGTAGATAATTGTTGTACCTCTACATAATATTTTCCGGCAGATAACTTCATCGGGTCAAATGCTATGTCAATTAAGCCTCCGAATCCACGTTCAAATTCTTTACGACATATCATATTACCGACATTAAATTCAGAATCAAGATTATAGATAGCAACAGCGATTGATTTTCTTGCCAGATCAGCTTCTTCCTCGCTTGCCGGAGCTAAACCTATTGTCACAGACTCTAAAATATCTGAGGCAACGAGTGTATATACATTACCGATAGATAATGGTTCACCCCATGAGCCTGTACCTTTCGTAATTTCTGTAAGATTTTCTGTCGCATATACTCCATCTGTAACATTGATTGTTTTAATGGCATACACATTATCATCTTCGTATGAGTCTGCCTCTGTCGCTTCGACTTTCATTGTCAAATTGAGTTTAGCACCTACTTCCACAGTAGGAAGAGTAGCCTTCATAGGAATATTTACAACCTCATTCGATGACATATTTACGTTTTCAACGCTACTGCCGAGCAGTGTCTCGCCATCATATAATGACACCTTGACATTTGTCATTTCTTTAGAGCCACGGTTTACAACCTTAGCGATATATTCTCCTTCTAAAGACAATTGATTCTGTGGCGTATAGTTCGATGCCGGATAAATCACGTCATCGATGCGCAAATCATGCTCTGCAAGGTTTGAGATAGTAAATGTATAGAAATACAAACTTCCAGATTGCTCTGAGTCATTGACGATTATAAAGCTATAACTGTCGGGATTTGTAATAGGAACAATAAATTCCGCCTCTGTATCACCCTCTATCGATGTGTTCTCATAGATAGTTTCGTATGTTGAAATATCAGCTCCGGCTTTACCATAAGCAATGTGCATTGCACTATTTGACCATCCTCCTTTAGAATATTGTACTTTTAATCTAATATCATTCTCGAGATTGTAACAGTGTGTCAACAATCCGTTTTCAATACCATTTACATCCGTTCCAAAGGCTCCTGACATTTCATCGATGTTCCATGTGCCCGGTGTCATTTCTGTCCAATAATCTTCATAATTTTCACCAGTATAGAAATTAGTTGTCACAGGCAATGTAGTTATAGGTTCATAACAATGGACTGTTTCGCCTAAAGCGCTTTCTTGTTCTGTCGCAGATGTCGCTGTGACATAAACACGATATTCTCCTATTTCTGCAAAATCAGCAGTAGTCTCAAAATAGATTACTTTAGATTCTGTAGGAAGAATTACTTCTTCAAATTTCTCGATCACTTGATTTTCGCCATTGATTGTATAAGAAAGAGTGATTTCTGATGTCGGACCGGTGCCGGTGTTTTTGATTAATGCGCCTACTTTGCTTGCATCGGATAATCCACAATTAGAATAAGGAAGCACCACTTTCTCTACACTTAAATAAGGACTCACCTGATAGAAGCCGGCGTCAATCGTAAGATTATCAATAAATACATTCATGCCGCCGACAGACTTAACATGGAATGCAAAATAATATATTCCTGATTCCTCAACATTGAAGTTTATAATACGTTTTACCCAATCTTCTTGATTGATTGAATAATCGCCGATAATAGTCATTTCATCGACATCGGTTGTTTTTCCATAACGCACATCTAACAATTCAGTAGCATCTTCACCATTGATACATTTTGTATAAACGATTAAATGTACATCTCCGGCAGGAAGATTGATAGGAGAAGATATTAAATTGTCATTACCGGTTTGATCGTCACCATAGGCTCCTCCACAATTTACGGCACCTTGGTTGCCATCTGCACCGGTGGTCCAGTCATTATATTCCCATTGAGAATAGTCTTCATTGACATTCTCTACTATCCAATCGGAAGCCAAGCCGTCAACTCCATATTCAGAGAAGTCATAGTTGTAGGGCAATGAAGCGACACCGATATGCTTGCATTTGCCACTCATAGAGTCGTTTGAAGCAATCATATCACCTTCGAGTGTTACCCATGCTTTAATTTCATATTGCTTTTCTGCTGACAAATCAGCTTTTGTAGAGAATGTATATGAGGCTGTCTCTCCTGCTTCGATAGTGCCGGTAAAAGTCTCAGTCACAGCCTGATTGTTGTCTATCTGATAAGAGACTTGAAAATCTGTAACTGCAGATGTGCCTCTGTTTTTAATTTCGATTGTTATATCTTCATTGCTTAAATCCATGCTGTTAGGCGGAAGATTTAATGCAGCTAAAGCGACATCGACATCAGTATATAAGAATGCCATTTCCGAGAAGAAGCCATCTTCATTTTCTGCATATTCGATTACAAAACGATAAGTGTTTCCTCCTTTAAATTCAAAGTCATCAAACTTGGCATATTCGCCACGAGGAAAAATAAGTCCATCGCCGGGGAATGGATATAAAATCATAAAATCGTAAGTTCCGACAGGCACCTCAATAGCTATAGCTTCATCATATACTATGTTTTCTGAGGATTCCGAAGGATCTGCATTTTCAGGAATCTTGTATTCAAAATCATCATACGTGCCATAATAACCACCCGACCAATCATAGAATAATTCGCCATAGGTGTTAGCATCTGCATCTAATAGCATTTGGAAGCCAATCTTAGCAAATTCACCAAACACTTTGTGTGCCTCCAATATTACTTCTGCTTTATCCGAAGCAACGTTAGATTTACACTGATATACACGATAGGTCGTGTTATTCGCATGATACCTCATTAGCATATATGCTTCCGGGGTATGACCTTTTAACTGATCAGATTTCAATTTTACATCTTTTTGATGATTCAAATGACCGAAATCTGAAACTTGTCCCATTGCAAACATGCTGCACATTGACAACACCATTAATAAAAATTTCTTCATAGGTCGTTATTTTAAAAAAATTATGAAATTCTTTTTGCAAATTTAACAATCTATCATTAATTTTTTCTCTAAAATCTAATAGACAAATAATAGACAAATGCATTCTACTGGCAATAAATCAATAAAAAGCAGCATAATATTATTGTTTTAGTCATTTCTTTTAGAAAAAAATAGTTAACTTTGTCTATATTACTTCATAATAAAATAATTAAAAATATTATAAATTTATATAGACAATTCGGTATGAAGTATCTAAAGCTATTTGTCGTTTTCTTACTACTGCAATTTTGTTTTGTTGTCGTAGCAAATGATTATAATATATATCGGTGGATGCCAATCAATGATCATTTTGATTCCATAGCATATAGATTGGATAACGGTATTTTTTACGACTATGCCCGTTCAAGCTATTCACATGAGGTGAAAGAATTGAATATAATAGGTGAGGCATCTGAGAATAATCAGTTAAAAGCACGCGCAGCATTTTGGACAGCATGGTTGAATGCGCGAACTAATCCGAACAATGCGTTTAATCTGATTGAGAAAGCTTTTAGGCTAAATGCTTCGTCGCTTTATTCATACGATACTCTGAGAATGAAATATCTAAAAGGAGACATCCTTCGAGCAAAAGGGCAATGGGTAGAATCGTATATTATAAATAAAGAAATAGAACAAGAATTCGAGAAAATTAAAGATTATTTCTGGCAAGCCAAATCATGCGTTTCCATCGGTGCGATACTCCAAAATCTTGGTGAAAACCAAGAGGCATTAAATTATTTTCAGAAAGCAAACGATATATTTGAAAAGATTGAATGTAAAAACTGCCAAATAAAAAATAGGATAAATATCAGTAATAACCTTTATATGCTTGGGAAGAAACAGCAGGCGTTAAATATTCTCAAAGAATTAGAAAAAGAGCCGGTTGTGATGCAAGACACTCTTTATCTTGTCAACGTTCTTATTTCCATATTCAGCGTTTCTGATCAAAAAGAACTCAAGGCTTCTAATAAAGCTTACAATTTAATTAAGAAAATGCACTATGATGAACTGCTTTCATTAGTAGAAATGACGCGTGGTTCGGAGATGAAAATTCAACACAAAAATGATAGTGCATTATATTATTATCGTTTAGCGTGGGCTTCTGCCATTCGCACTAATGATGTATATAATAAGCCCATTATTCTAAAAGGCCTCTCTGAAACTTTTTATCAGATTGGTAAATCTGATAGTGCATATTACTATATGAATTTAGCAAATATTTACCAAGATTCGCTCATCGATTATAACAAAATTATGGAATTAAGTCGATTGGAAAATCGGGCAATGTTTGAAAAATATGAAGCTGAAAAACAAATTATCGAGCAACGTGGAGAATATCAAAGAAACATAGCATACATGATTACAATCGCTCTTACTTTATTCTTTTGCTTGATATTCTACATTCTTTGGCTGTCTCGAAGAAAAGCTAATATGAGCGAACAATTAAAGGATACACAAAACAGAGAGCTTATGTTGCAAAACAAACAGCATCTGCTTGAAATAGAGTCAATGCATCGTGAATTATCGTCTAACACCATGTTGATAGCTCAAAAAAATGCCAAATTAAAGGAGTTGTATTCAAAATTAGAACAAAACGACGCAAATGACAAAGTCAGTGATGAGCTGAAAATAGATATTAAATCTCAATTAATCAATGATGATGATTGGCAATATTTTATAATCAAATTTGAAAAAATTTACCCTCATTTTTTTGAAAACTTAAAACAACAATTTTCTTCTTTATCAGAAACCGAGTTGAGATTATGTGCATATATTCGAATCGGGATGAGTGCAAAAGAGATTGCAAAAATTTTGTCAATCCAACCGGAAACGGTCAATACTTCTCGCTATCGGATAAGGAAAAAGATGAAACTTTCTTCAGGAGAATCATTGGAAGCTCTACTTCGTTCATTCTGAGATTAATAGAACAATCCAATTAAAGGCATATTTCTGTCATAAAATAACTCATTATAATGAATAAGTCCTCATAGCAATCTCTATGAGGACTTATCCTAAATTTTAAGTATCTATTGAAATAAAACATGTAGCACACAAAAGGAAGAACTCCTACAAAAGTATTAACTAAATCAGAGAATTAATAGAAGTTTCCTCTAAATAGTAGCCGAGAATTATTTTATTTTTACGAGTTTTATGCAGTCGATGATGGCGTGATTTGTCGAAAGATTCATATTTTCGTTCTCAGGACGATAGTCGATGGTCAAGATGTGCTTTCCGGCTGAAAGGTTGGCTTTAAGAGCGTTGGTCATGCCCCAATCATTCCAGTTTGCGACGCCACGATGCGGCATGACTGCGATTCCGATTTTTTCTCTATCGACAGAGATTGTGCGAATTGCACATTTGTTTTCAGTGTTGACCGGTCCGTTTCCGTTGGCATAGCGAATGTAAATGGCATATTCTCCGGCTTTTTTTACCTTGATAGGGATGTTGATTGCATCGGTCGCATGGTCAATTTCGACAAACCCTTCACCCATATATCCTGCAATCGGTTGAGTCGGTTGATAGCTTATTTCTTCCGATTTCATCGATGTTTTTTCGTCTGAGAACTGAATAATGAAAGACTCAGCGTTGCTGCGTGGTTCGCTGGCAAAAGACTCAACGCCTTCGTTGCTGACGCCGATCACTTGCCATTCGCCTTCGCTTGTCAATTTGTAAGAAGTCTGATTGGTTTTTGCGATGCGTTTGCCGTTGAGGAGTACTTCGTAATGACCAATATATTCGATCGGATTCCAGCATAAGCAGTCGTTTTCAATCCATGCGATGGGCGTAAGAGGTGCTTTAAGGTTAGGCACATTGTTGACTTTCATCGCAGGGATGTCTTCGCAGTCCATTATGATGTGGATGTCGTTTTCTCCGCTGATGTCGGCAGGGATAAACGGCTTTTGCTCTTTGCCGTTGAGGCTGAAATGCTTTATGCGATCGCCATAGCCTTCGACTGTAATGTTGAGTGTGGCGTTGCGATATTTAAAGTTGCTCAGCGTGCGTGTGTCTGAAAGAGTTTTCGGTACAAACGGGCTGAATGATAGTCCGTCAGCTTCGTAGTTGATACCGAAAAGAATTCTGCAAGTGATAGCAATATTGCCGGATAGCGACCATAGCATATTAGAAGAATTCAACTCGGTGGCGATATCGCCATTGTCAAGGTTGAAATTTTCTTTGTTGGTGGCAAACAGGGCAGCAGGGCGGAACACCGATCCGATGCCTTGAAGTGTTGCTTGTTCGTTGCCGGCCTTTGCACAGGCTAAAGTCCAATATGATGCGACAAATGGCCATAATGCATTGTTATGGTAAGATGGCATATCGCTGATTTGCGGATAGAAAATCGCTGTGCCGTAAGGAGTTGTCGGGTTGTTTTGGGAAATTGTTTTTGCTCGTTCAGGGTCTGCAATATCGAAAATGATAGCAAGTGACTCGCCTAAAGTTTCGGCTCGAGGGTTAAGAATCATATTTTCACGGCCGTATGTGTACATTCCGTAATATCCTTTGTCGCTCATCCAGAAATTTTTGTTTATGGCAGAAGCTATCTCTTCTGAAGCTTTTTTATACTTCTCTGCGATATTAAAATCGCCCATTTCATCGGCGATTTTTGATAATATGCGAAGACCTTCGGCATGAACGATTGAGGTGTTAAGCGATTCGCTGTTATAGATGTCGGCAGTCTGCATCCACTTTGGATAGCTTTGTTCACGCCAATCGATAAACGATGTTTCTCCTTTTACCAATCTTGTCTCTTTGTTGTGTGTCGTTTTAAAATCGTCCTCAAACGAATTTCGTATTACAGGGTAAATAAATTTCAGCCACTCTTTGTCGCCGGTTACCTTATAGACTTCGTATGCGGCAACAGCCCAAATCATTCGGTCGGAGCTGATAGGCCATGCACCACCGGAGCCTGTGTCTTGAATAATACGTCCATTGGCGTTGACTTTCTTCTTAAGTGAAATCATTGATGCTTCCGGTTGCATGTATGCCATTGAGAGGATTATCGAATAGCTTACATCGCGAGTCCATACTCCCGCCCACTCTTTGCCGGTGCGCAGTGTTGTGTCAGGCTCAACGGCGTTTACCATTTCATCAAGACCCATATTAAAGATTGCGCTATGCAATGTGTTTGATGTCTTAAGTTTAGGGTATGAGCTGATGTCGTTTTTAAGTTTCCATGTCTGTTCTACCGGCATGAAATAATGTGGTTGAGCGTGATATGACGACACAATCTCATACTCGGATGGGGCGTATGCGCAAAATTCGCCTTGAATAATGGAGTCGCCTTTCCATACGTAGGCATCGGTTCTTACTATCTCTTGTGCTCCTAATGAAAAAGAGCATGACGCAATTGCAGATGTCAATAAAATATTTTTGATTTTCATTTTGTAGATAATTGTTAATTTCCTTAAGATTAGTAACTTTCGCAAAGTTACAAAATATTCTTTATCTCAACAATTGTCTTTGAGTTTTTATGATATTTTTAGATTAACAGCTTAAAATTCGGCAATATTTGAATTTTTATTACTAATTTTGCAAATCATCGATAGGATATTAATCGAAGAAAAATATAAAAATTGCGATATGAAACTTGGAAATATCTTTCTTTTGACACTTTTGTTGTCGGTATTTACAGTGTCGGCAGAGATCCCGGCAGGTTATTATGATGCTTGTGTAGGCAAGAAGCAATCGGCATTAAAGTCGCAACTATATGCCATAATTAAGAATCATGATAAAATTTCGTATGGATCGTCCGGCACATGGGGCGCTTTTCGTGATACTGACGTCAGGAGCAATGGCACAGTGTGGGATATATACTCAGATGATGTCGTAGATATGCCAAGCAGTGGTTCAGCTTCCGGAATGAACATCGAGCATACATTCCCAAAATCATGGTGGGGAGGTAGCAAAAATGATACTTATTGCGATATTATGCATTTAATGCCTGTAAATTCCACGGTAAACAGCCGTCGTAGCAATCATCCATACGGTGAGGTGGCATCGGAGTCATGGAGTAATTCTCGCAGTAAAGTAGGCTCGCCAAAAAGTGGACATGGGGGTGGATCTTCTACCGTATTCGAGCCGGACGACGAATATAAAGGAGACTTGGCGCGCACATATTTTTATATGGTGACATGCTATCAGAATTTGTCGTGGCAAGGTAACGGATTGCTAACGGCTGCCAATGGAACATATCCGACACTTCAAACATGGGCTATCGATATGCTGCTCGATTGGCATCGAAATGACCCGGTGAGTCAAAAGGAAATAGACAGAAATGAAGCAGTGTATTATCATCAAGGCAATCGTAATCCGTTTATCGATTATCCTGATATGGTGGAATATATTTGGGGAACGATGCAAAATGTAGAATGGACTGAAGAGGGTGGTGTATTGCCTCCTCCGTCGCAAGATCCGGAGTTGACATCTCCTCTTCCAAACGATTTTTTCTCATTTGGAGAAGTGGCTTACGGCGAATCGGCTCAAATAGAAATCCCGGTGCTTGGCACTAATTTCAAACATTCGGCTTTGGCAACGCTTAAAGGCGATGATGCGCAAATGTTCAGCCTGATATTTGCCAATACAGAGATGAATGCTCTAACATTGACAGCAAATCAAATCAACAGCACGACAGGTCATGTGCTTAAGGTGAGATATACTCCGACATCGATTACAGCTGAGGATTTGGCTCATTCGGCTGTCATAGAGTTGACGTCAACCGACCTTGCCGAGCCTATAACTGTCTATATTCAAGGTTCGTGCTATGAGAAGCAGAACGTGCAGCCGGTTGTGGCTCTTGAAGCATCAGACATTACCGGTGACAGCTATGTGGCTAATTGGATGCCGTCGGCACAAGACATAGATTATTACACAGTCTATCGCAACGTGTGGGACGAAAAAGGAGAGGAGATAGTGGTTGTAGAAGTATATGAAGTCGATGCTCCGGAAACATCGTTGAAGATGTCCGGACGAATGGCAGACTGCCGAGAGACCTACACTGTCACAGCGACAATGAATGGCGTAGAAAGCGAACATTCTAATATGATAACAGTTGATGCCATCAATTCAATTATCGGCGTAGATGCTGATGATAGCGAGGCGCAATATTTCTCTGTGGATGGAATACGTTTAATGTCAAAACCAACTGTGAGCGGGGTATATGTTGTGCGCAAAGGAGGTAAAACATCAAAAATCACAATAAGATAACGCAATGGAAATAAAAGAAGCTCAACTGCTTGTCGATGAGTGGATTAAGACGGTAGGGGTGCGCTATTTCAGCGAGTTGACTAATATGGCATTGCTGACGGAAGAAGTCGGTGAAGTCGCTCGGATTATGGCCAGAAGATATGGCGATCAGGTAGCGAAAGACGGCGACCTTGACAAGCAATTGGCTGATGAACTTGCCGATGTCCTTTGGGTTGTGATATGCCTTGCCAACCAGACCGGCATAGACCTCGAAGATGCTCTGCGTCGCAACCTTGATAAAAAGCGCTCTCGCGACAAGCATCGCTTCGATGCCTTAAAATAGTTGAGCACCGACGTAAATAAGTATTAATATAATTGCAATAAGACTAAGGAGCTAAATCTCTGAGATATAGCTCCTTTTGTTTTTTGTGGCGCTTAAAAACAACACACATATATGTATCCCAATATATGGTGCAAGATAATACATTTTTTTTGGTAAGAGGTGCGTTTTCCTACGAAAAATCACCCCGAAAAACTGCGTTTTCCTATAAAATGTGACCGTAAAGAGGTGCGTTTTCCTACGAAAAATCACCCCGAAAAACTGCGTTTTCCTATAAAATGTGACCGTAAAGAGGTGCGTTTTCTTACGAAAAAACACCTTGAAAAACTGCGTTTTCCGTATTTTGTCATAACAAAATTGTAGCAGACAGGAAAAGTAAATACTAAAAATCTGTCAAAATAGACCAATCCACCAAAATTTTTGCCGGAAAGTAATAACAAATAAGTCATCGATAAAATTCGATGACTTATTTGCGATGTGACTTATATGGACAATATATACAATATAAAGGTTTTCTTATTCTTCGATGAGGTCGTGGTTGTAGATCCAGACGAACGCTCCGAGGTCAGGGATTCCGGATGATAGTCTATAATTGCCGTAGATGTCGTAAAGCGATTCTTCAGGTACAAACTCAGCAGATCCCATGCCAATGGCAGGAGAGTCGTTTTTGAGTCGATAGTCGAATATATAGTCTTCTCTTATGGTATAAAAGAGAGGGTCGGCATCCCATACGCAGTTTATAAAGTTGTCGTCGTCAGAGCCTGCTGATTTCAGCAACACATTGCGTAGATAGACATTGGAGCCGGTGAGGTCGCCTTCGTTGATGTCAGCGGTCATTCCGTAAAGAATGCTGTTTTCAAAGCTTGCTTGCATTAAAGGCCTATCGCTGATTTCAGAGCCCGGGAGGCAGTGATAAAGACAGAGCAAAGGTTCAAACATTGCCGAGAAAAGATAGTAGTTGGAGATAGTGCATTGGGAGAAACGATATTTTCCACCCCAAAGTTCGACCACTCCGTTTGCCGCTTCAGAGAAGCAGCATCCGAAGGCATCAACCCATGCGTATTTGGCGACGATGGCTGAGGATTGCGAATTGTGCAACCAACTATTGACAAGTAGGAGTTTTCGTCGGTCGGTTGAACTGCAAGAGTCGATTTGCAAGCCGATCGCAGTAGAGCGCATATTGACAAACTCTAAACGGTTGTCGAAACTTTCGGCTTCAATTCTTATGCCATGCCATTGTCCTGCCATAATATCGTATTCAACATCGGGCAAGACATTGTCTAATCGGTCGCCACGGAAATGTATCATGTTTTCGACAGAGCCGACAGCCTCAATTTGCCCTCGGACTGTCAATGAAGCTTTGTCATGGAAGAGCAATCGCGCACCCGGATCGATGGTTAATTTAGCTCCTTTTTCTACCACAAGACTATCGAAAATTACGTATGGGCGTTCGGCTGTGAAACGGGTGTCGGAGTCAATGCGCAAGTCGCGCAATCGAGTGACATTCTGTCCGTAGGCTTCTACTTGGACTTCTTGGGTGACGCCATTTGTGACGAACTGCAATTTGTCTTCTATTAGATATGGCTCGTTGTCGGAATTTGCATCGATGAAACATTCGATGAAGATATATATCGAGTCGCCACCTCTGATTTCGACATTTTGGAACGATTTGCCGTTCATGCCGTCAACATTCATGCTGAAGTTTGAGTCTTCGTTGCGCTTGAAAGCAATGTTTGAGATGTTGATTGATTTTTTTGCTTTGTTATAGACCAATAAACGGGCTGTCGGAGTTCCTAAATCGGTAAAGACGGTGTCGAAACTGACAGTGTCGCGCGAAAATGTCAGGATGTCGGAAGGCGAAGTGGTAAAATCGTCCTCAATACAAGAGTGAGAGATTAAACCAAACAGGCCGATGAATGTCAATAGTAAATAACGCATCTTTTTCATAATATAAAAAACGTAACAGCGAGGTGCATTATTATATAGAAGGTGTTAATTTTAAAATCAGAGCTCTAAATGAAATATATGATTGTGGCCGGCGAGGCATCTGGCGACCTCCATGCGTCAGGATTGATTGATGCGATTCGTAAGATTGATACTTCGAGTGAATTTTGCTTCTTTGGAGGCGATTATATGGAAAAGGCGGCAGGTGTGCATCCGTATGTACACTACACGGAAATGAATGTTATGGGTTTCAGCGAAGTTTTGCGAAAATTGCCTCAACTATTAAAACACCTTAAAATAGCAAAACGTCTTCTGAGTGAATTCAAACCCGATGCTCTGATTCTTGTCGATTATCCGAGTTTTAATCTAAAATTGGCTAAAGTAGCTAAAAAAATCGGTATCCCTGTTCATTATTTTATTTCGCCCAAAATATGGGCATGGAAAGAATATCGCATAAAAAGCATCAAACGCTATGTGGATGCAATGTATTCGATATTGCCATTTGAAGTTCCGTACTATAAGAAGCATGACTATAAAGTGACATATGTCGGCAATCCGTCGGTGCAAGAAATGGATTACGCTCTGGGCCACATGCCTCCGTTGAGGCATTTTCTTGAGCGTCAAGGTATTACCGATGACCGTCGTATAATAGCATTGCTCCCGGGTTCGCGCAAGGGGGAAATACGAAATAATCTTCCTCTGATGATTGAGGTAGCCAAGAAGTTTTCTGACTATCAATATGTTGTTGCTGCCGCTCCGACAATTTCGCTTAGATACTATCGACAGATAGCACAAGACCCCGGATTGAAAGTTGTCTTTGGATGTACTCCGATGTTGGTTAAACATTCGATAGCGGCATTGGTCACTTCCGGAACGGCAACACTTGAGACTGCATTGCTTGGAACGCCGCAAGTGGTGTGTTATCGCTCAAATGGAAAACGTATCGCCTACCAAATAATGGAGAAATTGCTCAAGGTGAAATATGTTTCCTTACCAAATCTGATAGTTGGCAACGAAGTCATACCTGAGCTTTTGGTGCATCGTTGCACAGTGGAGGGAATCAGTCGTAATTTGTCGCCATTGTTGGTGTCGAGTCCGCAACGAGATTGGCAAATAGGGGGCTACCGAACAATGAGAAGAAAACTCGGGACTCATTCAGCAACAGGATACGCAGCAGAATTGATTTGTCGATCGTTGAACTTGGAGATAGAGCATGATCAGGACTCAAACGAGGAGACTAAAAAGCGACGTAGAAGAAAATCGCGTCCAAAAACCGACGAAGAAAAACAGTCGCAAACAATAAATAGTTAGACTTGAATTGCAAATAACGATATAATCTGCAGATGTAACTCATAAATAATGTTGCTTCTGCAGATTTACGTAATGACAATATGCTGATAATTCCAAAAAAGACTTATCTTTGCAGTCAGAATAGGTAATAAGAATGGAATCACAAAATTTCGACATACGAAATCAAGGCAGAGAACGCGACAAAGATTTTGAAAAAGCATTGCGACCGTTGTGTTTCGATGACTTCAGCGGGCAGGACAAGATAATAGAAAATCTGCGTGTTTTTGTGGCTGCAGCCCGAATGAGAGGCGAAGCGCTTGATCACACATTGCTTCATGGCCCTCCGGGATTGGGTAAAACTACGCTTTCTAATATCGTCGCAAACGAGTTGGGCGTCGGTTTCAAAGTTACGTCGGGTCCGGTGCTTGATAAGCCCGGAGATTTGGCAGGTATATTGATGTCGCTTGAAGAAAACGATGTACTTTTTATCGACGAAATACATCGTTTGCATCCGATCGTGGAGGAATATTTGTACTCTGCAATGGAAGACTATCGAATCGATATATTATTGGATAAAGGACCGGGTGCTAAAAGTGTGCAACTGTCACTTTCTCCATTCACATTGATTGGAGCCACAACTCGTAGCGGGTTGTTGACATCACCACTCAGAGCTCGCTTTGGGATAAATTGTCATCTTGAATACTATGATCAAGGTGTCTTGGAGCGCATTATTCGCCGATCGGCAGGATTATTGAAAGTAGAATGTACGAAAGAAGCTTCGCTTGAAATCGCATTGCGTAGTCGAGGTACTCCGCGAGTAGCAAATGCGTTGTTGCGTCGAGTGAGAGATTTTGCCATGGTGAAAGGTTCAGGCAAAATAGATTTGGAAATAGCTCGTTTTGCTTTAGAGGCTCTGAATATAGATAAGCATGGTCTTGATGAAATAGATAATAAGATATTGACGACAATAATAGATAAATTCAAAGGAGGTCCGGTGGGCCTATCCACAATAGCCACTGCTTTGGGAGAGGATGCAGGAACACTTGAAGAAGTCTATGAACCATTCCTCATAAAAGAAGGGTTTATAAAGCGCACTCCACGAGGTCGAGAAGTGACAGATATTGCTTACCGACATCTCGGGCGTTGGCGAGAATCCGAACAAGGTTCGCTTTTTGATTAAAATAATGAATAGACGAGACTGTAATAATTTTTTGATGAATTTAAATATGGGTAATATATTGGTTATCAGAATCTTGTCGTTGGTTTGATGTAATGCTCAGAAGAATAATTAAAAAAAAATAATCCAAAAAAGCGAAAAAATTTGGTGGATTAAAAAAAACGTTGTAACTTTGCACTCGCAAAATGCAAAAAGCAGTTGCGATAAGTGGCCCATTCGTCTATCGGTTAGGACGTGAGATTTTCATTCTCAAAAGAGGAGTTCGACTCTCCTATGGGCTACCAAGTAAAAACAAAAAAGATTTTAGAAATAACGATGGCAAACCATAAATCATCAGAAAAAAGAATCCGCCAAACGGAAAAGAGAAGAATCGAAAACCGTTATTGGGCAAAGACTTCTCGCAATGCAGTTCGTCGTGTTCGTAAAATGACAGACAAAGCTGAAGCTACAGAAGCTCTTAACAAGGTGAGTGCTCTTCTTGATCGTCTCGGTCGTAAGCACATTATCTCTAAAAACAAAGCATCTAACCTTAAGAGCAAATTGGCTAAACACGTTAATTCTCTCTAAGAGTATTAATAGTTCAGTAGTTAGCTAAAAAAATAAAAACCGGCACTAACGAATAGTTGTGCGTATGGTTTAGGATGGCCCATTCGTCTATCGGTTAGGACGTGAGATTTTCATTCTCAAAAGAGGAGTTCGACTCTCCTATGGGCTACGAAGGAGTTTCCAAATAAGGAGACTCCTTTTTTATTTTGATTTCAGGGTATTAACTTTGGGATTGAGGCAAAACGAATTAAGAAATTTATTAACAAAGAATAATGTTTTGTTGTAAAGCAAAAGCAAAGTAGGTTTGGCGATGGCAGACAATTATTTGGAGAAGCAATATGAGGAGTATCTGAAGTCGAAGACATCGGGAGGTGAGGCTCGTAGGTTGCGTTGGCGTAAGCAGTTGAAGGCACAACAAGCTCGACAAAAATCAGAGGCTCAGCAAACAAAAAAGGATGAGTAAATGTTTACTTAAAGATTACAGATATAGCATTTAAAGAAATATAAAATCATGAAAATAGGAGATAAAGCGCCGGAAGTGTTGGGCGTTGATGCCAGTGGCAATGAAGTGAAATTGTCGGATTATGCAGGAAAAAAAATAGTGTTGTATTTCTATCCGAAAGATAATACGTCGGGTTGTACAGCACAAGCATGCAATTTGCGAGATAATTATGAAGCGTTGCGTAGAGCAGGTTATGAGGTGATCGGAGTCAGCAAAGATAGTGCGGCTTCGCATGGTCGTTTCGCCGAGAAACATGGTTTGCCTTTCCGCTTAGTGGCTGATGTAGATAAGACTCTTAACGAGGCGTTTGGCGTTTGGCGCGAAAAGAGAATGTGTGGACGTGTCGGAATGGGTACGGTGCGCACTACATTTATCATCGATGAAAATGGAGTGATTGAAGATATTATAGAAAAAGTAAATACAAAAGATCATACCAACCAGATTTTGAATAAAAATAGTTAACTTTGTATCGTTTTTGCAACAATATAATCAGAACGGAACAAAGTGACTGAAAATAAAACGACTATGATAATCAAAGAGTGGCGTAGCATTGTAGTTGCTATGCTACTCTTTATAGCATATATGCCGAGTGCAAAAGCAATGTGCAGTAATCATTCAGAAATGGATGTGGTTTTGCTTGGAGATTCCAATACGTGGCTTGGAGGTGAAGATTGCAACAACTCCAAAGGTTGGAGCAAATGGTTTAAGGATACGTTTCTACCAAAATCGATTAGCAGTTATGCTCGAAGTGGAGCGACGTGGGCCAATACACCATCGACAGTTTGTAATTTGACAGAGAATATAGAAGTATTGGGCGACAATAATGTGGTCTATAATCAAGTGTGTCGGTTGAAGTATGCGTATGCAGTCGGTAAGCAGCCTGTTCCGGAGTTGATTATAATTTCGGCAGGGACAAATGACGCATGGTTTTCGCAGCATCGTCCGTATGCAATGCAGCGAAGAAAAAAGTCGGATAATCAAAGAGAAAACACACTCTCGTTAGAACCGTCGAAAAATTTGACAATAGAGGAATCCATCGCTCTTTGTTATGAATTGCTCCGAGAAGATTTTCCGGATGCTGAAATAGTATTGCTAACGCCATTACAGACAATAAAAGTTGACAAGAGTATTATCGAATTTGTCGGCGAGCTTATAGAATCTGTGGGGATAGGTTTGGGATGCTATGTTATTCGTCAAGATTTGGAGGGATGCGTCAGGAGTAATGAGGAATCAAAGGAAAAGGTAAATACATATGACGGCACGCACACTTCAGAACGGGGTGCTCGCTTAAATGGCGAGATGATCGCGTGCAAAGTTTGTGAATTTATTTGTGAAGAAAATAAAGTTAGTGAGTAATGGTTTTTTCTGATTTATTTTTTCTGTTTGTATTTATACCACTGTTTGCTCTATGTTATTTGATAGGGTGTTGGTTGGATAATCGAAACGTTCAAGGCGTCGCGAAGCAAAACAATGCTTACAAGAATATGATGTTGGTGATCTTCTCGCTTGTGTTTTATGCTTGGGGAGAGCCGATTTATGTTTTTTTGATGTTGATATGTGTGTATATCAACTATTTGTCGGGATTGTGGATAGCTCGGTCTGAAGGAGGCAAACGTCGTATGGCGTTAGTGTCCGGGCTTATTGGTAATTTGCTTATATTGGGTATATTCAAATATGCCGGATTTTTTGCTCAGGTGCTGAATGATATAGGGTTGTCGGTCGGCGTTCCACAAATATCGTTGCCAATAGGTATCAGTTTTTACACTTTTCAGTCAATCTCTTATTTGGTTGATGTCTATAGACGCGAATCGCCGGTGCAATATAAGTTTAAAGATTTGTTATTGTATATTTCGATGTTTCCGCAGCTTGTCGCCGGTCCGATAGTTCGCTATGGTACGGTGGCTGAAGAAATTCATAATCGTAGTGTTTCAATAAAAGATTTTTCCGATGGTGCGTTTCGTTTTCTTATCGGTCTTGGAAAGAAAGTGATATTGGCAAATCAGTTTTCGGAGATAGCTGACCAGTTTTTGATAGATGGACTTGGGACATTGTCAACATTCGGTGCGTGGATTGGGGTATTGGCATTTACATTTCAAATATATTTTGATTTTTCCGGCTATAGTGACATGGCGATAGGCATGGGACGATGTTTAGGATTTCATTTCAATGAAAACTTCAATCATCCTTATTGTTGCAATTCTATAACAGATTTTTGGCGACGTTGGCACATGTCGTTGGGAAGCTTTTTCAGAGACTACGTCTATATCCCATTGGGAGGAAATCGTTCGCATCAGTCGTTGAATATAATGATAGTGTGGTTTCTGACCGGGATGTGGCATGGTGCAAGTTGGAATTTTATAATTTGGGGTCTGTATTTCGGTCTGATAGTCATGATAGAGAAATACACAATCCTAAGGATAAAAGACAGAGTGCCGGGAGTGTTGATGCACATCTATAGTCTGTTGTTGGTTGTTGTCGGGTGGGGAATTTTCTATTTTGATGATTTTGGAAATATGACACAATTCTTTTCGTCGTTTGTGGGCAACACAGTATATCAAAGCGATGTCATAGAACAAGGCGCACTGCTCGATAATTTTTGGCTATGGGTGGCGGCGATAGTATTCAGCCTGCCGATAAGAAGCAGAATAGTAGGGCTTGCTGACAGATTATTGCCTGGCGACAACGTTTTGAAAGGGATATTGTTTGTGTCTGCCCGAGTAACAGTGTCGGTTGCAATATTGACACTGAGTGTGGCATTGCTTGTCGGAGCGACAAATAATGCGTTCATCTACACACGTTTTTAATATAATACAGATAGAGCAATGAAGGGAAGTCATATAATATTTTCAATTGTGGTGGTGGCAATGTTTGCCGGCTACACAATAGTCTTTGATACATTTCCTCGGAGTACATTTTCAGAGCTGGAAAAGCGCGATTTAGCGGCATTTCCGGAATTTACTTGGAATAAATTGTTTTCCGGCGACTATACGAAAGAGATTTCATCATGGTTTAGCGATAGTGAACCATATAGAGATATGTTTATGGCGTGGAGTATGGAGTTTGACGAAGCGAAACGTCTTTCTATTGGAGACGATGATGTCAAAATTCAGATTTCACAAGATAATGTGGCAATATCAAATTCTCAAGAAGCGTTGGGAAATGAGGTAGGTGATGAAGAATATCAGGATAGTTTGAATTTGGAGGATAATGCAAAATTGGCAAATTCCGGGATAATCATTGCCGGTAGCGGAGAAAATGTCAGAGCATTGATGATATTTGGTGGTGGGTCAAAAGGAGGAGGCGCATACGCAGAGGTGGTCAATAAGTATAAAGAAACATTTGGCTCAAAAGTAAATATTTATTCAATGACAATTCCGAATTCAATAGAATTTTATTGTCCGGAAAAGGTAAAGAAATATTCTAATCCGCAGCGACCATTCATAGAAAATGTTCACTCATTGTTGTCATCCGGTGTAAAAGCTGTCGATGCTTATACGGCATTGCGACGCCACGCCGATGAAGATATTTATCTGCGCACCGATCATCATTGGGCTCCGCTTGGAGCTTATTATGCGGCAGAGGCTTTTGCCAAAGTGGCAGGAGTGCCATTTAAGTCGTTGGATAGTTATGATTGCAGAGTCGTTAAAAATTTTGTCGGGTCGATGTATGGTTATTCTAAGGATATATCAATAAAGAAAGCTCCTGAAGATTTTGTGTATTATGTCCCGACGGGAGTGGATTATGCGACGACATACATAGTCTATGATGTCAACAAAAATTATCAAGTGACTCGCGAAAGCAAACCCATGTCCGGACCTTATTTTTATAAATTTAATGATGGCTCGGGTGGAGCATATAGTACATTCATGGGTAGCGACAAGAAGTTGACAAAAGTGGAAACCTCAACAAAGAATGGGCGAAAGGTGCTTATAATAAAAGATAGCTATGGCAATGCTTTGCCGGGATATTTGTTTTATTCGTTTGAGGAGGTGCATGTGGTTGATGCTCGATATTTCACTAAAAACATGAAACGTTATGTCGAGGGGCATAAAATCACCGATATACTTTTTGCCTTTAATGTATTCAATGCTTATTCGTCGAGTTTTTCAAAAAAGGTTGAGCGTTATCTTTCTCAGCCGGATGGGACGACATATCCAGCCGATAAGACAGATGAAGAGAAGAATGACACAGTGAAATTAAATACAAAACAGCAAGAGTCTGCTGTTGAAATTGAGGATTTAGCGACGGAAAATAGTGTCGATAAATCAGAACATGCAGGAGCAAACAGTAAGAAAGAAAAGGTTGATTCGATACCATAAAAAGGCATTATGCTTTTGCCAATTGTGGATTTTGTTGTAAATTCGCAGAAAATAGAGTGTTCAAAATGATTTCAGAGCGCATATATAGGCTGATAGATAAAATTGCAGGCTTGACGGTTTTCATAATCGCCATGCTTACTTATATGTTGACGCTTGAGCCTACGGTTTCATATTGGGATTGTGGGGAATATGTGGCACAGGCAGCGATGCTTGAAGTGGGGCATCCTCCGGGAAATCCGATTTTCATGTTGGCAGGCAGAGTTTTCTGCAATTTCGCATCAGATGCTACGCAATTTGCTTTGATGGTAAATGCAATGAGTGGAGTCTTAAGCGCACTGACGATATTGCTTTTGTTTTGGACGATAACGATGTTGGTTTCTCGTTTTTGCAAGAAAGAAAGAGGGTATTCTCTTGCATCTGTGATTGCAGTAATTGGCAGTGGTGTAGTGGGTTCGTTGGCTTATACATGGAGCGATACCTTTTGGTTTTCTGCAGTTGAAGCAGAAGTCTATGCTTTTTCGTCTTTTTGCACAGCGTTGGTTGTGTGGCTTGCTTTGAAGTGGGAACAATGTGCAGATAATTCTCACTCGGACCGTTATTTGATTCTTATAGCATACGTGATAGGAGTTTCGGTAGCAGTACATCTTCTGAATTTATTGTGTATTCCGGCTATTGCGCTGATATTTGCTTATCGCAAGAGACAACGTCTTAGTGCAATTCAAGTTTTAGGAGTCCTATTGCTTTCGTTTGCGATTGTCGGATTGATACTTTTTGGTTTGGTGCCTGGATTTATCAAGGTTGCTCAGCTGGTAGAGTTGTTGTGTGTCAATACATTGCAGATGCCTTTTAATAGTGGTGTGTTTGTGTATGTTGTGCTGCTTATGTCGTTGATGATATGGGCGTTATGGGAATTAAATTCGCAACGTTCTTCACAGAGAATACGTCTTTCGGTATTTTTATCTGTTGCTGTTTCCGGAATGTTGTGTATTGGTAGTCCGGTGATGATGATGTTGTTGCTTGCAATATGGGGTGTATGGATTTTTCTTGTGGTTAGGAGAATAAATGTGCGTATCTACAACGTAATCGTGTGGAGCATATTTGTAATATTTATCGGTTATTCGAGTTATGGCGTTATTTTGATACGAGCAAATGCAAATCCTCCGATGAATCAGAATGCGGTCGATAATTTGTTTTCTTTGGCATCATATCTTAACAGAGAGCAATACAAGGCTCATCCGTTGTTGTATGGTCCTACACCATTCTCAGAACGCATAAAAATAGAAAAAGAGACAATCGATACCATCTCGGGAGAAAGCGACTACAGCTACAAATACTATTACAAGAAACAGGGAAAACCAAAATTCATAAAAGGACAGTATGGACTCCTACCTCGTCTGAATAGCGGATTTGCTACTATTGAAGATTCTGCTCGTAACTCGCAATTGATAGCTCGTGGAGGAGATTGTTATTTATTCAATGATTATGAGTATGAGTATGTGACAACGCCTGAGTTGAATATGATTTTACCTCGAATATTCAGTGCGTCTCACATTGATGATTATCGAGGTTGGACAGGTATGACTCCAGAAAATATGGATAGTGTAGAGGTGACAGACGCCGTTACAGAGAGTGGTGAATATGTGGTGATGGCAGATGCTTTGACCGGAGAGAGGACTGCACGTCGCTTGCCAAAGCCGACGTTTATTCAGAATATGAGTTATCTCTTCGGCTATCAGATGGGCTATATGTATATGCGCTATTTCATGTGGAATTTCTGCGGCCGTCAGAATGACCTACAAAGTCAGGGGCAGGCCGATGCCGGAAACTTTATCACAGGATTTCCTCTTGCTGATGATGCTATGCTTGGCAAACAATCGTTGATGCCCGATGATATAGGTCATGGCAATAGAGGTAATAATCGATACTATATGTTGCCGTTGCTATTAGGTATCTTAGGTATAGTATGGCAATGTCGAAAGGGGAAAGAAGGACGTCGTCAAGCCATTATGACTTTTGTCCTTTTCTTTATGACAGGGATTGCGATAGTGATTTATCTTAATCAGACACCGGGCGAACCACGTGAGCGTGATTATGCGTTTGCCGGCTCATTCTATGCGTTTGCTATTTGGATCGGTGTAGGAGTGATGATGATCGGCAAGTGGGTAGGGCAAATCTTCGATAGATTTGCTTTAAAAAGCCATTATGCAGCAATGTTCGCTGTCGCTATCTGTTTGGTTGTGCCTTTGCAGATGTTGTCGCAGACAGCTGATGACCATGATAGAAGCGGACGAAAAGCAGCAAGAGATTATGCTGTCAACTATCTCGAGAGTCTTGAGCCGAACGCAATACTTTTTCTTAATGGCGATAATTTTACGTTTCCGCTATGGTATGCTCAAGAAGTGGAAGGTATTCGTCGCGATGTCAGAATAATCAATCTTGCTTATCTGACGACTGATTGGTATGCGGCGCAGTTGATGCAACCGGCATACGAAGCAGACCCTGTGCCGACAATAGCCGAGCCAAAAGATATCGCAATGCGACGACGTTCGATTGTTTATTTCTTCGATTGTGATTCTTCGCCGGTTGACGCATTGACGTCTTTGCGCGAAATATATTCAGATTCAGCTATTTGCAACAATCGTTTACAGCCACAAGTAAAACATCCGGTGGTGACAATTCCCTTGGATAGGCGTGCGCTTGTGGATGTAGGGATGGTGTTCGCTGAAGATACAGTAGATTTGCCGTCGTGCATCACTATCGACATGAGAAAAATATTGTCAGGAAGAACAAGCCACATTCGTATGGATGAATTGTTGATGCTTGATATTATTTCCACTAATGCAGCAGAAGGGTGGAAACGACCGATTTATTGGACTAATATATGTCGAGGCAAAGAGTTACTTGGTTTTACTCCTTATCTGCGACAAGAGGGCATGGCATATCGTTTAACTCCGATTTCGCGCTTGGGTAATATCAGTATTGACGCAGAACGCACGTTGCGAGCAGTGGAAAAATTCCAATGGGGAGGTGCTGATGCAGATAAGGTGCCGTATTTTGACGACACAAACGGTAAGATGCTATCCTATCAGCGTAGAATGTTGGCAGAACTTGCCAATACATTAATTGACGAGGCTAAGTCTGAACCAGAAAATCGTAAAATCAAGGCGCAGAAAGCATTAGAGGTGCTTAATGTGATTGAGGAAAAACTTCCACAAAAGGCTTATCGCTACATGATGTATATGAAAAATTATGTACCTAAGAATGAGGCGATAGAAATAGGTCAGGCCTACATCGAACTTGCCGGATTGCTTGATGATGTCAGTCTGGAATATAAAGGATTAGAGGTGTTGAAAGAAGCGGTGAGTCATGCAGCTGACTACTATCGTTACTATCATTCTTTAGGTAAACGAGCTATCTATACAACAAGCAACACCGGATTGACAGCACGCAATTTCTTTATGACAATCGATGCCTATTGCAGAGCCGGCGGTGATATGTCGCAACTTGAATCTTTGCCGGAACTGAAAGGAATAGATTTAGCGACAGCCGAAAATAATTGGAAACTCTATTATACCAGACAGACACTATTGAATGATGCGCGAGCACTTACATCGTTGTCTTTGATGTCGGAAAAGGAGCGATTGCTCCAATCATCAGAGTTATTACGTGCTGATTCTACAATGTCGCAACGCATAGAACGGTATGTCGAATTAGGGGGTACGATTGAGAAATTGAAGACTTTTGCGGAATTTTCGGAGTTTCCGTTTGAGAAATATATGATTATTGAATAGAGATTAGTGTAGAATTTATTTTTGAGTGGATATGGGCATGACTTCGCTTCAAAGGCTGAAAATATGGTCAGCGTATAAAAACGAATATAAGATACTTTTGCGATTAGGCTTGCCGGTGTTAATCACCGAAATAGGTAAAATAGTGGTCAGTTTTGCCGATACAATGATGGTCGGAGCATACGGCACAAAAGAACTTGCCGCTGCTGCGTTTGTAAATAATTTTTTCGTCGTAGCGATAGTGATGCTGATTGGCTTTGCCGCCGGTGCGACACCTTTGTTTGGTGCATTGTATAGCCAAAAGAAGAACCTTGAAATGGGGCAAACCATCAGAGTGTCGCTGCAACTCAATGCCATTGCTGGAGTTGTGTTTACTGTTGTAATGGGTGTTGTGTATTTCTTTCTCGATCGAATGGGCCAACCCGAAGAGTTGCTCTCGCTGATACGTTCATACTATCTGATTGTGCTTGCATCGCTTATACCGATGGCTATCTTCAATTGTTTTCAGCAACTTGCCAACGGTGTCAATGATACAGCTATGCCGATGTGGGTGATGCTTGGCATGAATGTGCTCAACATTGTTGGTAATTATATACTGATATTTGGTTGTTGGGGTTTCCCGGAATTGGGCTTGGTTGGGGCAGGGGTGAGTACCTTGTTTGCTCGTCTTGTCGGAGCTGTGGTGATTACGATAATCGTTCTGCGTTCTCGTCGTTATAGCATCTATTATCAAGGGTTGATGTCTAAAGTCCCATTGTCAAAGGAGCGCAAGCATGCTCTGAAAATTGCCGTTCCGGTGATGCTGCAAAATGGTATAGAGTGTGTGTTATGGTCATTTGGTGCTGTGGTGTGTGGATGGTTTGGTACGTTTCAATTAGCCGGCTATCAAGTGGTCATTACGATCAGCCAATTAGGCTTTATGACTTATCTGAGTTTTGGTGTCGCTGTTTCGATTCGTGTAGCCAACTATATGGGTATCAACGATCTTGTCGCAATACGACGTATTTCTTCTGCCGGATTGCATATAAATCTGTTGCTTGCCACAATTGCTTGTGCGATATTCATAGTCGGATCGGAGCATTTGCTTGGGTTGTTTACACAAGATGCTGATGTGATATCTGTGGGGTTGGCACTCATTCCGCCGTTGGTGCTTTATCAGTATGGCGATGCAGTGCAGATCACTTACGCCAATGCACTCAGAGGGACATCTCATGTCGCTCCGTTGTTATGGATTTCGATGGTATGCTACTTATGTGTGGGTGTGCCTTTGCAATTATTGTTGGCAACGACTTTCGGTCTGAAAAGTATCGGTGTATATTATAGTTTTTCAGGAGCTCTATTCCTTGCGGCAATTCTTCTTATATGGGCATTCCGTCGCACTCTGAAACTTCATCGGCAATCTCACTATTAGGATAGTTTTGTGATACAACCTGCATAAACGGCTCTCGGCATAGTCAAAATCTAAAAACTTCGTTTTTTGTTTTGCACTCTGCTTTCGTTTGCTTAACTTTAAATAAGTTCTGCTGCACTCGGCATAAACCAAATTGAAACAAGTTTCATTTGGTATTCTGCGCTCGTTTGCTTAACTTTGGCGTTGCCCAAGTTAGGCGGCGGTTCGGAAAAATTGCAAACAAGTTTGCTTTTTCGCTCACCTTGCACTAACTTTGCATAAATTTGGTTAATAGTAGATTTTTGTGTTGTAAGATGTCGCTGTCGGAACAGGTCGAATATGGCAAGTTTTTCAACGTGAAAGTCACGATTTTAAGATAATAATAAGTGAAAGATTTTTTTGTCCTTTTACGTAGATTTGTGGCTCCGTATAAGTGGAACGTGATATTGAATATCGTGTTCAATCTTCTTGCGGCGTTTATGACTCTGTTTTCATTTGCCTTTATTGTGCCTATTTTGCAAATGCTTTTTCAAATCGATAATACTCATTATGAGTATATGATGTGGGGCGCAGGCTCGTTTAAGGATGTTGCTGTCAATAATTTTTATTATTATACGCAGGTTGTAATAGAAAGTCATGGGGCGTCTGTGGCGTTGGCTTGCTTGGCAACTATGCTTGTGGTAATGACTTTGCTTAAGGTCGGAGTCACATATCTCAGTTCTTATTTTATAATACCGATGCGCAATGGCATCGTGCGCGACATTCGCAATAAGATGTATGATAAAATAGTCAGTTTGCCGATAGGCTTTTTTACATCCGAGCGCAAAGGTGACGTAATGGCTCGCATCTCAGGAGATGTCACCGAAATAGAGGTTTCGGTGATGGCATCGCTCGATATGTTGTTTAAAAATCCGGTGATGATTATTGCCTGTTTGGTTATGATGATTGTGGTGAGTTGGGAACTGACGCTTTTTGTGCTTGTATTGCTTCCGATTGCAGGCTACATAATGGGCAAAGTGGGAAGCAGGCTCAAGCGTAAGTCGCTTGAGGCACAACAACAATGGGGGCAAATTCTATCGACTACGGAAGAGACATTAGGCGGATTGCGTATTATAAAGGCTTTTAACGCAGAGAAAAAAATGGAGAGCCGTTTTCATGGCGAGACACAATGGTTCTACAAAATATCAAATGCTATTCAGCGTCGTCACTCGTTGGCTCATCCGATGAGCGAATTTTTGGGTACTGCTGCAATATCGATTCTTCTATGGTTTGGCGGAACATTGATACTTTCGGGTGATAGCACGATTGATGCTGCCGGGTTTATTTACTATATGGTCATTTTCTATAGCATCATTAATCCGGCAAAAGATTTGTCGAAAGCCGGCTACTCGATCCAAAAGGGTATGGCATCAATGGAGCGTATCGACAAAATTTTAGGTGCAGAAAATCCTATATGCGATCCCGAAAAGCCTCTCGATCTGAGTGTCATAGAGCCACAGAAAGCGCCTATATCGTTTAAAAATGTAGTGTTCAGTTATGATGGTGAGCATTGTGTTGTCGATGATGTGTCGCTTGAAGTTCCTGCCGGAAAGACAATAGCAATTGTAGGTCAGTCAGGTTCTGGAAAATCGACGTTGGTTGACCTATTGCCTCGTTTTTGGGATGTCGATTCAGGATCGATCGAGATTGGAGGAGTTGATATTAAGGATTTTAAAGTCAAAGAGTTACGCTCAATGATGGGAAATGTCAATCAAGAAGCGATTCTCTTTAATGACTCTTTTTATAACAATATCACATTTGGTGTTGGAAATGCTACTCAGCAAGAGGTGGAGGCTGCGGCACGAATAGCTAATGCTCATGAATTCATAATGGAAACTCCCGAGGGCTACCAAACAAATATCGGCGATCGAGGGTGTAAACTTTCGGGGGGTCAGCGACAACGTCTGAGTATAGCTCGTGCTATTTTGAAAAACCCACCGATTCTGATTCTTGACGAAGCAACATCTGCTCTCGACACAGAGAGTGAACGCTTGGTGCAAGAAGCTTTAGAACGACTAATGAAAAATCGAACGACTTTGGTTATCGCTCATCGCTTATCGACCATAGTCAATGCCGATATGATATGTGTGATGAATCAAGGAAAAATTGTAGAACGAGGCTCGCATGAGCAATTGCTCGCGCTCAATGGATTTTATAAACGCCTCGTCGATATGCAGAAATTTTAGTAAAAACTACAACCTCTATAATAATGTAAATTACAGATTATGAAGAAAATAGCAATTCTCGCATCAGGCAGTGGTACGAATGCAGAAAACATAGTGCGCCTTTTTCACGAAGGAAACAAGATACGTGTAGTGCATGTATTGGCAAATCGACAAAAAGCAGGAGTGCATGATAGAATGCAAAAACTTGGTGTTCCGACAGAGTATATCCCAAATTCGGTGTGGGAAAATGAAGCATACAAAGTAGTAGATATTCTGCAAAGTAAAGAGGTTGACTTAGTGGTGCTTGCAGGCTTTATGCGCAAAATAGATTCAGAGATTATCAACGCCTATAAGGGCAGAATTATCAATATACATCCATCTCTGCTCCCTGCTCACGGAGGGAAAGGAATGTGGGGACACCATGTCCACGAAGCCGTAATTGCTGACGGCGACAAGCAAAGTGGTGTGACTGTTCATTATGTTACCGATGAAATCGATGGTGGCGAAATCATAATGCAACAAGCTATCGATTTGGAAGAAGGTGAGACAGCTGAATCGTTGGAAGCTAAAATACATCCGGTGGAGTATGACTTATATCCTCGTGCAATTGTGGCGGCGCTCAAACGTCTGGATACTTCTACTTCGAATCCGACTTCGATAGTCGATTTGGAAGAAGAATCGGCATTTGGCTCTTACGCAATGCCAGTAGAGGAAATAAAGCCGGAAAAATCTGCTGGTCAGACTCCGGAAGAAGAATGGGCAAAGGAATTGAATATGAAGTATGAACCACAAAACGAGCCGATATCGGCACAGGTTCAGACTATTAATACACAACAGACTGCGACACCTCCACCCGTAACAGCTCAGCCTCAAAGAGTAGAAACGTCTCATGAGCCGATGCCTTCTACAAATCTTGTGTGGGCAGTGATTATGACTCTTTGCTGTAATACAATAGCGGGCATTATAGCTATAATCTTCAGTGCGCAAGTGAGCTCTAAATATCATGCCGGAGACATCGAAGGCGCCAAACGTGCATCTCGTATGTCGGAAGTTTGGATTATAGTTTCGTTTGTTGTCGGTATGCTTGCCAATACGTTGCAGTTCCCGTTGTTGCTCTCTAAAGAGCTTCTGCTCAATGCATTCTGATGACACGTCGCTCGATATTGCGCCTGATATGGATAGCGGTTGCGATTACCGTAGTAGTGCTATATGTGCTGTTTGATCCATCGCAATATGGTGTGTTTCCAAAGTGTTACTTCTATCAGTTGACAGGGTTGCAATGCCCGGGTTGTGGCTTGCAACGAATGTTTCATGCACTATTGCATGGTGACATCCTTGCTGCATGGCACTACAATGCCTTTCTGCTTTGTTCGCTTCCGTTTTTAGCCTTTCTGTTATGGGTTGAAATGATGCGAACAAGACGCCAGGCACTATATGCTCGAGTTTACTCCATGCAGACAGTTTGGATAATCATCGTGTTGACTCTCGCATGGTTTGTTTTGCGCAACATCATATCAATATAGAGGCGCAATACAATGTAGATAAGGCACATTTAGTGCTGAGATTAGGGCGAATGTTGACTAAATAAAAATACCCCAAAGTTTGGACAAAAACTTCGGGGTTTACTTTAAATTTAGGAGAATTTTATTTGCGCTTTTTGAAGGTTGCTGTTTTAAGGGATATTGCGAGTGTTATAATGTATCCTTCTGATTCGTAGCTGTATAAAACGAACTCTATTTTGTTTCCGTCATCGTCGATGACGTATGCATTGGCTGTGCTATTACTATTGAGAGTCGGTAGTGACTTGATTCTTATACGACTACGGAAATCGATGCCTTGTATTAAAGCAGCTTTGTAGAGAGCTTCTTTTGCAGTCCAAGCGATGATGTTTGCAGTGATGTCGTCAGCCGGAACGATAGCTAATTCTTCATTGCTGAGGTAGCGATCACGAACCTTAAGCACCTGCTCACGAGAGTTTGACTCAACATCGATACCAAGTGCTGTGCGAGGGTTGAAAATCGACAAATCGACTTCAGGAGTTTTAGGTAAGGAAGCGACGATAAGCATGTGTCCGGTGTGAGATACGGAGATGCGTGACGATTCGCCGTCCAAAAATGGAGCGCCGGAGTCGTAATGATCGATGACTCTATAACCGTCTTTGCTATTTTCGCTAAACACTTGTTTGGCAAAAGCGACCCAATTAGGACCCGATAATTGTTCGTAACCGGTGATTTCTTCAATTCTGACTCCTATGGGAGTAGTGTGGCGGTAGTATATAAATTCGGTCTCCATAGATTATGTATTTAGTCGTTTTCAGTGGTGTTAGTAGCGTCAGGTTGGATTTCGTTCATCACTTTGACACGTACGCTTATGATGCGATGTTTGCGAATTTCCAAGACAAGAAATCTGCAACGACCGCAGACTAATGCCTCATTTTTTGTCGGGAAGTCTCCTTTGAGAGCAAGAAGAAGTCCGGCTAAAGTTTCGACTTCGCCGATGTCGCCAAATTCTTCTTCTTCGACATCAGTGACGCGACAAAAGTCGCTTAGCGATATTTTGGCTTCAAACACAAAAGTGTCGTCAGAAAGTTGTTGGTATAACTTGTCTTCTTCGTCATATTCGTCGTCAATATCGCCTACGATTTCTTCAAGGATGTCTTCTAAGGTGACGATACCTTGGGTGCCACCATATTCATCGACCACAATGGCAATATGTGTTTTCTTTTTGCGAAAGTCCTCTAAGAGGTCGTCAATCATTTTTGACTCAGGGACATAATATGCATCACGCAACAAGCGCTGCCATTTGAATGAATCGTCTTGCTTGCCGATGTATGGTATGAGGTCTTTGCTATAAAGTACACCTTTAATATTGTCCTGATTTTTCTCATATACGGGAATTCGAGAAAATCCGGATTGAAGGATTGTTTCGACTACTGTGCTCCATGATGCGTTATATTCGATGTCGGTCACATCGATACGTGAAATCATGATTTCGGAGACTTCCTTTTCGCCAAACGAAAGAATTCCCTCAAGCATCTCTTTATCCTGCTCGGATTTGACATCTGAGATTTCAAGTACTTGCGAAAGCTCATCGGCAGAAATACTGTCTGATTTCTTGGTGATAAATCGATTGACAAAGGTTGTTGAATTTGCCATGATTTTGGCAAGAGGTCCGACAAGATTATAGATTATCGTCAATGGCGTTGCGGCGAAAATAGCCCAACGCAAGGTACGCCCTTTTGCGATAAGTTTAGGAAGGATTTCACCAAAAAGGAGTAGAAGGAAAGTGAGAAATACTGTCTGAACCAAAAAGTTGACAACATCGCTATTGAAGATAATTGTTTGGCTTATGGCAAACGAAAGCAGGATGACAAGAGTGACGTTGACAAGATTGTTCGAAATTAGTATTGTGGCAAGAAGGCGTTCGCTATTGTTTATAAGATTATAAGCTTTATTCTTATGCTCATCGTCTTGGCTTTCTTCAAGTTCTTCAATTTCTTGAGGTGTTAATCCGAAGTATGCGATTTCGCTTCCGGAAACAAAAGCCGACATACACAAGCACAAAAGAGCAATTCCGACGATAAATGCCCAACTAAGCCATGAGTCAGGGGCATGAAATTCGATTGCTTGTTGCAATAATATCAAAAGATTGACCGTCGGAGACGGCGTAGGTAAAGGGTCTGTATCCAAAACTATATAAAAATTGGTTATCGGAGTGCAAAGTTAAGCAAACAAGAGCAAAATGCCAAATGAAAAAGTATATTTCTATTGAAATCGATGCTATCGATTAGCGATGTTGTGTGATTTGCAGTGCAATGGTGGACGTAATTGCAAGAAATTTCAGCTCTTTTTGTTGTTGATTGTCCAATTTGTTGTAACTTTGCAGACATTATGGAAGAAATGTCGATAAATCCCGAAAATAACGATAAGACACCATTAAGCAAGCGCTTAATCTCGTATGCAGTGAAGTATCTGTTGCCATTGGCTTTGACAGTAGCGTTGGTGTGGTATATGTTTGAAAAAGTTGATTTCTATCAGATGATGGACATCATTCGCCAAGGTGTGAACTATTGGTGGATACTTTTGGCAATGTTTATCAGTATTTTCAGCCACGTTTTCAGAGCGTTGCGCTGGCGTCTGCAACTCAGAGCTTTGGGTATCAATCCTCCATTGATGGCTTTGTGTTGCTCAATCTTTGGTACATATGCGCTCAACCTTGTCTTTCCTCGTCTTGGCGAAGTGTGGCGATGCACTTATATAGCTCAACGCGAGAAGGCATCGTTTACGACAGTCTTTGGTTCTATGCTTGCCGATCGCATGACCGATACGTTGACGGTTATAACATTGACTATTTTTACATTCATCGTGGCTTCAGGTGCATTAATCACTTTCTTGACCAAATATCCTGTCGGTCAAGGCATCTTGGATTTGGCGCAAAATCCATTATTTTGGGCTGCAATCATCGGGGTGATAGTGATCGTGGTGGTGGCGTTTAAGGTTTTTAAAAGCACGAAGATTGTCAAAAAAATCACAGAAATGGCTCATGAATTTTGGCAAGGATTTATGGTGGTGACAAAGATGGAGGGCCGTTGGAAATTCTTGGGTTTGACATTCTGTATCTGGGGGTGTTTCTTCTTCCAACTCTATGTGGCATTCTATGCTTTCAGTTATACAGCAGAATTGTGCTTTACCGATGGTTATGTCTTCGGTCTTGTGCCTTGCTTGGTGGCATTTGTGCTTAGTTCTATCGGAATGGCTGTCCCTTCAAATGGCGGATTGGGTCCGTGGAATATCGCAGTGATGTTCGGATTGGCGATATATGGTATCACTGATGCTCAAGGCACAGCGTTCTCAATGCTTGTGTGGAGTGCGCAGACTGTGATGCTTATAATTTTAGGTATATACACTATGATATATATATCAATCGGAAAGAAAAGCAAAAGATAAATTCTTATACCGCAAGATATGAAATTCTTTAACTCCAACGACGAGGAAAATGACCTGTTTACAGCGACAGATCTTCCAAAACAGCCCAAGCCGGTAAAAATGCCTAAGCAGACTCCTGATAATCCGGAGTATTGGGATAAAGAAGAGGGAAGGTGGGATCATTTGCGTATCACAGCAAGCATGAAACGATTGCTATTGATCTCTGGTGTGTTGCTCTTAATCATAGGAGTTCTGGGAATTGTAGTAACCTTTTTTAATCCATACATCGATGAGGCTTCTCAATATGGATATATCGATACGGTAGAGCGCCATGGTTCTCTGATAAAAACTTATGAGTGCAGTTTAATTCCGTACAAGAGTCTTAAAGATACAGTTGAACCATTTCAAGGAGATTTCAAATTTTCTGCATCTCGCAAATTAGGAAAGGAAATAAAAGAATATCGACATACAGGAACGCCGGTAAAAATAGAATACAAGATATATAAATCGGCAATGCCATGGCGAGGTAATAGCAAAATTGTCGCAGTTTCAATAGATTCGGTCAGCGCCGACTCTATTGTCCCTCCTTTCAGTAAGAAGTTCGAATAAATGGGTACATAACCCAGGGTATTAGGCATAAATGTCACAAAAAAGCACCAAAATATTTTTAACCTAAATCATAATTGCTGAAAAAAATCGATAATTCTTTTGAAATATGGTTAAAATATGATAAATTTGCACGATATTCCACATTTAGTATGCAACTGCAAGTGAGGAATGTTGATTTTTATTCTGAATCTTAAATGATTTAGAAAGCAAATAAAAACAAAGTAAATAAGAACTAAATTAACTAACTAATTAATAATTAACAATCTAAAAAACAGAACTGCTATGTGGTTAACAAGCTCATCTGTAGGACGTAAGTTTATCATGGCACTTACCGGTGCTGCTCTCGTCCTATTCATCACATTTCACTGTGTGATGAACAGTGTGGCAATCTTCTGGCCTTCTGCTTACAATGTAATCTGTGAGTTCCTTGGAGCTAACTGGTATGCATTGGCTGCAACAATGGGTCTTGCTGCACTATTCGTGATTCACATTATTTACGCTTTCTGGCTTACAATCCAGAATCGTAAGGCTCGTGGTGCCGATCGTTATGCTGTAACAGCTCGCCCTAAGGGTGTTGAATGGTCATCACAAAACATGTTGGTACTCGGTATCGTTGTATTAGCATTCCTTGCTCTTCACCTTTACCAATTCTGGGCTAAGATGCAATTGGTGGAAATCACTTCTCACGGCATCGAAGGCTGGCATCAATATGAAGGTGCTTCTGTACCTCCAACTGCCGGCACACTCTTCATTCAAGAAGTGTTCTCTCAATGGTGGGTAGTAGTGGCTTACCTTGTTGGTTTCATCGCTCTTTGGTTCCACATGACTCATGGTTTCTGGTCAATGTTCCAAAGCATCGGTTGGGACAGCACAGCATGGATTCCACGTCTTAAGAAAATCTCTGATTGGTGGACAACTATCGTTGTAGGTCTTTTCGCTATCCAAGCAGTAGTGTTCTACGTTCAAGCACAAGACAATTTCTACATCAACGATAAAGGTCTCGAAAAGCAATATATCGAGTCTTTCCAAAACCACTACAAAGTGGAAGCTGAAGACTTGGATCCTATGAGCGAAGAAGCTCAGGTTGTAGGTCAAAAGTATCAACAATCTCTTGAAAAGTTCATCCCTACTATCAAGGCTGAAAGCGAAGCTCAACAAAAGGCTCAACAAGAAGCTCAACAAAAAGCTTACGAAGAATACATGAAGCAACAAGCTGCTCAACAAGAAGCTGCTACAGAAACTAATGAAGAACCTCAAAACTAATCAAGCGATATGGAAAATAAAGAAGTGAAAATCATGAATCCTGCGGATTCTAAAATCCCGGAAGGTCCTATCGCTGAGAAATGGACCAATTATAAGGCTCATCAAAAACTCGTAAACCCTGCTAACAAGCGTCGTCTTGACATTATCGTTGTGGGTACGGGCCTTGCAGGTGCTTCTGCAGCATCTACACTTGGCGAAATGGGCTTCAATGTGTTGAACTTTAATATTCAAGACAGCCCTCGTCGTGCACACTCTATTGCTGCTCAAGGTGGTATCAATGCAGCTAAAAACTATCAAAACGACGGCGACTCAATCTATCGTCTTTTCTACGATACAGTAAAAGGTGGTGACTATCGTGCTCGTGAAGCTAACGTTTATCGTTTGGCTGAAGTGTCTAACAATATCATCGACCAATGCGTTGCTCAAGGTGTTCCTTTTGCTCGCGAATACGGAGGTCTTTTGGCTAACCGTTCATTCGGTGGTGCTCAAGTGTCTCGTACGTTCTACGCTAAAGGTCAAACAGGTCAACAACTTCTTCTCGGTGCATACTCTTCACTCAACCGTCAAATCGAACTCGGCAAAGTTAAGAGCTACAACCGCTACGAAATGCATGATGTCGTTCTTATTAAAGACGAAAACGGCGTAGAACGTGCTCGTGGTATCATCGCTAAGAATCTTGTGACAGGTAAATTTGAACGCTTCGCTGCTCACGCTGTGGTTATCGCTACTGGTGGTTATGGTAATGCTTACTTCCTTTCTACTAACGCTATGGCTTGTAACGGCTCTGCTGCTGTGGCTTGCTATCGCAAAGGTGCGTTGTTTGCTAACCCTGCATTCGTTCAAATTCACCCAACTTGTATCCCTGTTCACGGTGACAAACAATCAAAGCTTACTTTGATGTCAGAATCACTCCGTAACGACGGTCGTATCTGGGTGCCTAAGAAAATAGAAGACGCTCAACGTCTCCAAAAGGGTGAAATCACAGGTAGTGATATTCCTGAAGAAGATCGCGACTACTATTTGGAACGTCGTTACCCTGCATTCGGTAACCTCGTGCCTCGTGACGTTGCTTCTCGTGCTGCTAAAGAACGTTGCGACAAGGGCTTCGGTGTCAACAACACAGGTCTCGCTGTATTCCTTGACTTCAGCGACGCTATCAACCGCCTCGGTATCGACCAAGTGCGTCAACGTTACGGCAACCTCTTCGATATGTATGAAGAAATCACCGACGTTAACCCTGGCGAACTCGGCAAGGAAATCAACGGTTACAAATACTATAACCCAATGATGATTTATCCATCTATCCACTACACAATGGGTGGTATCTGGGTGGACTATGAACTTCAAACATCTATCAAGGGTCTATTCGCAATCGGCGAATGTAACTTCTCTGACCACGGTGCTAACCGTCTTGGTGCTTCTGCTCTTATGCAAGGTCTTGCTGACGGTTACTTCGTACTTCCATACACAATCCAAAACTATCTTGCTGACCAAATTCGTGTGCCTCGCTTCAGAACAGACAGCCCTGAATTTGACGAAGCAGAAAAGAAATGTCAAGCAGAACTTGATCGCATGATGAACATCAAGGGTAAACGTTCTGTTGACTCTATTCACAAAGAATTGGGTCGTGTGATGTGGGATTACGTTGGTATGGCTCGTACAAAAGAAAGCCTCACTACAGCTATCGCTAAACTCAAAGAATTGCGTAAAGAATTCAATACTAACCTCTTCATTCCTGGTGATCAAGAAGGCATGAACATCGAGCTTGACAAAGCGTTCCGCCTTCGTGACTTCATCACTATGGGTGAACTCATGGCTCACGATGCGTTGAATCGTAACGAGTCTTGTGGTGGTCACTTCCGTGAAGAATACCAAACAGAAGAAGGCGAAGCTAAGCGTGACGACGAAAACTACTTCTACGTTGCTTGCTGGAAATATGAAGGAGAAGATGGTAAAGAACCAACTCTCATCAAAGAAGCTCTTAACTACGAAGCTATCAAAGTTCAAACACGTAACTATAAGTCATAAAACAATTAAAACTAATTAAAAATGGCAGAATTATCAATGAAAGTCAACCTTAAGGTGTGGCGCCAAGCCGGACCTAAGGCAAAAGGTGGTTTCGTGACTTATAACGACGTTGAGACCACTTCAGACACTTCATTCCTTGAGACTCTCGATATCCTTAACGAAACTCTCATCGAAAGAGGTGAAGAACCAATCGTATTCGACCACGACTGCCGCGAAGGTATCTGCGGTATGTGCTCACTATACATCAATGGTCACCCTCACGGACCGGCTACAGGCGCTACTACTTGTCAGCTCTACATGCGCCGCTTCAAAGAAGGTGAAACTATCACAGTTGAGCCATGGCGTTCTGCAGCGTTCCCTGTGATCAAAGACCTTATGGTGGACCGTAACGCATTCGACAAGATCCAACAAGCAGGTGGTTATGTATCATTCAATTGTGGTGGCGCTCAAGACGCTAACGCAATCCCTGTGTCAAAGGAAATGGCTGACGAAGCTATGGACTCTGCGACATGTATCGGTTGCGGTGCTTGTGTGGCAGCTTGTAAGAACGGCTCGGCTATGCTCTTCGTTTCTGCGAAAGTCAGCCAATTCGCTCTTCTTCCACAAGGTCAAGTGGAAGCTGACCGTCGCGTACGCGCAATGGTGAAGAGAATGGACGAACTCGGCTTCGGTAACTGTACTAACACAGGTGCTTGCTCAGCTGAATGTCCTAAGCAAATCAAGCTTTATAACATCGGTCGCATGAACCGCGGTTATATCGCAGCTAAATGCAAAGAATAATTCGACAACTGAAATATTCTCAACGCAAGGTCTTGCTCATCACGAGCAGGACCTTGTTGCGTTTTCTCCACCCCATATCACCATCGCCTGTCGGATACTTTTTTCAAATCCCCCAACCATAACCTCTGCAAAGGTTTTAGAGAAACTAAAAAGACAAGTCGATTAATCATTTTGTCGGGCCTGAGATTTGATAGTAATAATTTTTTATGTTAATTAGTAAAAAGGTTGCAAAATTCAAAGTATATATCTATATTTGTGAAAAATTTATTGCGAGATGAGAACGATACTATCAGTTGTGTTTGTTTTTTGTGCATTATCAGTTAGTGCCATGAGATTTGTTAGTTCAACAGATCATAATGAAATGCGCGTTTTTTTATGTTGGATAATTTTAGAAGAATTTAGTGAAGATGCTTTGATTCAAGATTTTGCTAAAAATCCCAAACAACGGGCAGTGATAAAAATCACCTATCATTTTGAAAAAAATCAAATTTCAGTAGAGTTTTTAGCGGCAGATGGATTTTTTGCGGATGAAAATCGACAGAGGCAGTTTATTGAAGCAATATCATCTGTGGATGCTATATTTTTTTACGAGCCATTCCGTTATGCTCATCTCGTTCCTCCCGTTAAAGAAATTACAGCAAACTATGTAATCTTTACAAAGCCTGATTGGGTAAAATTAAAAGAAAATGATTCTAAAGTTTTAGAGAAACTAAAAGAAAATTCATCTGATTGATTTTGTCGGGCGTGAGATTTGTGATACAGGGGCAGGAGAATGAATAGTAGAAATATGGGGATATAAAAAGAGAAATAAAAGTGGTGATATTTTTGGATAATAGGTCGGGTTGCACTAATTTTGTCGGAAATTAGTTTTTGCTTGCAAAATCATGGCTTGCAAAATCGTAAATGAACAGAAAATATTAACAGCATAAGCAATAAATATTATGTCAACAAACACAGTCGATGACCCTCGCAAAGTGACCACGCATCGCCTCATCGAGATGAAGCAACGAGGCGAGAAAATCTCAATGCTCACAGCCTACGACTATTCAAGTGCTAAAATTATCGATGCAGCAGGCATCGACATGATACTCGTCGGAGACTCGGCTTCCAATGTGATGGCCGGTAATGTCACCACTCTCCCGATCACTCTCGACCAGATGATCTACCACGGCAAGTCGGTGATGAAAGCCGTCAAGCGTGCATTGGTGGTGGTCGATATGCCTTTCGGTACGTATCAGGGCAACTCACTCGAGGCGTTGGCTTCAGCTATTCGCATCATGAAGGAGAGCCATGCCGAGGCAGTCAAGATGGAGGGTGGCGCCGAAATTCGTGAGTCGATAGAGCGCATCCTTTGCGCCGGCATTCCGGTGATGGGACACCTCGGATTGACTCCACAGTCGATCAACAAATTTGGTACCTACACAGTGCGTGCACGCGAAGAGGCAGAGGCAGAAAAGTTGATAGCCGATGCGAAGTTGCTCGAAGAAATAGGCTGTTTTGCAATAGTAATCGAGAAAGTGCCGGCAGAACTTGCAGAACGTGTAGCCAAGGAGCTGACTATTCCTATCATAGGCATCGGAGCTGGAGGTGGTGTCGATGGTCAAGTGCTTGTTATGCACGACATGCTTGGCATCAACAAAGGCTTCTCTCCGAGATTTTTACGTCGTTATGCCGACCTCGATTCGGTAATCACAAATGCAGTGCAACACTACATAGAGGATGTGAAATCAGGTGATTTCCCGAATGAACGCGAACAGTACTAACGACAGCGTTTTAAACCGAAAAATAATCGTTGGCGAAGCAGAAAGGTTGGTGTAAACTATTTTTTATGCGCATAAAAGATAAAAAAGAGTAAAAAAATTTCTTCAACAACAAATTTTCTATTAATTTTGCACGTTGAAAATTCTGAATAAAAACAATTTAAATAAATAAAACCATAAAATGGCAGAAAACAAACAAGCTCCACAACAGGATGAAACTCTCGACAACCTCAACAACTCATTGACATCGGCTGGTGAAGCAATCGTTAAAAACAGCAAGGTGATTGGTTGGTGTGTAGGTGGTGTAGCAGTAGTCGCATTGGCTATTTTGGCATACATCTTCTTCGTACAAAATCCAAAAGAAGAAAAGTCAATAGAGGCTTTCAATAATGTAGAAGCAACAGCAACTACAGACTCTGCATCTGCAGTAGGCTACAAGAAAGTGGCAGATGAATTCGGAAGCACAGTAGGTGGCAATTTGGCTGCTCTTGCAGCAGGTGAAGCTCTTTATGAAGAAGGAAAATATGAAGAAGCTATTAAGTATCTAAAAGAATTTGACGGCAAAGGCGACGAGGCTATTGAAGCAGGTGCTACTTGCATGATTGGCGACTGCTACGTTAACCTTAAGAAATATGATGAAGCAATCTCTTATTTCGATAAAGCTATTGTGGCTGCTAACGGTAATGGCGCTTTGATCCCACGTTTCATTGATAAGAAAGCTACAGTATTTGCTGCTCAAAAGAAATACGACAAGGCTCTTGAATGTTACGAAACAATTAAGAATAACTATCCTAAGTATTCAGCATCTTACAATGTTGATGCTTACATTGCTCGTGAAAAAGCACGCGCAGGAAAGTAATTTGTAGCAATCTAACATCGTACAAAATAATAAAACATTTGCTTATTATTGAAAGGGCAAGAATCTTAGGGTTCTTGCCCTTTTCCTTTTTGATATGTCGATTTGTTGCGGCGTAATTCATTTAGGGAGATGCAAATGCCTTTGATATAATTACATAAAGTGAGCGAAGCGAGAGGTATCCGATAGGTTTGGTAATGGCTTGGCATCAGTACTCAGCGAGAGATACCCCCGGTGCAACGAGCGCAGTGTGTGAGATACCCCAATCGGGGTATTATTTCGATAACCGGTGGTAACCGAGCGTAACGAGTGCCACCACCGGAACTGAAGTGCACATATATACCAACCCCAATCGGGGTTGCACATAGCCTATACTGTTAATGTGAGGGATATAGCTCGCCAGGCAGCGAGTTTAGATGATTTATAGTGGGTTTCAGGTGTATGTATGTTCAGTATGGGAAAGGAAGAAAAGAACAATGCTTGAGATTGCAGAGGCAGTATGAGACAGACGTTGTCGGCGAAATAAATACTCAAATGTGAGTATTAAAACCTCAAATACGGATTAAAAATAGACAAAGAAAGGGATTGTGTAAGAGGTAATATTTCAGGAACTTTGTGATAGAAAATTTTAGGTATTCAAAAGGAAATAATGACTAATGAATAGTAAATCGTATCTCAAAGTTTTTGTGCTTTTGATAGCATTGATGTCAAGTAGTCTCATTTGTTTCGCTTCAGAAAGTTTCTCAGTCAAGGGCGTCGTGCGAGACACCGAAGGCGGGGTTGTCTCTTATGCAAATGTAGCGCTGAAGGGAACATCCTACGGATGTGTTACAGATGAAGACGGCAAGTATCATATTACAGCTCCTGCCGGAAAATACACAATGTCGGTCACAATGTTAGGCTATTCAAGCGTCGAGAAAAAAATCGATCTCAGCAAGGATAATCTGTTGGATGTAAAATTGACCGATTCGGGTATAATGCTTGATGAGGTTATTGTCGCTTCAAGTGCAGTATCGAAAGTGCGTCAATCAGCCTACAACGCAATTGGCGTAGATGCAAAAGAACTTAAAAATACGACTAAAAATTTAGGGGATGCTTTGGCAAAGGCTCCGGGTGTAAAGCTAAGGGAGTCGGGAGGAGTCGGCTCTGACATGCAGTTGATGCTCGACGGCTTCAGTGGCAAACATGTGAAAGTCTTTATCGACGGAGTGCCTCAAGAGGGTGTAGGCAATTCGTTCGGGCTTAATAATATTCCGATTAATTTTGCCGATCGCATCGAGATTTATAAAGGAGTGGTGCCGGTCGGTTTTGGTACAGATGCTTTGGGAGGAGTGGTGAATATTATCACTTCCAAGAAGCGAAACAAATGGTTTTTAGATGCCTCTTACACATTTGGCTCGTTTAATACCCATAAGTCGTATGTCAACTTCGGACAGACGCTCAAAAACGGCTTTACATACGAGATAAATGCGTTTCAAAATTATTCCGACAACGATTATTCGGTCTATGCGCCGGTGGAAGATTTCGCAACAGGAAGAATAGATAAGAATAAATATGAAAAGGTCAAACGTTTTCATGACACCTATCATAATGAGGCAGTGGTGGCAAAGGTCGGTTTTGTCTCAAAATCGTGGGCAGACAGATTGATGTTGGGATTTATCTTTTCCAATATGTATAAGGATATTCAGACCGGGGTGCGTCAAGAGATAGTCTATGGCGAAAAGCATCGCAAGGGCTACACATTGATGCCCTCGCTGGAGTATGTGAAGCACAACCTTCTTGTCGATGGGCTTGACTTGTCGATGTCGGCAAACTATAATCGTAACATGACGGAGAATGTCGATACGTCGTCATATAAATATAATTGGCATGCCGAGAAAAAAATGCTTAATTCGCCGGGCGAGCAGTCTTATCAATATTCTCGTTCGTACAACAACAATTGGAATGTCACAGCTACTATCAATTACAGATTAGGGAAATATCATCTATTCACATTCAACCACGTTTTTAATGGCTTTTCTCGCTCCAATGAGTCGTTGTTGGCAAAGGAAGTAATGAAGTATGCCTTTGATAAGCAGACACGTAAAAACATCTCCGGCTTGTCATATCGTCTGATGCTTTCGGAGAAATGGAATGTGTCGCTCTTTGGAAAATACTATGATTTGTATGTCAGTGGTCCGATCGCGACAGATGCCAATCAGACCGATTATGTGAAGACATCGCGAGCGCTTGGCTCGTTTGGTTATGGCGCTGCCGGGACATATTTTGTCTTGCCGCAATTGCAGGTGAAGCTTTCTTACGAAAAGGCTTATCGCCTACCGACTATCGATGAAATGTTTGGTGATGAGGATTTGGAAATAGGCGACATCGGCATAAAACCGGAAAAGAGTGATAACCTGAATCTTAACATCAGTTATAATACAAAAATCGGTCGCCACAATATCTATGCTGAGGGAAGTCTTATCTATCGTGATACAAAAGATTATATTCAGCGAAATATTACCGATCTCAGTGGTGGTAAATTTGCTGCGTCTTACATCAATTATGGCAAAGTGTTGACAAAAGGTTTTAATATTGCGTTGAGGTATAATTATGGTGGTTGGGTTAGTGTTGGAGGAAGTTTTTCTCAAATGAATGTTCGCGACAATATGAAGACAGCTCTCGGCTCGTCAGCTACAAACATCGCCTACAAGCAGCGCATGCCTAATATCCCATATCTCTTTGCCGACTCAGATGTGACGTTGACATGGCGTGGACTTGGCAGAAAGGCCAACAATCTGTCGCTGACCTACGACAATCACTATCTGCATAAATTCTCTTATTATTCTGCGAATATCGGTGCCAATAAAAATGATTATATCGTGCCTACGCAATTTTCGCACGATATCTCCTTGACATATAGCATCGCAGACGGAAAGTATAATGTCATGGCAGAATGTAAGAACTTTACCAACGAGCGACTCTATGACAACTTCAGTCTGCAAAAAGCGGGACGGGCATTTTATGTTAAATTCAGAATATATTTAGGAAATTAATAATACATACAATTATGAACAGAAAATTTTTCAGCAAATCATTCTTTGCTATCGCCTTGACATCAGTGGTCATGGCATCGTGTGACAACGGCTCAAGCCAAAACGACGAGCCTCAATTGCCTAACGAAAAGAAATCAGCGTATGTGATCGCTTCGTCGGTCACAGCATCAGGCAACACAACTAACGTGCTTCTCACAGCCGAATCGCTCGACGAGGGCGTGGTCTCACCGGTCAACAACGGATTGGTCAACGATGGTGCCAGCCAATGGGTGTTCTACGACAATAAATACCTTTATGGTTTGACCTACAATCAAGGCAATGCGGGCACAACTCGCTCGTTTATTCTTAACTCAGAGGGTCAGATAGAGGCACGCTCAAGCGAATATGCCGTGAAACGATTTACTACAAATGGCATCTACGGCGACTATGTCATGACCTCATCGACAGGCGACGGTCCGACCGAATGGAACGATGAAAACGGATATACTCCAAAATCATTCCTACTCTCTTATCTTCACGCCGAAAATGAAACATTCACCACCAATGACACTCGCAATGAAATCTATCTGTCGGAAAATTTCCTCGGCAATGGTGAGTATGTGACTCTCGCCGGTATCCTCGAAAGCGGTGGCAAACTATATAGCGCAGCTATCCCTATGGGACTCAGCCAATACGGCACAAAAGCAGAAGGTGGAAAATATGTTTTGCCGGGTAACGAGGATTTGGTCAAGACAGAAGCCGGAGGTTCAAATTCAAGTGCGTACAAAAAAGATGAATTGCAATGGACTCAATATCCAAACGAATGTTGGGTGGCTATCTTCGACGATGAAAACCTCAACGGTAAGAAGCTTATCAAGACCGATAAAATCAGCTACGCTTGCGGCCGTCAGAAATCACAATATTATCAGACAATTTGGGAAGCCGACAACGGCGACATCTATGTGTTCTCACCAAGCTACGCCAAGACTATGACCGACCCTCGTCAGCAGACAACGCTCGATGCCGGCGTAGTCAGAATCAAGAAGGGCACAGAGCAATTCGACAACTCTTACTACTATAATATCGAGGCTCAAAGCGGTGGTCGCTCATTCCTTCGCACATGGTACATCGCAGGCAACTATTTTCTCATGCTGATGTATGACCGTCCATTGACCGAGAAAGGATTTGTAGCTAATCAATTGGCTGTGTTTGATGCATCTACCGGCAAATTGACTGCCGTAGAGGGACTTCCTTCAGCTGAATTGATTTCAGGCTTCGGCTATGCGCCATATTGTGAGAACGGCTATGCCTATATCGCTGTGACCACTACTGAAGGCTACCCTGCAATCTATAAGATTGACCCTGCGACAGCCACAGCTAAACGTGGTGTGGAAATTCAAGTAACGCAGATCACAGGTGTCGGCAAGTTGAATCAGGTAGATTAAAAGTGAAAGTATTCAGAAGCATTATAATAGTCAGTTTTCTCCTGCTCGGCATCGTAGTGAGAGGGCAGGAGATTATATCTATAGGTAATGCCTACACTCTGCATTCACAAATATTAAATCAGGAGCGCGACTACATGGTCTATCTTCCGGAGGACTATGGTAAGGATACCACAAAGCAATATCAAGTGATATATCTGCTCGACGCAGAGTCGTTTTATTTGCCGGTGGTGGGTATGGTGAAAGGCTTTTCAAAGATGAAAGATAAGGCAGATGAGTCCACTATTGTTGTAGGCATCATAAGTGAGAATCGAACAAAAGATTTCACACCGGTAGCATCTAATTGCGGCAGAAATGGGATTGCCAATAAAGAAGAGCCGATGGCAGGTGGTGGCGCTGAAATGTTTTATCGCTTTATTGAAGAAGAGCTAAAACCGACTATCGAAAAGGCTTATCGCACTAATACGACCGACATTCTTATAGGGCATTCCTATTCCGGTTTGTTCGCGTTATATACGATGTTTTATCATACCGAAAGTTTTGTTAAAGTGATTGCAATAGATCCGAGCTTATGGTGGGACTGCGGGACAATACTTGATGAGATAATGCTAAGAGTAAACGACAGGGATTATGTCGATAAATATTTGTATCTCGGGTTTTCTATCAAGAAGCGCTATGATAGAAATGATGATATAATAGGAGATCTTAAACAACAATTGTGTGAAGATATACTGCCTAAAGCTATTAAATTGAACTATGATTATAAAAACTATCCTGAAGAAAATCATGGGACAGTAGCCATTCCCGGTTTTTATGATGGATTAAAACATATATTTGGAAAATGAGAAAGATTTTTAAGAAGTTACATTTATGGTTGTCAGTGCCATTCGGATTGGTCATCGCTATCATCTGCTTCAGCGGCGCAATGCTCGTGTTTGAGCAAGAGATCACCGAGGCAGCTCAACGCGACATGGTCTATGTCGAAAAGGTAGGCGAAAAGCCGTTGCCGGTCAGCGAGATTGCCTCAAAGGTGGCAGCTACATTGCCCGACAGCATCAAGGTGACAGGCGTGGTCGTTTCGTCCGACCCTGAACGAAGTTATAAGGTCAACATCTCCAAGCCGAAAAAAGCATTTGTCTATGTCGATCAATACACAGGCGAGATTAAGGGCAAAAACGAACGACTCGGATTCTTCAATGTGATGTTTAGGCTTCACCGTTGGCTGATGGATAGCAAACCCGAGGACGGAGGCATCTATTGGGGCAAAATGATTGTCGGAGTCTCTACGCTCGTCTTCGTCGTTATCCTCATCACCGGGCTTGTGATATGGATTCCCAAGAGCCGTAAAGCGTTGAAAAATCGCCTTGCAGTCTGCGCTACCAAGGGATGGAAACGTTTGTGGTATGACCTTCATGTTGCCGGTGGATTTTACGCATTGCTCTTGCTCCTCGCTATGGCATTGACAGGCTTGACATGGTCATTCTCATGGTATCGCACAGGTTTCTACAAGGCTTTTGGCATTGAAACTCCTGCCAAGCCTGCATCGCACGCAGAAGCGAAGTCCGAAAGCGACAAGCGTGGCAAAAGCAGACGTGGCGAACGAAAAGAGAAGAGCGACCCGTTTGCATCGTGGACCGTAGCTCTTGACAACGTGATGAAGACCGAAAGCGACTATAGCCGTATCACAGTCTCTGACGGACGTGTCAGCGTCTCGCGAGACACGTTTGGCAATCAACGAGCATCCGACACCTATCGCTTCGACAAACGCTCAGGCGAAATTACCGAAGTGCAACCATACGCCGATGCTGATGCAGCCACAAAAATGAGAGGGTGGATATACTCTGTGCACGTTGGCAACTGGGGAGGAATGTTGACACGCATCTTGACATTCCTTGCCGCAATGTTCGGCGCATCACTCCCACTGACCGGCTACTACCTATGGATTCGCCGTCTCTACCGAAAACGCACCAAGCAATGCCCGTAATAATTGCAACTACATAATAAAGAGAAGGAGCCTACATTGCAGTGGACTCCTTCTCTTTATGGATAAATTTGGCGAGAGATACCCCGATCAGGGTTGTACACCGGCTATATCGTTTCAGATATAGCTATACTCTCTGAGATATCTATGTGCGCATCAGACTCGATGTACTACCCGCTTCGGGGTAGAGTGTCGGTGTGGTCATTTATCCATGGGTGGCGCTCGCCTTACGGCTTTGCTTACCCGAGGCTACCGAAATAATAACCCCTATCGGGGTAGTGCTCCTTATGGTTCTATAGCCCCCCTATCGGGAAGGGTCGTCGCATAGAGTTTGGTCCTATATTATGTATTATCGGTATCTATATAGGGTCTGACACAAAAATCAAAGGTTATTAACGTCGCCTTAAGTACTATCCTACACGATAAATTACCTGTATCTGCATCAAATCCGATTCATATATCAATGAGTATTCACTCCCCCCTTAAATAGTGTAAGGTAAGGCAAAGGCGTAAATTTGGCGTGGGTGGTTGCTTTTTTTTGAGGATGAGAGGCAGAAGTATCGCTAATTTTATGTAATTTTGCATCATAGAGACCCATAAATATGGATATACCGACACAAGATAACGCACAAACCTTTTCGAAAGGGGCGCTACGACTGCCAAAGAGCGAACGACTACGTCATCGCACATTGGTAAATCGTCTTTTTGAAAAAGGCGAAGGAGTGTATGCCTATCCTTTGAAGTTGGTCTATTCTGTGATGAGCACCGAAGAGGTTAGAAGTCTTTTCAAAACGGCGCTTCCAAGTGATATTGACAGGGTGCAGTTTATGATTACCGTACCCAAGAAGAAGCAACGACGCGCTGTCGACCGTGTATTGGTGCGTCGTCGCATACGAGAAGCCTACCGATTGACAAGACTGCCACTGAAAGAAGTTTTAATAGCAGACGGTAGCAAATATCTGTCGATGGCGTTCATCTATCAGAGCGATAAAATCTATGACTATAAGGATTTGGAGCCGAAGATGGAGAAGCTGCTTAAGAGGTTGAATGACAAACTGTTTTCTATGCCGGCTGACAATCAAAGAGAGTGATGAAATTGCTGAAGAAAATATTTTCAATGCTATTGATATTGCCCATCCGGTTTTATCAATTTGCAATATCACCTCATTTCCCACCGGCATGTCGCTACACGCCGACTTGCAGTCAATATGCCATTGAGGCTATCCGCAAGCATGGTCCGCTGAAGGGTCTGTGGCTCGGAGTGAAACGTATCTGTCGTTGTCACCCTTGGGGTGGTAGTGGCTATGACCCTGTGCCATAGTGTTTTGGAGGTGTGCCGGAAGCTGTTTGAAAATACGATGAAATACTGATGTTATTGCATCTGAGTCCATTAGTTTTGGAGGTAATAAGTGCGTCGTATGAAATGTATATCTTTGAATATTAGATATTTGGGGTGGTTGTGGATAAAAATATGTTGTAAAACATATAAAAATATTTGGTGATATATACGGATATATATTTTTTTGCGCAATATTAACCAATAATCATACTTTTATGAAAAAATTAATTTTAAGCTGTCTTGGCGTAATGCTTTTAGGTGGAATTGCTTTGGGATTTCAAAGTAATTCAGATTTAGCGTCATTGGTAGGTGTACAAGATGCAGTCGCAATTACTACAGAAGCATCATCAGAAACATGTACTCGATGCTGGGGTTCAGGTAAATGTACAACATGTAGAGGCAAAGGTTATGTAGTCGGAGCAGTCAAAAGAAAATGTTCTGATTGCAATGGAACAGGTGTCTGCCAACGCTGCAAAGGAACAGGTAAATTAGATAAATAATTTATTTTTTCAAGTATAGAGAATGTTGCTGTGCCTTAATGGTATAGCGACATTCTTTTTTGTATAGCTGCAAACGATGTGTAGAAGGAAACTCTTATCGTGAATAGTGCGATAAGGAGGCAGAACAAAACTGAGAGGAGAATTATTTGAGGGTGCGACGCAGGCGTGCGACAGGGATGCCGAGTCGGTCGCGATATTTTGCGATAGTACGTCGTTTTATGGAATAGCCTTTTTCGTTTAAAGTCTTGCAGATTAGATCGTCGCTCATTGGGTGGAGCTTATCCTCTTTTTCGATTAGTGCTTTAATAGCAGCTTGAATTTCACGCGCAGAAGCCTCGTCTTCGCCTTCTCCGACACCTTCGCTAAAGAAGAAACGCAAGGGGATAATCCCCCAAGGCGTCGAGAGATATTTATTGGCTGTTGAGCGCGATATGACAGAGATGTCATATCCTGTCATAGAAGCGACATCTTTGAGCGCCATTGGGCGCAATTCGTGTTCATCTTCAGTAAGAAAATATTGTTTTTGAATTTTTACTATTGCGCTGATTACGGAGAATAATGTTTCTTGTCGTAGTCTCATGGCTTCAATGAAATCACGAGCTTCGTTATAGCGTGAGATGATAAATTCTTTTCCTTGCTCTTCACGTTTTTTTGCATTGCTCTCCATTCGTTTGACAGCATTTTCAAAGCTTTCTTCGATGTGGAGGTCGGGGATATTGTTATTGAGAGTTATTTTGATGTCGTTGTCGTCAATGTCAATTATGAAATCAGGTATAATCTGTTGTAACTGACTGTCGGACTGACTATTACCTAAAGCTGCTCCCGGCTTAGGATTTAGATTTAGGATTGTTTTTAAGACCTTATCAAAAAGCGTTCTATCGATTTTTAGCATCGACATTATACGGTCATAGTGTTTTAAAGAAAACTCTGAAAAATGTTCGGCAATTATTTTTCGAGCTAAGGCATTTTCGTCGTTATGCTTCAGCGAATCGATTTGCATTAGCAAGCAGTCTTGGAGGTCTTTAGCTCCGATTCCGGCAGGCTCTAAAGAGCGAACTTCATCGAATGCTTTTTTGGCAACATCGTCCGAGACATCGATGCCATGGTTGAACGCGAGGTCGTCGATTATTGCAAATAAGTCGCGTCGCAGATAACCACTTGAGTCAAGATTGCCGATTATGTATTTTGCTGTGGCTGCAACGTCGTCCGGGATATTGCGTTCTTCAATCTGTCGGTTTAGATAGTCGTAGAGAGTTTCAGAATTGTCGGCTTGCACGAAGTCGAATCCTTTGTCGTCGGCACTGTAATTATTGGTTGACAGACGATAATAAGGGATGTCATCTTCATCGGAATAATCAGCGCGTTGCATTTCCTCGGCAGTCTCGTTGAATTGTGATCCGTCGTCGGTGGTCTCTTCAGGCTGAAAAGTCTCTTCGGCAGCCAAAGCCGGATTATCGTCAAGCTCGCGTCTGACAGCTTCATCGGCTTCCGGCGAGTTCATCTCCAGAAGTTTAACAAATCTAACCTGCATTGGCGAGAGGCGTTGAGTTAGTTTTTGCTCTTGATTTAGTCTTAGCGATTCTTGCATTTCGATAATATTTTAGTGCGAAATTACAATATTTTTCTTGTGGATGCAAAAGTTTGAGGGGCAATTTATGAGATTTCGAAAATTTTTAATAACTTTGTAAATTCTAAAAGTGTCTTTAATAATAAACATATGAACAAAAAAGTTTGTTTCTGTTATTAAAATTAGAAAAAAGATTAAAAATATGGATAAATACCAAGAAACATTGGCTTCAAGCCAAGTGATTGCAGATGATGCAGTGGTGGCTGCTGAAGTAAAAAAGATAGTGGAAAAGGCAGGTCAATACGCAAATTCTGATGTCTATCAATTTTTATTCAGTTCAATTGATTTGACAACATTGAGCACAACCGACACTCAAACAAGTGTCGCTCAGTTTGTTAAGCGAGTGAATGATTTCGACAACGATTATCCGCAGTTTAAGAATGTAGCTGCAATCTGTGTGTATAGCAATTTTGCAGAGATTGTGCGTTCAAATTTAGAAGTTTCAGGCGTTGATATCGCTGTTGTGGCCGGCGGATTTCCTTCAAGTCAGACATTCACAGAGGTGAAAGTCGCTGATGTAGCTTTGGCGGTAGCCGGAGGAGCAAACGAAGTGGATATCGTTATGAACCTCGGATATTATTTGGATAATAACTATGCAGAATTAAGCGATGAAATAATCGAAATCAAGCATGCCATCAGAGATGCAAAATTGAAAGTGATTCTTGAGACAGGAGCGCTTAAATCGGCAGAAGATATCAAGCGTGCGTCGATATTGTCGCTTTACAGCGAAGCAGATTTTATCAAGACATCGACAGGAAAAATCTATCCGGGCGCATCGTTGGAAGCTGCGTGGGTGATGTGTCAATGTATCAAAGAATATTATGAAAAGACAGGTCGCAAAGTCGGCTTTAAAGCGGCAGGCGGTATTCGCACAACAGAAGAAGCCGTTCAATACTATGCGATAGTGAAAGAGGTCTTGGGCGATGAATGGCTCAATCAGGATTTGTTCCGTATAGGAGCGAGCAGCCTTGCTAACAGTCTGTTGTCGTCAATGTTGGGTGAAGAAATCAAATATTTTTAATTAAGACCTATAAGCGTTTAAGTATGAGAAAGATTTTGATTATATCGATGTTGCTGTTATTGTTTTGTGGCAATATCTTTGCTCAAGGCAAACGCTATCAGACGTTTGGCGTAGCGTTTTATAATCTTGAAAACTTGTTTGATACGATTAATAATAATGGTAAGTATGACCTTGAGTTTTCCCCTGAAGGCAAGAATCGATGGGACGGAAAGAAGTATAAGCAAAAATTGAAAAACATGTCTTATGCCATATCTCAGATGACGACAAAGCTGACACCGCAAGGTCCGGCAATAATAGGCGTCAGTGAGATAGAGAATAAGAGCGTGCTTGATGACCTTGTGAAACAAGAAGCGATAAAGGACAGAATGATGCAAGTCATACACCATGATTCGCCTGACCGTCGCGGTGTCGATGTGGCGTTGCTTTACAATCCACGTTTCTTTAAGCCGATAAATGTCACAAATCACACGTTACGCATCGAAGGACTGCCAAATTTTCGCACTCGCGATCAAATGTGTGTCGTCGGATTGCTTGGAGGCGAGAGAGTCGGGGTCATAGTAAATCACTGGCCTTCTCGCAGAGGTGGGACAGAGCAGTCAAGCTACCTTAGAGAAGCCGCAGCACAGTTGAGCAAGGAAATTGCCGACTCATTGCGTAAGGTCGATCCGAATATTGGAATCATCGTTATGGGCGACTTAAATGATGACCCTCAAGACAAGAGTTGTGCAATGGTTCTTGGAGGGTTGAAAAATCAAGAAGAAGTGGCAGACGGCTATTTCTTCAATCCATTCTGGACAATGCTCGATAAAGGCATCGGTTCTTATTGCTATCGCGGAGGTTGGGATTTGTTTGACCAAATAATAGTCAGCCATAGCTTGCTCTCACAGGGTGGCTCAAAATTGAAATACTTGAAGTGCGAGGTGTTCAACAAGGAGTTTCTAAAGCAGCAAGACGGCCAATATCGTGGCTATCCTCATCGCACATTCTCGGGAGGTGTTTTCTTAAACGGATATTCCGACCACTTTCCGGTGCAAATATTTCTAATAAAAGAAGTGAAATAATATCAAAAAACGATTAATATGAAACAGAGAATTCATCTGCTCCTAATGCTTTTGGTGGCATTGCCAACGTTGGCGGCTACCGGACTAAAAGGCGTGGTGGTCGATGCGTTGACAGGCAAGCCTATAGCTGATGCCAACATAATGTTGCGCGACCAAGGAGCGTTTGTGGTGACTGCCGATGACGGGACATTTACAATCTCAGAAGCGAAGGCAGGAAAAGATGTTTTGCAGATTGTGGCTTACGGCTATCTCGATCTGACTGAAGATGTGGAAATCATTCCGGGCATTACAAAAAACATCGGAGAGTTGAAAATGAAAGTGTCATCGTTTGATGCTTCGTTGCTAAATCCTGACGACTATGTCTTTGACGAAAGTCAGTTGCTTGAAGATGAGGGAAGCAGTCAGTCGATTGGTACGATACAAGGAGCCAACGACAATGTCTTTTATCAGACAGCCAACTATGATTTTTCGGTAATGCGTTTCAGAATGCGTGGTTATGATTCTGAATATTCGCAAGGATATATCAACGGCGTTAGTTTTAATGACCCGGCTCGTGGACGTTTTAACTATTCCGGACTTGGAGGTATGACTTCGTCGGCATTCCGTAGTAAGAGCGTCGGCATTGGTCTTGAATCTGTGGCATACGGCTTTGGCGGTATCGGTGGAGCGACAAATTTCACTACATACGCTTCTGAATATGCTCCGGGTTGGAGAGGCAATATTTCATATACGAATGCAAACTATATGCTTCGTGCAATGATGCAGTATGCGACAGGTGTTAATAAGCATGGTTGGGCTCTTACAGCATCAGTCATCGGTCGATATGCTCCGGAAGGTATAATCGAAGGTACGTTCTACAATTCTGTCGGCTATTTCCTTTCGCTTCAGAAGATATTCAATGATGAACACAGCATCAATATCTCGACTTGGGGTGCTCCGACGCAACGTGCGACAGCAAGTGCTACTTACGAAGAAGCTTATCAACTTGCCGATAATAATCTTTATAACCCGAACTGGGGATGGTTTGACGGCAAAAAGAAAAGCGCACGTATCGTCAATTCGTTTGACCCTTCTGTCGTAATTAACTGGATTTGGAAGCCTCAAATGGGAACAACAGTCAATACTGCATTAGGTTTCCGTCACAACAAATATGCAAGTTCGGCTCTCAACTGGTATCAAGCAGCCGATCCTCGTCCGGATTATTATCGCTATTTGCCGTCATGGTATGCGCCGACAGCCGAAGAGGGTACTGAATTATACGCTCAGCAAAAAGCTGTCTATGACTACTACACAGAACAATGGAAAAATAACGAAAATATGCGTCAAATAGATTGGGTGTCAATCTATCAGACAAATATCATGAATAACGAAATGTATCAGCGCAACCCGGAATTGCAAGGCCATGCCACATATATTCTCGAAAATCGCCATAGCGATTTCACTTCATGGATGTTTAATTCCTATATCAACCATCGCATCAACGACATTATGACTCTTGACGGTGGCGTGTCGGTAAACTATACAGACTCACACTACTACAAGACTATCAAAGACCTTTTAGGGGCTGAATATTGGCGCGACGTGGATAATTTCTCCGAACGTGATTTCCCGGACAACCCGGTGATGCTTCAAAATGACCTTAACAACCCTAATCGCAAGGTTAAGGAAGGCGATGTGTTTGGTTATGACTACAACATTCGTTCGATTACGGCACGTGCATGGCTTCAAAATCAAATCAAAACACAACATTGGGATGTCAATTATGGTTTGAGTGTAGGCTACACCAATTTCCGTCGTTATGGCAATATGCGTAACGGTCGTGCACCTGAGAACTCTTACGGTGGTGGCGAACGCCATACGTTTGACAACCTAGCGTTCAAAGTCGGTGCGACATATAAACTTGACGGTCGCAACTATTTTGTCGCTCATGCAAGCTATGGCACGACAGCTCCGCTATATGATTACGCATATGTCTCTCCACGTATTAAGGACACATCTATCGCAGGATTAAAATCAGAAAGATATGTTTCTGCCGACATTTCATACGTTTGGAATTACAGTCGTTTCCGTGGAAGCATCACAGGATTCTGGACAAATACCTACGACGGCACTGAACGCACTTCATACTATGACGACCAATATTCATCGTTTATGAACTACGTTTTGGCAGGAGTCAATAAGACATATAAAGGTGTGGAATTAGGTATGGCCTATAAGATTACTCCGTCGTTGACTGTTACAGCAGCCGGGACATATTCTCGCTATCAATACACAAATCGTCCGACAGGCGTTCGTTCGTATGAAAACGGTTCGATGCCGGACATTGAGACCACAGTGTATATCAAAAACTACTATGTGAGTGGCACTCCACAACAAGCATATAATATTGGCATTGATTGGGCTGCCCCTAAGATGTGGTTCTTTAATGTTAATGCTTCATGGATGGGCGATTCTTATATCGACCTTTCACCAATGCGTCACGAACCATTGCCTGACCTATACAAAGTCTGCAATTCGGAAGAAGAATTGGAAGCTAAGATGCGAGAAATCGCTACACAGGAAAAACTCAACGATGCTTTCGTTGTCAACATGTCAATCGGCAAAGTGGTCTATACCAAGTTTGGTCAGTTGAATTTCAATCTTAGCGTCAATAACCTGCTCAACAATAAGAATATACAGACAGGTGGTTACCAACAAGGTCGATTCGACTACGACAATTTCAATGTGGGTAAATTCCCTAACAAGATTTACTACGCACAAGGAATTCGCGTTTTCTTAAATGTCGGAATCCGTTTCTAATAATCAGTCAATAAAGAAAATAAAAAAATACAATATATGAAATCTTTTAAATCATATCTAAGCATTGCCGCTGCAGCACTTATTACGCTATGTGGCTTTACAGGATGTCAAGATGATTTTGACACTCCTCCGTTGATTGTGCCTGAGGCAACAATTGAGGCAAACACTACAATTGCCGATTTGAAGGCAAAATATTGGAGTGATGACAACAACTATTATAAGACAGTAGAAAAGAACGAAGATGGCTCGGATGTAATCATCAGTGGTCGTGTCATTTCTTCTGATGCGACAGGCAATATCTACAAGTCGCTTGTGATCCAAGACGCGACAGGCGCGATGGCTTTTTCTGTCAATCAAAACAGTCTCTATAATACATATCGTATCGGTCAAGAGGTGGTGGTCAATGTGACAGGTTTGGGTATAGGTAAATATGCCGGTCTTCAACAAATCGGTGGTTATGATGAGTATAATGGCACTCCACAAGTGTCGTTCATGGCATACGAAATCTTCCAATCAGTGGCGCAGCTTAATGGTTTGCCAAATGATAAATTTGTCTATGTATCTGAAGGAGAAGCGACACCTGAAGATTTGACTATCTACTGCAAGGAAGCAGACATGGGCAAGCTCCCTACATCAGCTGCCGGTCAACGCGAATGGCAAAGTCAGCTTGTGATCTTCCGTAATGTCCATTTTGAAGATGGTGGCGTGTTAAACTATGCTGATGCTGATGCAAATGCAAATCGCAACCTTATCGATGCCAACGGCAACTCTATCATCGTGCGCAACTCAAGTTACGCATCGTTCAAGAATGATTTGCTCCCGGCAGGTACAGGCGATGTGATGGGTATTTTGTCATACTATAATGGCTCATGGCAAATCTTACTTCGCTCGACTGCCGACTGTATGTTTGACGAAAAAGGTCAGATTTCTGACCCATACACAGTGGAAGAAGCTATCGAACTTCAAGAATCAGGCAGTGCCGGTTGGGTGACAGGCTACATTGTAGGTAGTGCAAAAGCCGGTGTCGGCGAAATCACTTCTGACGACCAAATCATCTGGGGCGCAACTGCAGAAATGGATAATACACTCGTAATCGGTGCGACAGCAGACACTAAGACTATCGGTGAAGCGTTGCTTATCGAACTTCCTCAGGGCTCAGACCTCCGCAAATATGGCAATCTTATTGATAATGCAAGTGTCTATCAGAAACAAATCTGGGTGCGTGGTTCATTCGCTAAATTCATGGGAATGAATGGCGTAACAGGCAATAAGGGTACAAAAGATGAATTCAAAATTGACGGTGTGAATATCGGTGGTGGCAGCACAAATCCTGCTGAAGCTGTGGCTTCGTTGTATTGCGATTTCGAAAAATATGGCGAGACTATCGCAGCTATTAAAAACGACGGTTGGAACTACACAGAAGTGTCGGGCGACAAGAAGTGGTATCTCAAGATGTTTGACAACAATATCTATGCCACATGTACAGCCTACAAAGGCAAGACAGGGCCTTGGGATTCGTGGTTGATTTCTCCGGCTATCGATCTCGATAAGTCACCAAAGAAGACTCTCGAGTTTATTACTCAAGCTGCATACACAAGCACAACATCTACAATGGAAGTCTATGTGCTCACAAGCAACGATCCTAAGACAGCGACTAAGACTCAACTCACTGTGACACTCCCTGAAATTCCGTCTTCAGGCTATAGTGCATGGGTGGCATCAAATGTAGATTTGAGTGCGTTCTCAGGCGTGGTGTATATCGGCTGGCGTTATTACGGAACTGATGCCACAGCATCTTCTACATATTGTATCGATAACGTTAATATCGGTGGCGCGGAGGCTTCATCAGGTGGTACGGACGATCCCGGTGCAGACGACCCGGTAGATCCAACAGGTCTTGGAACAGAAGATAATCCATACAAGATTTCTGACGTGATGGCATCAACGACTGATGCTACCGGCGTGTGGGTTGAAGGCTACGTTGTAGGTTGGGTGTCAGGTATGAATTGGGATTCGGGTGCGACATTCGACAATGCTCCTAATGCTGATTACACTAACACCAATTGTATCCTTGCCGATACATCGGATGCGACTTCGACCTCAGCCTCAATTCCTGCGGGTATTAAAGCCGGCTCTACTAGAGATGTCCTCGGATTGAAGAACAATCCTGATATCTACAAGAAGCATGTTCGTGTCTATGGCGATGTGACTAAATATTTCGGTAAACGTGGTGTTAAGAACATCTCAAAAGTGACAATCCTTGATTAATATTGGGGTATAAATAAATTGTTGGCCCATCATTCCGTCGGGAGTGATGGGCTTTCAAAAATAAGATACAATTATGTTCAAACGTATATTCCTTTCTGCGATTTTGATTGCTATCGGGGTTCTTGCGCAAGCGGAGATTCCGTCGAACTATTACACGCGTCTTGATGGCAAAAAGAAAGAGACATTGAAAATGGCGGCTTTTGAAGTGATACGTCCTCATACCGTAGTCACATACAATTCTCTTTTCCCGCAACAGTTCCCAAAGACAGATGTCTATCCCGAATTATACAATGGGCAGAAGCGTTGGTGGGAGATGTATTCCGATAATGTTTTCTATGTCAATCGTGGATGGAGTGGGATGAACAGAGAACATTCATTTCCGAAATCATGGTGGGGAGGCGAAAGCAATGAGGCCTACACCGACCTGTTCCATCTCTATCCGTCAGAGTCGGATGCAAATATGGCCAAAAGCAATTATCCGTTAGGAGAGGTGGAAGATGCTAATTTCGATAACGGGGTGAGCAAGGTGGGCTATGCAGTCAGTGGTCAAGGAGGGGGAGCAAGCAAGGTGTTTGAACCTGCTGACCAATATAAAGGCGATTTCGCCAGAACCTATTTTTATGTCGTGACAGCCTATCAGGATTACACATGGAAATACAACTATATGACGATGCAGGGCGATTATCCGACGCTTAAACCGTGGGCTGTGGATCTTCTCCTTTCATGGCATCGCGCCGACCCTGTCAGTGAAAAAGAAATAGATAGAAACGATGCTATATATCAGATACAGGGCAATCGCAATCCATTTATCGACTTTCCGGAGCTGGCTGAATACATTTGGGGAACACGGATGAATGAAACATTCTATGTTGCCGATCAAGGGGGTAATGTAACACCCCCGATTACCGGAGACCCTGAATTGACATCGCCGGCAGAAGACTCATCGCTTGATTTTGGTGAAGTGGCTGTCGGGTCATTGCAGACAATAGAATTGCTTATAAAAGGAGTCAACCTCTCATCTGCATTGTCTGTAAGAGTGACCGGTGAAAATCGTGCGATGTTTACATTGGAGGGAGTCAAGGACAATCAGATTCCTGCTTCAAAAGTAAATGCCGACGAAGGTTATCGATTGAGGGTGAAATATGCGCCTAATGCCGAAGGTCTCCATCGTGCCGCAATCACGCTCTACGACGGTGGCTTTGCTGCTGGAAAGACTTTCAATGTGTCGCTATCCGGTGAGGCGTTTCCTGTGCCTCAGATGTTGCCTGTGATAGCAGTAGATGCTACAGATGTGACAGAGACAAGCTACAAGGCCAATTGGATTGCTCCCGACCAACCGGTGGACTATTACATTGTGTATCGTGAGAGATACCTTCATGGCACACTTTTGACAGAAGAATTGATAGCTGAGGAGAATTATCTGGTCATTGACGATCGTCGGGCAGATGTGTCGGAAACGTATGCTGTGCAAAGCGTCCGTCTCGGCTACCGTTCGGAATTGTCTAATCCTATATATGTCGCTGCTTCAGCGAGTGTGGGAGAGATTGTTTCTGATGCGTCGTTGCGCCTTGTGAATGTTCCGGGTGGAGTGAAAGTGGTATGCAATGAGGGAGACGTGAAGCTTTCTATTTGCGATTTGTCAGGACAAATGATATTCTATCAGAGAGTCAATAACGGCAGGATGATAAGCCTGAATCCGGGCGCATATATAGTCAGAAGCGACGGCTTCAAGAGCCCGATGAAAATTATAGTCAGATAAAACTAAAGTACGCTAAATAAAAAATTATATGCTTCGATTTAAATTATTTCTGTTAAGTATTATATGCTCAATTACTCTTTGGGGAGTGACAATCCCTAAGGGTACGTTCTATTTCGACAATTCGAAGACGAAATACGAGAATGTGAAGTTTGTCTATGGAAGTGAGCACGACAAGCAGACTTGGGTGGTGTCGATGACTCGCGAGTCGGGCGACAAATGGTCGGTGACATTCGATAAGAGCGTCGAAAATATGTATCGCTACACCTTTGCTGCGACTACGCTTCCCGACGGAAAAATCGACGACACGTTTCCGAATGTGAAAGAAAATATCAGCAAAGTGCGCAATGAATATCGCACAGCGACCACATCAGCCACAATCCTTGTGGGTGGTACGTTCACTCCGTCGTCGGGCGACAATTGGGCGCAAGGTTCATGGGTGATGTCATCAAGTGGCAATGGCTATTCTGAGACTCTCCCGGTGATGTTTATCAACACTGAAAATTCGCAAGCGATTACTTCAAAAGAAAACTATATCAACGCCACTTACTACATTGATACATTTGGCCTCGACGGTTACGAAGCTGTCGGCTCTAAGGAGGAACAACTGCCCCTCGAAATTCGTGGTCGTGGCAACTACACATGGCGTGACTTCGACAAGAAGCCTTATCGCATCAAACTCGGCTCAAAGGCCGCTCTGCTCGGTATGAACAAGAGCAAACACTTTGCATTGCTGGCTCATGCCGACGACAACCTTGGCTTCTATCGCAATACGCTTGGCTTCGAGTTTAGTCGCTTGATGGGTATGCCTTACACACCGGCGCAAGAGCCTGTCGAGGTGGTGCTTAATGGCAATTATATCGGACTATATTTCTTGACCGAAACAATTCGCGTCGATGAGGATAGAGTCAACATCGTGGAGCAAGAAGACTATGCGACTGATGCCTCTGAGATTACGGGTGGTTGGCTTGTGGAGATAGACAACTATGATGAGGCAGAACAGGTGCGCATCACCGAAGGCAACGGCGTGACTATGCGTTTCACTTATAAAACGCCCGAACTGCTTTCGGCAGAGCAACGCCGATTTCTTTCCGATCAGATGAACGCTATCGACGACGCTATTTATCTGTCCGACAAGTCATCGACCGATTGGGAAGAACTCGTCGATATGGATCGCTTGGTGCGTTTCTACATCGTACAGGAGATAATGCAGAATGCGGAGTCGTTCCACGGCAGTTGCTATATGCACCGCGACCGTGGTGAAGATCAGAAATGGATGTTTGGTCCGGTATGGGACTTTGGCAACTCGTTCCACAATGGCGAAAACCGATTTATCTACATCAATTCGCCGTTTGGCAATCACTGGATTGAGGAGTTTGCAAAATTCCCTCGTTTTCAAGAGCATGTGAAGATGGTCTGGAACAAGTTTTATCGCGAGGAAGTCGCATCGATAGATGCTTTCATGACAGAGTTTGCCGATAAAATCGCAGTGGCGGCAGCATGTGACTATGTACGTTGGCCGCAATATGGCGCTTCTGACATCTATGCCAAGAAAAGTGAAATGAAAAAGAATATTGACGGTCGCATAAAGTGGCTTCATGGTCATTGGGTTGACAACAGTGTTACGCATGTAGGTGCTTCTGAATTTGAGGCTTATGCTATCGACGGAGGTATTGTTGCACCGGAAAATGCGGAAATCTACAACCTTAGCGGTTGCAAGGTCAGCGCAGACAATCTTCCTGCCGGAGTCTATATCGTGCGTCTCGGCTCCCAAGCTCGCAAAGTCCTCGTCAGATAATCCACCTGCCCGATATATTTGGGCGACAAATCAGTATTATACAAAATCTGCATTGTTTCATTGATATGACGATGCAGATTTTTTCGTATAGCTCAAATTTTTCAGGGTGCTTCTATAAATCCCTTTCAGCAATCTTTGCTTATTTTGCATTTGCTGTTGGACTTAACAATTTATATGTTTTCGGTTGGTGTATTGTTTTGTTGATAAAAAGGTTGCAAAAGTCAAAGCAGACAAATTTATCGCGATTATCTACTTTGAAAAATTATGTTTAACTAAAATTATTTTTAGTATCTGCTTTTTGAGGCTACTACAGCTACTCCAAAACTCTCTCATTATGGCGTTAGAAATCCCAAAAACACCCGATTTATGGCGTTGGGGATATGGAAAAATGCCGATTTATGGCGTTAGAAATCCCAAAAACACCCGATTTATGGCGTTGGGGATATGGAAAAATGCCGATTTATGGCGTTAGAAATCTCTAAAACACCCGATTTATGGCGTTGGGGATATGGAAAAATGCCGATTTATGGCGTTAGAAATCCCAAAAACACCCGATTTATGGCGTTGGGGATATGGAAAAATGCCGATTTATGGCGTTAGAAATCTCTAAAACACCCGATTTATGGCGTT
>SUXG01000001.1:202749-244602 GCA_015061085.1 Bacteroidales bacterium
GGGATATGGAAAAATGCCGATTTATGGCGTTAGAAATCCCAAAAACACCCGATTTATGGCGTTGGGGATATGGAAAAATGCCGATTTATGGCGTTAGAAATCTCTAAAACACCCGATTTATGGCGTTAGAGATACAAAAAAATGCCGATTTATGGCGTTAGTAAAGAAATTTTGATTACCTTTGCGATATCCTAAATCATTAATATTATGGCAGATAAACGTATCATAGAGCAAGTAGTATCCGAACAATACGATGAATTGACAGCTATGAGTGAGTTTAAACTGTGCTCACGAAAGGAAGAAGAGCAAGTAGATTTGGATAGCAATCTGGCACAAGTGGTTATCGGAGTGCGCCGAAGTGGTAAGTCAACGTTATGCTACAATGTCCTTAAAGCAAAGGGCGAAAAATTTGCCTATGTCAACTTTGATGACGAACGACTTGACGACTTGACAACAAACGATCTCAACACCGTTCTTGAAGTGCTATATAAAATCTATGGTGACTTCAAATATCTTTTCCTCGATGAAATCCAAAACATCGAAGGTTGGCACCTGTTTGTCAATCGCTTGCTGCGTCAACGCTTGCATATTATTGTCACAGGGTCTAATGCGAAACTTTTAAGTAGCGAACTCGCAACACATCTCACCGGCAGAAGCGAGCAAATAGAGTTGTATCCTCTATCCTTTGCTGAATGGTGCGACTGCAAAGGAGTCGATACAAAATCTGTCACAACTAAAGCCGAAGCATCTCGTAGAGCGGCATTCGATGAATATTTGATGCAAGGAGGTTTCCCCGAACTATTACACAAAAAGAACAAAACACAATATGTCGGCAACTTGGTCGGCAACATTCTCAAACGCGACATCGAGCAACGCCATAGTATCAAATATACCGATGCATTTGAGCAATTGGCCCACCACCTGATGAATATCGCTCCTGCAATCATAGTAGAAAATGAATTGGCAGAAACCATAGGACTGAAATCCAACCACACCATCAACAACTACATAAACTTCCTCAAAGAAGCCTATCTGCTTTTGAGTGTGAAAAAATATTCGACCAAAAGCCGCCAAAGAGTCAGAGGAGAAAAAGTCTATCCCATAGACGTCGCTCTTATGGATAGTCGCCCCGACGCTTTGGTGGGCGAAAATGTCGGATGGAGATTGGAAACTATCGTGTTTATCGAATTGCTTCGCCGAAACCGATCAATTGGTCGCGATATATACTACTACAAAAGTGCCGGTGGCTACGAAGCCGACTTCGTGGTCTGTCGTCATAATGTAGTAGAAGAAATCTACCAAGTGTCCTACGACATCAGCAAAGAGAAAACGCGTCAACGAGAAATTCGCGGACTGCTTGCCGCATCTAAAGAGACACGTTGCGACAACCTTTTCCTTATCACCGATTTCCATCGCGAAGAGGTGGCCACCGATGGCAAACTCATCAAAATTCTGCCCGCCTACGATTGGCTGATAGAATGACCCTCCCCCTAATACAGCAAAAGGTAAATCAGATGCACAGGTACTGCAAGAAGTTTTGCCGGACTCTGACGTAGATTTTTGGTTGGTTATTCTCGTGATAGTTGTTTTGGGTGTCCCATTGTCAAAGTCAGGAAATGAACAATCTTAATCTCGTGAATTTGTAAGTTGTTGATAATCATAGATGTAAGTTTGGTATCAATAAAATAATATTGGAAAACCTTTATGCATAAATATAGTAAATAGAGAGTAAGGTGTTTCTGTTAACGTGTATGTTTTACAATAGAAACACATTATACTAATGTGATAGTTTACAAAATGTTCTGATATGTGTATTTGTTGTTCTTTTAGTCTTTTTATTTTGATAAAAAGTTGCAAAAGTCAAAACAGATGCTTATATTTGCATAAAAATTATTGCAATATGAAATGTTTGGTTGATATATTGTTGTTATTTATGATGTCTGTTTTTGGTTGCAGTATGACGATGCAGGCAGAGCGCGTGGTTAGGTATGGTTATGATGCAACGGGGAACATGGTGTCACGCACATTGGAAGTCGAGGAGGTAGCACCGACTGCAATGCGAAGCTCACAAGAGGAGCAAGAAGCAACCACAATTGAAAATATAGACATTTCGTCTATTAAGGTCTATCCCAATCCTGTCGAAACGTTTTTGAATATAGAAGTCGGCGACACCACAGCAGAGTCTCTACAAATCGGTATATTCACTGCTGATGGAAAAATAATCGAGCAAACTGAAAGCAAAGACAGATTTATTCAATTGGATTTCAGTGATAAATCCGATGGTATATATGTGGTAACGATACAATTTGGTGATGCAGTTCGCAGTTGGCGTATTATAAAGAAATAGGAGGTCGAAATGAAAACACTGAAGAAGATAATTCCAATCTTGATATTGTTTGCTTGCATTCGGGCAAATGCAGAAGTCAGTGTTTCATTGCAAGACAGTGTTTCACTTCAAGGAAGAGAGGAAGCATCGTTGCTATCGGTCGGAGATATGACCAATAGCCAATTCATCGAATATAACATCAATATAGCCAACGGATTATATCCTGATCCGACCTTAGTTGAGCGCGAATGGACAGCCGGCGACAGCATATCCGCCGATTTGATACCGGCAATAATAGATGATAATCCAATAGTGCCCAATGAAGCAAACATCGACACGACCGCCATTGTAGGACAAATAGAAATAGAATCGGGCGTAAGCCGGTATGGATCAAAGACATACCGAGTGCCTATAAAAGTGCCGAAAGGAATAAGAGAAGAAGTGACTCCGGAAATAAGCCTGGACTACGACAGTCACAATGTTAATCTTGGTATATTGGGTCATGGTTGGCAACTTAGTGGAGTTCCGCAGATAGAACGAACGACCAAGATATTGGAAATAGACAATATCACATCGGGGATTGAAATGAATCTTGAAGACGCATTCAGCATCGATGGTATGCGCCTTATCGAGGAGAATCGCGCCGATGATTATATCGTTTATGAAAGTTTGCGAGGCAACATAAAGGCAAAGGCGTATATATCGAATAATGTTATCACTCATTTTGATGTGTGGTATCCTGATGGACGCAGAAGTCGATTTGGATATGAAACGACATCAGAAAATCGATTGACCTATCCGATAGTTTGGCTTAAAGATGAGTTTGGCAACACCATCAACTATGAATATGCAGATAGCGGTATCGGTTATCGGATAGGCAAAATCAGTTATTCCAATTGCGAGATAATATTTGAGTATAAAGAAATAGATACGACCAAAATACATCTTGCGCAAAAATATAGGGCAGGATTATCACTTGATAGAGAACAGGTAGTTTCTACCATAAAATGTTATATCAACGCAAATGAAATAAACAATTATGTCATATCATACATGTATGACAGTAATACGATATTGCTATTAAAAAAAATCGATTGTGAAATATCGAATGAAAAACTTAATCCGGTCATATTTTATTATGGAGCAGATAGTTATTCATACGGAATGTCATCATCTAAAAAAGGTTCCCTGTTGTCATATACGGTTAATACCAATTCAAAGTTGAAAACAGCCACAGGATTTATAGATGATGAAGGTCAACAAGGACTGATTGTATGGCCTGATAAAGTATCACATTGGCGATTAAAAAGAGAAAATACGGATTCGGATCCTACAGTTTTTGAAGGATTGCTTACCGATGGATATATCAATATGTACACAGGTAATGAAGATATAATAGTATATACAGGTTTAGAAGGAGAAACAGACGATGGATTATCGCCGATAAAAACCGGTCAGGGCTTTTTAACAGTAATTACGGCAGATTTAGATGGAAATGGTCAAGAGAGTATCATAAGAATCAATAATACGATAGAAAACGGAAGAGATATATTGCGATTTAACGTTTGGGATAAACAAGGAGAAGCAGGATTAGTGCATCAATACACCAGAGAATATGATTTAGGACAGACATATACCGATATGTCAGGCAACGAATCAGTGCAACCGAAATTTCTTTATTCAGGTGATTTTTTAGGAGATGGAAAAAGTCGGATAGCAATGTTTATCGGAGTAGAACCGATGAGTATGCAAGCAAGGAGTATGCCGGAAACATCAGTAACATTATTTGACCTTGAATTAAATGAATATGAAGTTTTACAAACCGGATTGCGACATACAGTTAGTTTTCCAGGTCATGATCAGCCATATCAAGATGAAGCAGATTCTCAGAGCGATAAAATAATAGTAATAGATGCTGACAGCGATGGCAGAGATGATGTAATACGTATTTCCGGAGGAGGTATTTTTACGTGTAACTTTGAAAAACAAAAAGATGAAGACGATGTCGAGTATTTGACGTTTTCACTTACGAACTATAACACATCAGTAAATTTAGAGACAATAGCTAATAGATATAGTGCATGGGGAGATTTTAATGGAGACGGCAATGCAGATATTTTATTGTCAGAGATAAATAATTCCGGGAATGGGAAAGTAAAATATGGTAATGGATTAGGATATTACACAGAAATAGAACTCAATGAGGGAATAAGCCTTCTATGTAATGTATGGGATCTTAATGAAGATGGACTTAGTGAAGTTGTAAAATATGATATAAGTTCGAATAGTTTAGAATTTTATACCATAGTCGATAACATATTGAAATATTTTGGTTCAGTCAGCTTTGATGTAAATAGTTTATTTTCGTCAAGATTTATCTCCGACTATAAAAATTCAGCATTAATAAGTATTAATCTTCAAGATGGATATATAACCAAAATAACGAGTAACCAAAATTTCATAGATGACACCCGTTGTGTAGGTATGGTCAACAGCCTCGGTGTAGTGGAAGAAAATCGTTATCGACGCATCGGAGTGGGCAATGACGCCGGATTTTACAGTGCGATCGACAGCCTTGCCGACTATCCCAACATGGCAATACATCAAGGACTGATGCCTGTTGAGCGCACAATACGCATGGTCGGCAGCGCAATAAAAAGTAGTCATAACTACTTCTACAACACAGCCGAAGTCAATCTGCGCGGACTTGGATTTATGGGATTTCGCAAGATAATAAGCCGGGATCATAACGGCGACACCATACAACGATTCTACAATCCCGGAAAATGGGGAGTAATGATACGCGAAGTAACCCCGACCGGAGAACAAGTAAATACATGGACACCGTCATGGCGTACACTTAACGCAACGACAGGTGCGAAAGTCTTGAATCTGAATCTCACCTCCTGCATATCCAGAGATATATTGACCGGCAACATCACCCGTCAAGGCTATAATTATGACAGCTATGGCAATTTAATAGGACAGACACGTACCGATGCCGATAACTTCATCACCCAACACAATATCAGCTATAGCAACAACCCGACAGTCGGAAATGGTTACGTCATCGGTCTGCCTACCCAACACAGTGTACGTTACACTCCCTATAGTGGCGTTGCAATAACTGAAACCACCACACTGAGCTATACAGGTACTCAACCACGAGTGAAAACGATACGAAAGAATTCGGCATTGATAAGCACCAACCGTTATGGATATACCTCGCAAGGAAAATTATCGAGCGATACACTTATAAACAGTAACTCAAGCAAACGACAGATACAACGATATACATACGATAACAACGGTCGTCAGCTGATGTCAATCGACAGATACGGACTTGCAACAAGTTACGCTTATTATGACAATGGCAGATTAAAAAGCGTCACCACACCGATAGGCGTAGTTACGACATATACTTATGATCCACTCGGAAGAATAGTCGGTATCACAGACGGCGAAACGACAGCCGTCACAAACTATGAATGGAGCGACAGCGTAGGATTGTACAAAACGACAATATCAGGCAATTACAGTCCGACCCAAATCATCTATTATGATTGTTTCGGACGAGAAATTCGCAAAGCAGAAAAGCGTCCTGACGGCAGTCTGCTAAAGACCGATGTCGAATATAATCTGCGTGGAGACATTTCCCGACAAACACTTCCATATAAATCCATCGAGCCGACACAATGGATTACGTACCATTACGATAACAACGGACGACTGTTACGACGACAAGAGCCGTCGGGCAGAAATCTGCGCCACACCTATAACGGCAACGCTATCACCACGACAGAAGATAATATATCGACGACACGTACCTATAACCCACGTGGCAACCTTATTTCCGTTACCGACCAAACAGACACATTGACCTACAATTATGCCGCCGACGGATTGCCAACGAGCATCGTATCGTCAAGTGGAGCGACCACCACCATAGGTTACGATACATCACGACGTCGCAACTCATTGACAGATCCGAGTTTCGGACAAACCACCTATCAATATGACACTGATGGTAACCTTGTCAAAGAGACACACTCCGACGGACGCAGCATCACATACGGATATGATGCACATAATCGATTGATTGGACGCGCGACACCGGAATTTTCTACTACCTATAGCTATGACAACTACAATCGACCGGTATCGGAAACCTCTACTAATGGCACACAAACCAACATAAATTACGACACACGCAATCGAATAGTAAACCAAATGCAGCGTGCCGGTTCGACAAGCTATACGAGGACATACCACTACACAGCCGGCAAATTATCGAGAATAATCCACAACTCATCCAAAACCGGTGTAATGGCAACAGAAAATTACGACTACACCTACAATCATCTGAGTCGTATATTTTCGACAACATCACAGGGCGACACCATAACAGTGTGGAAATATGTAGAAGAGAACGATATGGGTCTTTTGACTCGAAGCATGACCGGCAAAGTCACCCACAAGACGGATTATAACAGCTATGGACTATTGACATCGCAACGTTCTTATCTGCCACGTCTCGACATTTTTGTCGATCCGGACCTGCCGATAGTCGGACCTATTATTACACCCGATGCAGAAACCAATGGAACACCTGTTCTTACCCAACCTGTCGCCACACTGCATCACTTCGCCTACACCTTCAATCCACAGACAGGCAATTTGACAGGACGCGAAGATAAGACACGCACCTTGGGTGCAGAGACATTTACTTACGACAATATGAATCGACTTTTGACCTCACCGGGACAAAACGTCAACTATTCATCATCGGGCAACATAACAGCAAAGAGTGATTATGGAGTATATGCATATACCAACAACAGCCGACCGTATGCAGTGACATCGGTTGACTTAGCTCAAAGTGCCGAAACACCGTCTGCGCTTAACATTAGTTATACTTCATTTCGCCGACCACAGCAAATCACTACAAATAATGGAACACAACAAATCACAGAGAGCTATACCTACGATGCGTCATACAATCGAGTACAGAGCACACTGCGCCTGATAGACCTTCAGACAGGCAGGATGACGATGCGCACCTCTTTCAGCCTTGGAGGATGCTACGACAACGACGGCGTGGCAGAGCGATTATGGCTTGGAGGCGGATATTACGGAGCGCCTGTAGTGCTTGAAGTCACCGACACGATGAGCTATCGCTATGTTATGCGCGACCACTTGGGCAGCATCACCCACGTATATACTGCAGAACCTATCCCGACACTGCTTCAAGAACTCAGCTACGACGCATGGGGCAGACTGCGTAACCCCGACACACACGATGCATACACATCGGATAGTATCCCGACACCGATACTCGGACGAGGTTACACCGGACATCGTCACATCGCCGGCATCGGCTTGATCGACATGAACGCCCGACTTTACGACCCGATGCTCGGACGCTTCCTCTCGCCCGACCCTCACATCCAGTCGCCCGACTGCCCACAAAACTACAACCGCTACACCTACTGCCTCAACAACCCCCTAAAATATGTCGATATATTAGGCTTATTTGCCTCAGAAGCAGAAGCAATCGAAGCATCTAAACGTTATCCCGGATCGAGAGTTGGTTATGCCAGAGATAAAGGAGAATGGTATGTTTCATATCGAACAAGTACTAAATTAATGGGGGTAGAATATGCCCGTGTTTTTAGCTGTTATATCTCATCTATTCCGACATGGGCATCGGCTTTAAATACCTCTGCTGGTGGAGTAAGTGTGGCAAATGATGTAAAGATTAGATTAATTAATTATGGAGCTAAGAATATTCCGGAATTTGCTGAATATATTAATTATACTAAAGCTCTTGGACGTTTATGTACGTATGTTAATATTGGATATGCATTTTTTAATTTAGCAGATGGTTATGAAAATAAAACATTAACCACAGGTCAAGGAATAAAATATACTGCAGATATAATTGTCGGTTTAGTTAGTTTGACAGTTCCAGGTGGTGCTATTATTGGTTCATTATATTTTATTGGAGATGTTTTAACAAACGGATACGGGACAAATGATTGATAATTTTTTTAATTAAAAACGGTATGTTAATAGAGATTTTTTTGTGTAAATATTTATGGGTTGGAAAAAAAATAGGAATGTTTTCAAAAACTAGACCGATATATGATTTTCTTAATGTTTATTTATGGCGATATATTGCGTTGTTTTTAATGCAATTGAATTTTATTCTATATATATTAATAAAAAAAATATATATATTAGCACCAATAGGGATTACTTCGAGGGTTTTTACATTGGTAGGAATATCGGTTATACCTTCATTTATTATATCAAAATATTTAAAAAAGATAATTAAAAAAAAACATGTGTTTTACAACGTGGAATATATGCAAAATAAATGGAGCATACCATTATTCATCTTTATGATATTATTTATATTTGGAGGAGGTTTTGGTATAGCATTCTTAATTCTTACGTATTGAACGATAAGATAATACTAATCATTTTGCTATTTGTGTGATTCAAGAATATTTAATCAGATATAACGGTAGATGGTATGAAGATGAAATTTATAACTTAATAGACCCTATTGAAGAAGATGAAAGGCATAAATAATATTCTTAATTATAGTTACTTCGTATTTTATAAAAATATAGAATATTTTAGTTATTCCGAAACTCATGAAGAGCGAGTAAGGTTGGCGCTACTTCGTGCTTGCTTGTTGATTTTCTCTCCCATTGCGTGTATTTTAAGTGCAATATATTTTTATCTGGGTTATTATCTCACGTACTTTTTTATTGTGGTAGCTATATTATGGGGTGTTGTGTGTTTTATTCCATTCTTTTTATTATATCAGTCATATTATGTAAATAGTAGTAAACATACAGATGTGATTGAATATTATGAAAGTAAATGTGAATGGAGTAGAAGAAAAATCAGGATAATAAAATTTGTATTAAGTATGATTTCTATGGTTTTTGAATTAGTATTAATTTCGAGTGCGATGATAGTTAGTGTTATGGCAAATAATTAGGCTCATCTCTCGAATTGTTGGTTCATTATAATTTTGCATTTATTTATATATTTTCGGTTGGTGTATTGTTTTTGACTATAAAAGTTGCAAAAGTCAAAACAGATGCTTATATTTGCGAAAAATACATTGCAATATGAGGTGTATGTTCAACATATCGATGCTATTTGTAATAGAAGACATCAAGCGATTATGGCTTGGAGGAGGGTATTATGGAGCGCCGATATATAATGTGCCTAATAGTTTAATAGACTTTTTTAATAAATTTATATATGAGGATAATTAATTTAATTTTTTGTTTAACAATAGCGTTTGTGACATTTTCTTCAGAAAGATATAATCTTTATTTTACGGAAAGTCAAGAGGAATACATGTGTTTCCTAATGGACGTTTTGCAAGATGAATTTGGTGAAGATGTCTTAAAGGAATTTGTGGAATTGCCATTTAAACATGGGATATTGAGCTTGTCGTTTGACAAAAAGGAGCAAACGATTGATCCTAAACTTATGGCTAAATTGGGAATTTTTCTCAAAGAAGGATATGATGAAAGATTTATAAAAGCGATAAAACGACAAAAAACTATTGTAATCTGTTATGATTTGACTCGCCCCGGATTTAAAATAAATGGTCAGGGTCGATTCGTTATGCCATTGACGGTCGGTCAGTTTACAAATAAATGGGATAAGAATAGAGGAAATAAATCGAGGGTTGAATATGTCAAATCCCGAATAAAAAAATTTAAGAAGAATTGGGTAAAATGATATGAGGCGTATTAAAAAGATTATATTGTGGACGGTGTTGTTGTTGCCGATATATTTGGTGGTGCTTGCAGTATCGGCAATTGTTTCTCTGCCTACCGGAAGAATTGATTACTCTGATTATTTCTTGGATAAGCAGTGGCAGACAGTTGCGGCTGAACTTATAGAGAATAGATTTTCCGACAAAATAGATTTGAACTCGGCATTAGAGTCGTCGAACGCAAATGACACGACAATGTTAAGAGGCGTTTTGGACGATGAAGAACGATATTTCGTCAATCCTTTAAGTAATGAATCAAAGTGTTTCATAAAGTTGAAACTTTCAAATGGAACGACGGCTGATGTACATATATATGAGGTAAATCATGGGACGCTGATGCGCGTGGAATTTGATGTAGATGACACTAATATATTTTATCCGATAGTGTATGCGTATCAACACACAGTGTTCATCGATGAGGTGCTGGGAGAAGTGTCGGCAAACAGTTATCCGTACTATACAATATTTAAAATGATGGGCTATAGATTTCTGTTTATGAGAGCAATTTGGCAACCATTATTGTTGATATGGGTGGTGGCATTATTGATAGAGGTTATAATCTGGATGAGGCTTAAGAGAATTTCTAAAAATTCCCGGATTTAGTTATTCCTTTAGCTTTGAGGAGCTTTCTTTTGTATGCTCTATGTTTTTGATCGGAATCTTTTAGACTTTAACTCAGTCGTATAGCTCGCTATACTCCTTACGTTAAAAACAAAAATCTCCTCAGTCAAAATTCATAAATCATGACAAAGTAATTTATAGAAGTTTCCTTAGACAAAGGCTGAGAAATAAAATCAAGACTGACGCCGAGCCGGAAAAAGGCAGGAGAAGGAGGAGAAGCAGAAAGGAAGAAGCCGGCTAAAAGTTCCGGTAAACGCAATTGGGATTTGCTAATTTGTGTATTTTTTGTTAATTTCGCACGATAATTGTCTGAGGAGCTGTTTTGAGGGAGTAAATTTGCCCCGGATAGCTTCCTTTTGGGCGTATAAATAAGATAATAAATCAAACGATATGAATATATCATACAAGTGGCTAAAACGCTACATCGATATCGACTTGGAGCCGAAAGAGATTACGGCTGCGTTGACTTCATTGGGTCTTGAATGTGACTCTATCGAAGAAGTAGAGACTATCAAAGGGGGCTTGCGTGGCATCGTGATAGGCAAAGTGCTCACATGCGACGAACACCCTAATTCCGATCACTTGCATATCACGACTTGTGACTTGGGTATAGGTGAACCTGTGCAAATCGTCTGCGGAGCTGCTAACGTGGCTGCCGGACAGACTGTCGTGGTCGCAACAGTAGGCACAAAGCTCTACAATGGTGACGAAGAATTTCAGATTAAGAAATCAAAAATACGCGGCGTAGAGTCGTTCGGCATGATTTGCGCTGAAGACGAAATCGGTCTCGGTCATTCTCACGACGGCATTATGGTGCTCGAAGGCGATATCGCTCCGGGTACTCCTGCCGCAGAATATTTCCAGGTGGAAAGCGACTATATGCTCGAAGTGGAGTTGACGCCTAACCGTGTCGATGGCGCTTCTCACTACGGCGTGGCTCGCGACCTTAAGGCATGGCTCCGTCGCAATGGCAAGCCTGAGGCTGAAGTTGTCACTCCTGACGTTTCGGGCTTCAAGGCCGACCGCAATGACGACGCGGCTCAGATTGAGGTGGTTGATGGTCAAGGATGCCCTCGCTACTCGGGTGTCACAGTGCGTGGCGTAGAGGTGAAAGAGTCGCCTGAATGGCTTAAAAATCTCCTTCTTGCTGCAGGTCAACGTCCGATCAACAATATTGTAGATATTACCAACTATGTGCTTCTCGGTATGGGTCAACCACTCCACTGCTTCGACCTCTCGAAGGTGGCAGGCGAGAAAATCGTGGTGCGTACTTGCCCTCAAGGCACAAAGTTCACTACGCTCGACGGCGTGGAACGCACTCTCGACGAAGCCGACCTCATGATTTGCGACGCTGAGAAACCAATGTGTATCGCCGGCGTATTTGGCGGTCTTGATTCAGGCGTGACAGAATCGACCACGGATGTTTTCATCGAAAGTGCATACTTCAATCCGACTCGCGTGCGTAAGACAGCTCGCCGTCACGGATTGAACACCGACGCTTCGTTCCGTTACGAGCGCGGTTGCGACCCTAACATCACTATCTTCGCTGCCAAACTCGCTGCATTGCTCATCAAGGAGGTTGCAGGTGGCGAAATCTGTGGCGATGTGATGGACATCTATCCTGAGAAGGTGGAGCCGTTCAAAGTGGAACTTGAGTTGGCTTATTGCCATCGTCTCATCGGTAAGGAAATTCCGACTGAAGATATTAAGGCTATCCTCAGTTCGCTCGAAATCGACATCAAGGCAGAGACGGCCGAAGTGCTCAGCCTCGAAGTGCCTACATATCGTGTTGACGTTCAGCGCCCATGCGACGTGGTAGAAGAAATCCTACGCGTCTATGGCTACAACAATATCGAGTTTGGTATGGAAATGCACGCCAACCTCTCACAAAAGACTGCTACTGACGAGTCTTATCGTCTGCAGCAGCTCATCGCAGAGCAACTCACAGCCGACGGCTTCTGCGAAATCATGAACAACTCACTCTCGGCTATCTCTTACTACGAAGGCAAGGAAGTCTATCCGGAAGTGAAGTGTGTGCGCTTGATGAACCCGTTGAGCAACGACCTCTGCGTGATGCGTCAGACACTACTTTTCGGTGGTCTCGAATCTTTGTCGCACAACATCAACCGCAAAGCTTCGTCGCTTGCTCTCTACGAAATTGGTAACTGCTACTCTCGCAACCCTGAAAAGGAATCGACAGCCGAAAACCCACTCGCTCCATACGCTGAAGAACTTCACCTCGGCATTTGGATGACAGGCGACAAGACAGCGGCTTCGTGGAACACTAAGGCAGAACCTGTCACAGTATTCGATCTCAAGGCAGTGGTGCTCAATATTTTCAATCGTCTTGGAATCGATATGCGTACATTAGATATGACTCAAAGTTCAAATGAAATCTATACTGCATATCTCGACATAGCGACAAAGGCAGGCAAGAGTCTTGGTACGCTCGGTATTTTACGTCGCGAATTGCTTAAGACGTTTGATATCGAGCAAGAAGTGATGTTTGCAGAAATCAATTGGGATGCTCTCTTCAAACTTGCGGCAAAAGTTAAAACGACTTACACCGACATTCCGAAATCACAACCTGTGAAGCGTGACCTTGCGTTATTGCTTGACTCGTCTGTGACATTCCGTCAAGTGGAAGACGTAATTCGCGGTTCTGAACGCAAGCTTCTTCGCAATGTGCGTCTGTTTGATGTCTATGAAGGCAAAAACCTTGAGCCGGGCAAGAAGAGCTATGCTGTCAGCATGACACTGCAAGACCCTGAAAAGACACTTCAAGACAAGCAAATCGATGCAGTGATGAAGAAAATTATCATGAACCTCGAAAAGCAACTTGATGCGAAACTTCGTTAATAATCAACGAAAACAAATCATTAAAAAATAAAAACATATAAAATAAAGAAAATACAATGGGAAGAGCATTTGAATATCGTAAAGCTCGTAAGCTAAAACGTTGGGGCAATATGTCTCGTACATTTACTCGTATCGGTAAAGAAATCACTATGTGCTGTAAAGCAGGTGGTGGCGACCCGGATATGAACCCACGTCTTCGTGTGCTTATGCAAAATGCCAAGGCTGCAAACATGCCTAAGGATACAGTGGAACGTGCAATCAAAAAAGCAACAGAAAAGGATGCCGGCGATTACAAAGAAATCGTATATGAAGGATATGGCCCTTTTGGTATTGCTATCGTAGTAGAAACTGCCACAGACAACAACCAACGCACTGTAGCTAACGTGCGTAGCTATTTCAATAAGTACGGAGGCTCACTTGGTACATCAGGCTCGCTTTCTTTCCTATTTGATCATAAATGTGTGTTCCACCTAAAACCAAAAGATGGTGTGGAACTTGAAGAACTCGAACTTGAACTCATCGATTTCGGTGTCGATGAACTCGAAGCTGAGGAAGAAGAATGGGTAATCTATGGTGCTTTCGACCAATTCTCTAACATTCAAAAATATCTTGAAGAAAACGAATTTGAAATCGTAAGCGCTGAATTTGAACGTATCCCTAACGACTTTAAAGAGGTGACTGCTGAGCAACGTGAAGTTCTCGACAAACTTCTTGATAAATTCGAAGAAGACGAAGACGTGCAAAACGTATTCCACAACATCAAAGAAGACGCTGAGTGATCAGTTGAGAAATAACGCATAAACTACGCAAAGGGACATAAGGAAAAACTTGTGTCCTTTTGTGATTTTATAAAGGCAAGATAAAGCGTCAGGGCATCAGACGCGTCAAGGTTGGCTTATGACAGGGGAGGGAGGAAGGCATCTTCGATGTGGTCGAGAGTATAAGAATCGGGATTGCCTGAAATGGTGATGATGTCGAAGCGATACTCGAAGTCATACTCTTGGGCTCTCAAATACGATTCGGCGGCACGTACAAGTCGGCGAATTTTCTTTTCATCGACAGCCTCTGCCGGGTCTTCATCAGAGTCCTGACGAGCTTTAACTTCGACAAAAATCAGAGTATTGTCTCGTTGGGTAATAATATCGATTTCGACATGACCATGCATTGGGTTCCAATTGCGCTCGCGAATTACATATCCTTGTCGGATAAGATGCTCAGCTGCAATTGTTTCGGCAATGTTGCCCCATTCATTGTGTTTAGCCATAACTTCAGCAGATTGATTATTGACCGATTCCGACGACACCCCAATTACCACGATCCAAATTTCGATACGAGATGGCCTCGTTGATGTGGTGAATTTCGATAGTTTCGCTTGAGTCGAGGTCGGCAATAGTGCGAGCCACACGAAGAATGCGATCGAAAGCGCGAGCCGACATATTAAGACGTGTCATTGCTTCTTTGAGACGCTCCATGCCTTTTTTGTCAGGCCAAGCATACTTGCGTATCATTCGCGATGTCATTTGAGCATTGCAATAGACGCCTTTTTCTCCGGCATAGCGATGTTGCTGAATGCTTCGTGCCATAACGACGCGTTTGCGAATTTCAGCGCTGCTTTCCGAAGGCGTGGTATTTGCCATTTGATCAAATTCGACAGGTTGGATTTCTATGTGCAAATCAATGCGATCGAGCAGCGGTCCACTAATACGATTGATGTATTTTTGGACTTGTCCCGGCATACAAGTGCAAGGTTTTGACGGGTGTCCGTAATAGCCACAAGGGCAGGGGTTCATCGAGGCGACAAGCATGAATGAAGCCGGATAGTCTACTGTGTATTTTGCTCTCGAAACGGTCACTATACGGTCTTCAATCGGTTGTCGCAATACCTCAAGTACTGTGCGAGGAAATTCCGGAAATTCGTCCAGGAAAAGAATTCCGTTATTGGCGAGGCTTATTTCTCCCGGTTGCGGATTAATGCCTCCACCGACCAATGCTACCGGAGAAATAGTGTGGTGAGGTGAGCGAAATGGGCGTTGTGTCATCAACATGGAGCCACGAGACAACTTTCCTGCCACGGAATGAATTTTTGTGGTTTCCAAAGCTTCTTGCAGGCTTAGGGGAGGAAGTATTGAGGGAAGACGTTTTGCCATCATCGACTTTCCGCTGCCGGGTGAGCCTACCAATAGAATATTGTGCCCTCCGGCACATGCCACTTCGAAGGCTCGTTTGACACCATCTTGTCCTTTGACCTCAGAAAAATCAAAGTCAAAATCAGCTGCTTGAATTCGGAATTGTTCGCGAGTGTTGATTACAGTCGGTTGTAACTCTGATTTGCCATTAAGAAGATCGACTACTTCCGAAAGACTTTCGACACCGAAGACCTCAATATTATTGACTACGGCTGCTTCTGTGACATTCCCTTTAGGCACGATAAGACGTTTAAAGCCGTTTTCGCGGGCCTTAATCGCTACGGGGAGAGCTCCTCTGATAGGTAATACCGAGCCGTCGAGCGATAATTCGCCTAATATCATATATTCATTGAGGTTCTCGCATGTTAAAGCCTCGTTAGAGGACAAAATGCCGATAGCCATTGGTAGGTCGAACGCTGCTCCTTCTTTTTTGATGTCGGCAGGAGAGAGGTTGATAATTGTGCGTTTATGAGGAAACGCGACACCACTCTGTTTCATGGCAGAAACAATACGTTGATAGCTCTCTTTGACAGCGGCATCAGGCAGTCCGACGATTGTGAATTGCACTCCACGTTCGACAACAACTTCAATCGTTACCACAAAGGCATCAATACCTTGAATAGATGCAGAATAGACTTTTGAAAGCATAGTGTCACTATTTTAGAAGTTCTTTGATTTTTTTTTCAGCTTTGCTGAAATTGTCACCTCTATAACATTGTGCCCCTGTGCTGTCGGAAACGATAAAGTATGGAGTTCGTGGCAATTCCAAAGGCGTGAGAGAAATATTTGCTTCACCTCCGATAGCCCAATATCGTTGCCAATTTCTGACAGAATCTCTTCGCGCTTGTCTGTGCCATTTGATTGTGTCGGTGTCCATATTAATATCTGCAATTTGCAGTTTGCTACTATCGGGATATAGCTTATGCAGCCTTTTGATATTTGAGATGCACGAGTCGTGTTGCTCCTCTTGTTGACGCCAGAAATATAGCAGTGTAGTCTTTGATTTTGATACAGCGATAGTCGCCATGCTGTCGGCGTATGAGTATAGCGACAGTGGTGTTAATTTTACGGCATAAGATTGTAAAAATTTATGCGCTTTAGAGGCATTGACTGCATTGATTAATTCGGAGGAAAGTGCTTTGTCAGAAAGGAGTTTCCATAGTTTGTCATAATCTTTTGTTGTATCTTTCTTGATGTAGAAACAAAGCATTGAGAGTGCTGATACCGGATTGTTGCGATGTGTTTCTACATACTTACTTATAGCTTGATTGATAACTTTGTCGGTGTCAGATTTTAAGGATTTCTCGTTTTCGCTTCTCCATGCCGACCATTCTTCTTCTATCTTGTTGCCGGTCACGTGCCATCGTAAAGGTTCATTATACTTTCCGTCAATTTTGATTTTATTGCCGGGCTCGACATAAATCGGAGTCAAAAGAGTGCGATTAGGTGAGAAAAACCATACTACAGTCGGCTTTTCCGACTTGCCGGCATAACTGAACTTGCCGTTGACAACCGGAATGACTGTCTCTGTGATGCTCCCCTGTTTGTCTGATGATGAATAATAGAAAATTCGAAGATTCATTGTCCCTGCATCTTTTATTTCGCCTTCGATGTTAAACTCTGTTTTATTGCAACTGCAAAGGGTGATAAACGACAATATAATGAGAAATATTTTTTGCATATTCATAGATATAAAAACTTTTCAGTCAAAGGTAAGATAAATTTGTTAATCCACCAAATTACATGGTCGTAAAATCAAAAAATTACGAAAATGTTAATGGCATGATAATCGAGGTGAAGGTAGATAACTAAGGCAAAATTTGAATATTATCGAATAATGAGAAGAAATGGCTAAAAATAAGGAGGATTTCTATAGATGGATTGAAAATAAATGTGTAATTTTGTATTTTGTTGTATTTGAGGTGATATAGGATATCAAATATCAGATAATACCCAAATCATGGAAATGATTTAACCGGCATAATATTACGATGGAAAATTTTAAAAAGGCTCTTGCTGAAGAAGCTCCGTTTAAGTTATCGGAAGAGATAATGGATAAATTCTGTGGCATAATGGAGGAGAAACGCCTCAAAAAGAGAGAGGTTCTGATTCAGAGTGGAGAATTCAATGACAATATCTATATCGTCAAAGAGGGTATTCTTAGGCGTTCCCACATGGATGGCGACAAAGAGGTTACTGTAGCATTCGCTCTTGCCGGTACGGTTATCATGTCATATCATTCATATTGCTATCGTTTGCCTGCATATTCACAGTTCGATGCTTGTTGTGATTCGGTGGTGATGGTGGTGTCAAAAAGCAAATTTGAGAAGCTGACAGAGGAATCTCATGAGTTTGCATTATGGGCATTGAATATGTCTCATTGTCAATTGTATTATAATGAAGTGAAGCAGGCTTTAATCAATGGTTCAGCTATTGAACGCTATCGTTCGCTACTCAAAAATCGTCCTGAAATATTGGAAAAAGTGTCGTTGAAGATTATTGCTTCTTACTTGGGTGTGACTAATGCTTACCTTAGCCGAATGAGAAAGCAATTTGCAAAAATGGATTAAATAAATGGCGGCAAACTCTATGCTGTGCCATTTGATGAAGTCGATAAATATTCACGTGTTTGAGACTATGCCTAGTGGTGTGTTTGCTGTTATCACAGGCTTATAGCTCTGTTAAGGAAACTTCTAAAAATTCATAGATCATCACAAAGCGATTTAGATTAGCCTCCTTAAAATGTAGAATGGCTGATGTTATTTGTTTTTATGAGAAAGCAGGGATGTATAATATATAGTGGAAATATGTTTTGTCGGTTTTAAAGAAGGTTGATTTTAATATTGCGATAGTAGCGTTGAGCATAAAAAAGGAGAAAAAAGGTAGATATATCTGCAGAATTGTAAAAAATTGACATAGTACAACGTTTGTGCTGATTTCAATCATTATATTTGTGCCCAAAAATTAACTAAACATAAACGTAACTCGTATGAAAAAGAAATTTACTCTGTTAAGTATCGCTCTATTATTTGCGATAACATCGGCTTTTGGAGTTTCTTCAAATTTCCCAAAAATCGATGCTCAGCGTGTGGCTGAGAGAGTGGCAGGTGTGAACAAAACGCATCTGTTGAGTGATAGAAGCAATAGTAAAGACATCTTCAGTCAGGCTACTGCGTATAAACGTTATGCTAAACCGGTCAATCCGTTTGAAGCCATAATGAATGCCTCGACTTCAGCAGATAATGTTGAAGGTCTTCAAGTTTTTAATATTGACGATAATTACGATACATGGTGGAAGTTGGATACATCTACAGGTACATCGAAAGAGTTGTGGTCAAATGAATACCTTGCAGGTTATAACTATAATGCCGGTTTTGTCAGAGATGGTGTTGTGTATGCTGTCACAGGAGAGACAGGCTATATTTTGAAATATGATGTTGCTACAGGTGATTATCTCGGATATGTGACATTGGGTAGCGAATACAATAAATGGATCTTGCACACAGCTTATGATGAGGAAAACGATATTGTCTATGTATATACATACAATGCTGCGGGCAACGGACTTGAATTCCAAATATACGACCCTGTTGAAAATAAGTTTACTTCTATAAGAGAAGAGGTAGGCGAAGGTACGCTTGCAGATGATCCTATCGTTGCAATGGCTTACAATCCACTTGATGGTCAGGTGTATGCGGTGACTCTAAACAATGAATTATGGATTAGAATTGACCCTGCTACAGGTCTTTGGGACGAAATTGCAGTTCTTGATTTCTCTCCGGCATCATATGTGCAAGCTATGGTATATACTCCTAACAACTTCAGTTTTACTTACATTGGTATAAATTTGAATGATGAAACATATCAGCTTGTTGTCGATCCTGAAACAGGTGCAATCACATCGAGAATTCGTATGACAGATGAAGCTGAATATGTGATTTTGCATTGCTACGATCAAGCGATTGTTAATGGAGCCGCAAATGCTCCTCAAATAGACTCTATTGTTTTCGAAGGTGCTGCTACATACGGAGTGTTAAATATTGTGGCTCCTACTACAGCCAACGATAACAGTCCGTTGGAGGCTGAACTCTCATTGGTTGTTAGCATCGACGAAACAGTTTACGACACTCGCACAGTGACTGCCGGTCAGAGTGTAGAAGTCGCTCTTAATAATATGACTGAAGGCGTTCATACTCTTACTGCCTATTGTGTGCACAATGGTGTAGATGGTGCTAAAGCTGAGCAGACATTCTTCGTAGGTTATGACACACCGGCTACTCCTCAAAATGTAGTGCTTACAGAAACCCTTGTCACATGGGATCCTGTCACTACAGGTCAGAACAATGGTAATCTTGAAAGTGATGTTGTGACATATAACGTCTATATCGGTGGAGAAAAGATGAATGATGAACCTATTGTAGAAAACTCTTTTGTGCTTGATTTGCAAATCGCGACAATGTCTCAAATCCAAGCAGAGGTGGAAGCTGTATGTGTTGACAAAGTGTCAGAACGTGGCTTATCCAACATCCTTGCTGTCGGTTCTTATACAATTCCATTAGATCTGCCAATTACAGAAGATGTTTTGAAATTTATCAAAGTATATGACGTTAATGATGATAACTCAACTTGGGCTTGGAGTACAGATGAAAAAGCATTCGTTTACACTTATAACTCTTATAAAGATGCAGACGATTGGGCAGTGTTGCATAAGACTACATTCCCATTGAGCAAACAACTTTATCGCATTGATATCGACGTAAGAAGTGGTTATGACTTCTATCCTGAAAAATTTGAAATCGGTATATGTAAGAGTGGAAAGATTGAGGATATGCAAATCGTAGTGCCTGAAACTATTGTTGCATCTGAAGAAGTAATTACTCTTGGAGGTCAGTTCAAGCTTGAAGAAGCAGGCGATTATTTCATCGGTATCCACGCTATTTCTGATGCCGACAACTATATTTTGACTTTGAAGAAAATTGCAGTCACAATGGCTGAGGCTCCGAACACTGTGCCTGAAGCATGTACAAACATAGAGGCTACAGCTGCTGAATATGGTGCATTGAGTGCACACGTTGAATTTGATTTGCCTATGTTTGCATTGAGTGGCGATGAGTTGAATCCTGAAAGCGATGTGACAGTCACCGTGTCTTCAGAAGGAGGCTCAGTGAAAGTGACAGGCAAACCGGGCGAACATTTGCAAGCAGATGTGCCGACAATACAGGGAGTGAACACTATTACTCTCCTTACAGAAAACGAAAATGGTGTAGGAGCCGAAAGTTCTATCAGCCTTTATACAGGAGTAGATATTCCATTGCCTGCAACATTGACATCGCTCAATATAAGCGCTGATAACCGTACAATGACCTTTTCATGGGAAACGAGCACAGTCGGAGTGAACGGCGGATTTGTTGACCCTGCATTCTGTACATACACTATTTTAATCTACTATCCTGAAGTAAACTATTGGTTCACACAAGCAGGACCGGGTTATGACGGTACTGAATACTCATATACAGTGCCGGAAGGAACTCCTCTAAAAACTGTCAGCCTTGCAGTGACAACACAAAATGCTGCCGGAAATATGCAAGAGGGCCCAATGGCTGTGGCTTCACTCGGTGTACCATATCAAATGCCAATGGAAGAGTTGTTTGAAAATATGCAAGTGGCCTATGGTCCGTTGACTATTGAACACCCTTCTGAAGAATATAGTGGCTCATGGGATATTGTCAACCCTGCTGCTTATGTGTCAAAAGCAAGCAATGACTCTGGCGCTTCATTAGTTTCGTTTGCTGAAGAAGATGGTGAAACATACTCTCAACTTGTATTGCCTAAATTCAACCCTCAGACTAACGAAGAAGTGAAAGTAGAAGTAAGAGCTTATTTGTATGATAATATGGCAGATGCTGTGGTTTATGCAAGAGGTTATGACAACCAAGCTGTCGCATTGGGTACTATCTCTATGGGCGAAGAAGATGAAGAAGGCTGGAAAACATTCACATTCTTCCTCCCTGAGGATGTCAAAGATTGGCAATGGACAGAGCTGGTGGTGCGTGCATCGTTTACTGATAAAACGCAATATCTCCTTATCGATAAATATGCTATCAATATATTCACTGGTGTAGAGCAACAATTCATGGCCAATGAGCCTGTGATTTATGGTGTGAAGAATGCTATCGTAGTGGAAAATGCTGATACTCAAAGTGTAATCAATGTCTTTACTGTTGATGGTAAACAAGTGGCAACTCGCAAAGCAGAAGTTTCATATGTGGCTATCGAAGTAGAAAAAGGCATCTACATAGTGCGTTATGCCGACAAAACAGCTAAGGTGGTAGTAAGATAAGCTAAACAGTAATAATGGGGGGAGTAAAATCCCCCTCTTTTCACAGAAACTAATACATCAATAAAATGAATAAAAGAATATTATCAATTTTGACTACTTTATTCCTGTTGTTGGGAATGAGTGTAGCGCAAGCAGGTGTCGATAATTTAAGAAGAGGAAGTAAAGAGCCTCGTGTCGGCGCATCGCAACTTGTAGCGAGCAGAACTCCCGAATGGGCACCCAAACTTATTTCTGAGTCAGTGTTCCCTACGATATCGTCAGGAGTAACAGTGCTTGAACAAGCACAAAACCAATTCAATCCGATGAACGCGATAACATCGCCTTCGGGAGCCACAATCTATGGCTATAGAGCTTTATCGACAGATCCGTCTTTTGTAAAAGGATGGTATGAATTGACAACAGACGGACGCCAAGAATTGCTTTGGACAAATGAAGCTCTTATAGAAACTGTGGGTTTCGTTAGAAACGGTGAATACTATTGCTTCTATTCGCTTGATTTCTATGGCGCAATTTATGTGAACTGGTCGGTGTATGACATCTATACAGGCGAACTTTTGCGTCAAGGCGATTTGGACAACTCTGACTATTCGCAAATGGTACTCTCAGTAGTGTACGACGAATGGGAAGATGTCGCTTATGCTTACACATACAATAGTGGTATGACCGGAGCAATGATTCAACGTATCGATTTGGAAACAATGCAGTTTACTACAATTCGTAATGATGAATATGTGGTGACTGAACGTGTCGCTACATGGGCATACAACCCGATTGACCACAATATCTATGGTATCAACCTCAGTGGTGAATTTGTATTGTTTGATAAAGAATTCGGTACGCTTACATATGTGGGTAATACAGGCTTGATACCTGGTTCATTCTCACAATCTATGGTCTATAGTCCGCTTGACCGAAAATATGTATGGGCAGCTATTCTTCCTGATCAAACATCATGTGTCTTTACAGTAGATCCTGAAACAGGTGTTGCTACTTCAACTTTCCGATTCGACTATCCTAACCAATATACAGTGCTTTGGACTCCTGACCAATTGTGTGCCGACAACGCACCGGGTCTTGCTACATTCAAATCGTTGGAGTTTGAAGGTGCATCACAAAAAGGTAAGGGTGTGGTGACTCTTCCTACTGTGAACTATATAGGAGAGCCTATCTCAGGCGAAGTGCTTCTCAAGATTGCTGACGGACGCACTATTATCCATAGCGAACTAAAAGGACAAGCAGGCGAAGATGTTGAATTTGATCTCTCTCTCTCTGAGGGGTTTCACAACATTTCGGCTGTGCCTTATTTGAAGATTGATGGTGCTAATGTCGAAGGTCACCCTGTGTATAAAGAAGTCTATATCGGTTACGACACTCCAAAAGCTCCTCAAAACATTGTGCTTACTCAAACACAAGTGAGATGGGACGCTGTAGGCGAAGTGGGAGAAAATGGTGGTTATGTTGATGTTTCGGATTTGACGTATAATATCTATATCAATGGCGAAAAACAAAATGAAACACCTATAACAACCAACTCATTCGATATAACAATTCCTGATTCTACTCTCGCATATTATACAGCTGAAGTTGAAGCCATCAGCAAAGGAAAAACATCTGAAAAGGGTAGCTCAAAGGCCGAACTTTTCGGTCGTGCATTCAGTGTGCCTTATTATGTGCAACCAACAGCAGATGATTTTGCGTTATTTACTACTGTCGACAACGGCTATGGATATTGGAAATATGCTGAAGGTGATGATGAGCCTCTCTATCATATTTGTCACGCTGAAGAACCGGCCGATGACTGGATTTTCCTTCCATTGATTAAATTTGACGACACCGAACATTTGTATGAATTCTCATTTGATGCTCGCGTACGACTCAAAGACTATGGCAATATTTTGCAAATGGGTATCAGCAAAACCACTAACCCGGCGGATGCTGAAATATTCCATACAGAATCGTTCAATAATACCGAATATATGACATTTAGCAAGATGTTCAACGTTGAGGAAGCGGGTGAATATCACCTCGCTATACGTTGTGCATCTGTATCTGACGGATTCTACCTATATCTAAAAGATATAAATGTTAAAGCAACAGACAATCTCCCACAATGTCCTGATATTTGCGAAAATCTTAAGGTTAAGCCGGCTCTAAAAGGCGAACTTAAGGCTACAGTGGAATTTTCTATGCCACGCCGTACAGTGGCCGGAGGTTCTCTCTATGTGGTAAATGAAGAGCTTACAGCTACAATCAAGTCTGATGTGGAAACAAAGACAGTGACAGGCAAACCGGGCTCTCGTCAAAGTGTAGAAATCGCTACACCACAAGGCATGAATGCTATATATGTAATGGTAGCTAACTCATACGGAAATGGTGAAGAAGCTCGTGCTATGGTCTACACAGGCGAAGATGTGCCTAAATACACTGATATAGAAATTGACGCAAGTGCAGACAATCTTTCAGGTATCGTAACTTGGGAAGCTCCGAAGACAGGTGTTAATGGAGGATATCTTAACCCTGCCAACTTGGTATATAGAATTTACAACAACCATCCTTTGACAGGTGAATGGATTGAATTGGGAAATGTCAAAGGTGAAACTACTTACACTGTCACACTACCTGAAGGTGCTAATCAACAATTGCTCAAAATAGGTATAACTGTAGAAAATGAATATGGCGGTGGCAAAGAATTGTCATACAATACAATTGTGCTTGGACCTCCATTTGAATTACCTGTGGTTGAGGAATTTGCAGGTGTAGTAAGCTACGAACCGATAGCAATACAAGCCTTGGGACCTGACTATTCGGGACAATGGACATTCTATAACCCGGCTGATATAGATCCGGCAGCTATTAATCAAACAGGCCTTGCTGTGATTGGTTACCCTTCATCTCAATCAGCGAGCATAGGACGCTTGGCATTACCTAAATTCACAACACTCGGCTCGTCAAAAGCTGAATTGAAGATGCGCTTCTTTGTTGAAGATTTTACTCCTGATACTGATATTCTGCTCTGTGGAAACTTTGATGATGAAGTGGTGCTTGGTACTGTGACTGCTGCCGATGGAGAAGGTTGGATCACTAAGACATACACATTCCCTGAAGAATTCCAAAATCGCAAATGGGCTTATATCGCTTTACGCGCAAATTATAATGGCTCTATCCAATACTTAATCATGGATTCTTATTCTATCAAAGAGCCAAAAGCACAAGATGTGGCTATGATTTCGCTTGAAGGAGATAAGTCTATGATGGTGGGTGACACCAAATACTACGATGTGAAAATCGAAAATAATGGTTATGAGACAATTGCTGTGCCTGATGTCGTTTGCCAATTGATGTCAACAGATGGTCAAGTTATCAAAAATTTAGAAGCCTCTGACATCCCTATGCAAACAGAATTATCTCCGGCCGAACAAGTGTCTTTGCAATTTGAATTTATTCCGACTGTGGATACTGTTGGCGAATACATTATTCGTGCTTCGTTTGACAATGGCGACATGATAACAGACAATAATAGCTGTGAATTGCCAATTAATGTTAAACTCGGTACTGACCCGGTTGTGACCGACCTTGAGGCATCATTCGCAGAAGGTGGAAATAAGGTGCAACTCACATGGTCGGCTCCGGTATTGTCGTTTGGTGTGGAGGACTTCGAGGATATGACTGCCTTTAGTTATGATGAAAATCTTGGCGATTGGATTAATATTGATGGTGATGGTAAGAGTATATGGATATTCTCATCATGGGTATTCCCTGATATGGGATTACCAAAAGGATTCCAAGTCTTTGATTATACCCAATTACCAATATCTGACAGCCTGTTTGAAGCCTATTCAGGTGATAAATATATAGTCACAATGTCGCCTGACGATATGGTAACAAATGCAGATGACTGGTTGATTTCTCCTGAAATTAATGGCGGTTCTACAGTTTCTTTCATGTATGGCATAATTAACCAACTTTATTCGCCGGAATATGTTGAGGTATTGTATTCTTCTACAACTCGAGATCGAGAAGCATTCAAATTGGTAGAAACATTCTCAAAATCAACATTGGGTTGGGAATTGATAACATCTAAACTTCCGGAAGATGCAAAATATTTTGCTATTCATTATATAAGCAAAAACACGTTTGGAATAATGATAGATGACATCATCTATTCTCCGGTTGGTCAGGATGTAGAAATTGTAGGCTATAACATCTATCGAGATGGTAAGATGATTGCAGAAAAGGTGGCTGAACCTCGCTACATCGATGAAAATCTCGAAGTTAAGGATTACGTTTACAATGTTACTGTAGTCGTTAACAAAGATGGAGAAGAAATAGAGTATCCTATGTCAAACAATGCATACGCAAATCTCCTTAGTGTTGAAGAAGTGGCATCAGATAATGCAATTTACACAAACGATGGATGTATAGTTCTTTCAGGCTTTGCCGGCAAAGAGTATGGCGTTTACACTATTGATGGTATTTGTGTTGCGTCAAAAATAGCAGAGTCTGATATTGAAAGAATCAAAGTTGCTCCCAATGTATATGTAATTATGGTGGGAACACGTGTTGAAAAAATTATATTGAAGTAATTTTCTCATCATAAATTTATTTGGTAATTAGCGATAAGGGGTGCGCATTAAGTGTGCCCCTTATCTTTATAATGTCTTGCAATCTTTTGCAAATCCATGACATATACACACCGATGGGACCGGCTCTTCGTGTTACGCATGGATTCTTGTAATCAGGAAATAAGAAAAGGGTGGAGCATAATGATTTTCGCATCAGAGTCGATTTTGATGCTAGTTCGGAGAGAAAAATGTCCTATGAAGTGAATTCCTATTTGCCAAGATAGTGGTAACGGATTTGATAGCAATATGATATACTATATTTGAACAACATTTTGAACAATAAACTCCACGCAAAAAAGAAAAAATTAGCGATATTTTTTGATATATGTCAAAAAAAGTATAATTTTGTAGTATATAAAAAAAGTATTGTGAAAGATTTAATAAAATTAATGCGAGAGGACCATTTGTTTCAACTTTCTGAAGAAATGATGAATAAGCTATGTGCTTGTATGACAGAGATTTATGTTCCTGCTAAAGAGTCGATTATTTCATACGGAAAGATTAATACAAATGTCTATATAATTAAAGAAGGTATATTGCGACGTTCTTATATGAATGGCGATGAAGATTGTACTAATGGCTTTGCATTGCCCGGTACAACGATCATGTCTTACTATTCATATTATCATGGTCTGCCGTCAAATCACCGATATGAGGCATGTGTAAATTCGGTGGTAATGAAGGTTACAAAAGAGGATTACGAACGACTGATTATAGAGTCGCACGAATTTGCTCGTTATGTCAATTCTCTTTTGATGGCTCAATTGTACTATGACGAGAAGAAGATGAGTGTTTTCTCCGGAAATGCCAAAGAGCGTTATTTGTCGTTGATTAAGAATCGTCCTGAAATATTGCGTAGTGTGTCGCTTGGTGTGATAGCATCATATCTTGGGGTGTCGCAAGCATACCTCTCTCGCTTGCGTCAAAGCCTTTCGAAAGGAGAATAAAGACCATTTGGAAAATTATCGGCAGATAGGTAAATGCTATTGATGAATTTGGCGAATCTGCTTAAAATAATATGTCGAGAGTAATCCGTCTGAGTAGGATGTCTCTCGACTTTTTTCATTAGGCATCGATTTGTGTCTGCGTGCTTACTTGAAAATCCAATAGGAAAAAGCCACTAATATCAACCCTCCGACAACACTGATGCCGATATAACATAAGAATCCTGTGATGTCGCCGCTCTGAAGCATTTGTATGCTTTCTTTGGCAAATGCAGAAAATGTGGTGAAACCTCCACACAGCCCTGTAGTAAGCAGTAATGACATTGAATTGGATGATGCTCCAAGGCGGTTGAAAATGCCCCAAAATATTCCTATGGCAAAACATCCGATAAGGTTGACTATTATCGTTTGCCAAGGAAATGCGGTGTGTAATGACGTTTTTATCAGTGTCGAAAGCCAATATCTCACAGCTCCACCGATAAAGCTTCCTACGCCTACCAATAAGATTGATTTCAGCATCTTTGTCTAGTTATTTCAGTCTCTTGCCGTCGCAGAAAGCATTGCCTATACGTTTACCAAGTTCGATATATCCTTTGTGGATCGGATCGTATGTGATAAGTCGCATTTTCTCGATGTCGGGTAGACCATTTTCTGACAGAAATCGTTCGTCGGCAACTATATTTATTATTTCTGCGATGATATAGTAGCCTTCGTCGCTTTCGTCGATCTTTTGTTTGATGCGACATTCCAATGTCATCGGGAAGTCTTTGAATATCGGTGCATCAATGTTTTCGGATGGGATTATTGTCCAACCTGTTCGATCGATTTTTTGTGAGTCTTGCTTAGCGCTGACGATGCCGACAAAATCAGAAGCAATCATTGTATCGACTGTTGCAAAAGCGACAGTGAAATCAGGGCATCGGTTGAGGTTGTCGGTAGTGGCATGAGCGCCCATTGAAATGACAATCTCATTGGCATCCCACTGCCCTCCCCATGCTGCATTCATTGCATTGGCATTTTTGTCGTTGTCGTATGTGCCTATGATCAGCACCGGCTGAGGCAGCATCCATGACTTTGGTCCGAAATTTTTCATTGCTTATTATCTCTTTTTATTCTGCTATTAATAGCGATTATTGTTTGAACGTCGATTGCTATTAGGGTCGAAAGGGTTTGAATTTACGTCGAAAGATTCTTCTTCGTCCTCTTCCTCTTCGTTTTGTTGTTTCTTTTTGGCATGCTTAGATGCTTCCGGTTTGTTCTTTTTAAGAATTTCCGGTTTTTGTAAGTCAATGGCAGTCTCAAAAACGTTCCATGTTTGAGTTATCTCCCAATTCTTTTTTATATTGATTTTTTTAGGATAGTAGTACGCAAATTCCGGTTGACGTTTGGTGTCGTAATCACCCGTGTCATATTCGCCATTGCCGTTAGTGTCCTCTATAAGTCGTGCATAATAACTTCCCGGAGCCAAATATAGGAAATCGGCAACGCCGTTTACGACTTTAGCTGTTCGTATTGGAGAATCGCTTGCATTCAGAAATTCGACAAATGCCGGAATAGAGTCAGGCAATCCCTCGATAGCGAATGTGAAATTACTATATTCATCTTCTTTTTTTACTTGGAAAGTATGGTCTAACGGTTTGTTGTGATGTCCATATATCCCGACGATTGCCGCCGAATCAATGCTCAATTTATATTCGCCTCCAAATTCCCAAGGATAATCTATTTTATACTTTATTACGGCAAGTGAATCGATTTTTTGTAATGTGAAATTCTTGTCGGCAGGTTTCCATAATGTGTCTGATTTGATTTCCAAATGAATTGCCGACTGATTGATATGTTCGATAGGCTCATCGAAAGTGAAGAAAAGAGGGTTGTAATATTCGATGTTTGTTGATGGCGGAGTGATGGCAAGATGACGTATTTCTGCCTTTTTAAGGCTGTCAGCTTCTTCCGTCTTTTTCTTCTTTTTAGATTTTGTTTTGGCTTTTGGTGTTATAAATTTTATGGTGTCTGTGCCCCAGACAATGTTTTGAGCGGAGTCGGCACGTTGGTAGGTTGTCGCGACGACGAGAGTGTCTTGAGTGAGAATGTTTGGCTTTAGCCAATAAGTCAACGTGTCATTGAATCTGTTGCGCTCCAAAAGATACCAGTCTTTCAAGTCCGGATTTGAAACGAGCCTCAATGTCGGTAGAGTGTCTGATTTTGCATTGAAAATCAGAGAAATGCGTGTTGAGTCGATACGCTCGTTTTTTACGAGGTATTGAGTCTTGTGCTCAATGTTGAACGAGCTGAGAAGTATGTCATTGGGTAAGAATCGTGTACGCGCACGCGTTACTATAGTATCTATCTTGCTGTTTTTTAGGTCGTAGAGAGTGTCGATGCTTGTCGTTTGTTCGCTATAAGGAGAAATGGTCGTTTCCAAAAAAGCAATGTCTTCGGCAGGGTTGTCCCAACGATAGTCGTTGTTGACATCGGCAAGCGCAAAGATTTTGTAATTTCCGGGTTTAAGGTTGCGAATAGTGAAGCGACCTCTATCGTCGGTTTTTGCGACACGCTCCAGACGAGTTGTCTTAAACGCAGAATCGGCAAAGTTGCTATGAACGCCGACCAACATCCCTTGTTGAGGTTCAAGGTTGCGGGCAGCGAGCACCATGCCGGATATTTGGAGGGTATCGAGTGTCTCTCCCGTAGAGAACCAGAATGCGTAGTTCGGTATTTTATTGCTTTCGTTGTTGTCTTCGATTGCGTTGGCAAAATCGATTGTATATGTAGTGTTTGATTGCAATGTATCGTCAAATTGAACGACAACTTTTTTCCCTTGTGATGACACCTTAGGTACAACTTTGCTTGTCGGTGATGTTACGACTTTGGAGAAAGCGTCCTTAACATTGACGATTTCATCAAATTCTATTTCAATGCGTTTGGTGTTGATATTCGTCGCTCCAAGGGGTGGATTGCTTTGAACATAACGTGGGGGCTCTTCGTCACGAGGTCCTCCTGCCGGATTTCCGATGCTTGCACAAGAATAAAGGATGATGCAAGCAATGGCAGAAAATATGAATAATATTACTTTGGTTGGATTTTTCATTATAAATCAATTTGAGACTTCAAAAATAGAAATTTTCTTTGACATGACATCGCCTTTAGGGGAATATTCCGCCCTTAAACCATTTTTATTTGAGTTTTTTAACGTTACTTCAAAAAAATGAGTTATATTTGCAAGCTGAAAAAGTACCGAGTAAAAATAATAACAAAAAAAACAAATAAAAATTAATTAACAAAATGCAAAACAAAGGGTTTATAAGCGTCATAGCAGTCCTTTTGATTTTGATTTGTGGCTTTTACATTTCGTTCTCATTTGTGACTCAGCACTATGCGGCGAAAGCTACAGAATATGCAAAATCAATGGCTAAGACAGATGACGTTACAAACGAAGTTTACAAACAATCTCTTAAGCAGTTTAACGACTCTCTCGACAAAGAGGATGTTTATCTTGGTTACACTTATAACCAAGTGCGTAAAATGGAGATTGGCTTAGGTCTTGACCTTAAGGGTGGTATGAATGTGGTTCTTGAAATCTCTGTGCCTGACATTCTTCGTCAGCTCGCAGCAGCAGGTCAAGAAGCTAAAGTGAATGATGCTATTGCGAAGGCTGAAAAAGAAGGCAAGCGTTCTGACAAAGATTTTGTGAAGAAAGTCGCTTCTTTCCTTCAACCGGGTACATTGCAAGGCATTTTCAAACATGAAGGCGAATTCCTTGGCGCACTAAAATCAAATTCAACAGATGCAGAAGTAATCGCTGCACTTGAACAACAAGTTGAAAGCCAAGTAGATGCAGCATTCAATATCTTCCGTACTCGTATCGACCAATTCGGTGTCGTAGCTCCTAACATCCAAAAACTTCAAGACAAGACAGGTCAAATCCTCCTTGAACTTCCTGGTGTTAAAGAGCCGGAACGTGTGACAGAACTATTGAAGTCTTCTGCAAATCTTGAATTCTTCGAAGTGTATAATGCTGAAGAAGTTGGTAATGCTCTTTCTAACCTCAGCATGCAATTTGCAGCACAAGACACAGTTAATAAAGTTCAATTGATGGAACTTCTCGGTGGTGGCCTTCAGCAAGGTACTCCGGTTATCGGTATGGTTAAGACAGAAAATCGAATGATGGTCGATTCTATCCTTAACTCTTCTCTTGCTAAGTCTATCCTTCCAAGCAATTTCTCTGCTAAATGGCAAATTAAGGCTAACGAAGTGCCTGTGACTGACGATAAAGGTCAAGTCGTTAAGAAAGAAAATGGTGAAAACAGAACTACTCCTTATTGGTCTTTGATCGCACTTAAGGGTGAGCCTGTTCTCGAAGGTGATGTTGTTACATCTGCTTCTACAGAATATGATAATATGCAAGGAAACGTTGTCAGCATGCGCATGAGCGACAGAGGTGCACACCAATGGGCTAACATTACAGGCAATAACATCGGTCGTGCTATCGCAATCGTTCTTGATGATAAAGTATATTCAGCTCCACGTGTAAACAACCGTATCGAAGGTGGTAGCTCACAAATCACAGGTGACTTTACTCCGGAAGAAGCTAATGACCTTGCAAATGTGCTTAAGTCTGGTAAGATGTCAGCTAAGGTAGATGTTGTTTCTAACAACGTTATCGGTCCTTCTCTTGGTGCTTCTGCTATCGAACAAGGTATGCTCTCATTCGTTGTGGCTCTTGTGCTTTTGATGATTTTCATGATTGCTGTCTATGGCGTTGTGCCTGGATTGGTTGTTAACTGTGGTTTGATCCTCAACCTATTCTTCACAATGGGTATCCTTGCATCATTCCAAGCTGTGTTGACACTTTCTGGTATTGCCGGTATCGTGCTTTCACTCGGTATGGCTGTGGATGCCAACGTGCTTATCTTCGAACGCGCTAAAGAAGAACTCAAGGCAGGCAAGAAATTGCGTGCTGCTATCGCTGACGGTTATAGCAACGCATTCTCTGCAATCTTCGACTCTAACTTGACATCTGTAATCACTGCTATCATTCTTATCGCATTCGGTTCAGGTCCGATTAAGGGTTTTGCTACTACTTTGATTATCGGTATCGTTTGCTCATTCTTCATCGCAGTGTTCTTGACTCGCATCGCATTTGATATGATTACTAAGAACGGTCGTTGCGCTAACATGACTTTCACAACAGGTTTGTCTCGCAACTTCCTCGCTAATACAAAAATCAATTTCTTGGCTAAGACTAAGACTGCAATGATTGTATGGGGTGCTTTGGTCGTTGTATCTGTAGCTTCATTGTTCGTTCGCGGTATGAACCAAGGTATCGACTTCTCAGGTGGTCGCAACTATGTGGTTCAGTTCGAAAAAGATGTTGTGCCTGCTGATATTCAATCAAAACTTACTGAAGTATTCCCTGGTGCATCAGTATCAGTGATTTCAATCGACAATGACTCTAAGGTTCGTGTTTCAACTAACTATAAGATTGATAGCGAAGAACCAAATGTTGATAATGAAGTGACTGACTTGCTTTATCAAGGTCTTAAAGATGAGTTGACAATTAATGGTCAGTTGATGAGCAAAGAAGCATTCTCTGTGGCTGACGAAGATCATGGTATCATCAGTATTCAAAAGGTTGGTCCGTCAGTGGCTGACGATATGAAACGTGATGCTTACATCGCAGTGTCTATCGCCGTAATCTGTATGTTCTTGTACATCTTGTTGCGTTTCCGCACAGTTGCGTTCTCTGTCGGTGCTGTGGCTGCTGTCGCAATGACTGCATTCTTGATGATTGGTTTCTATTCAATCTGCTGGGGCTTCTTCCCATTCTCAATGGAAATCGACCAATCATTCATCGCTGCGATTTTGACTATCATCGGTTATCAGATTAACGATACAGTGGTTGTGTTCGACCGTATTCGTGAAATGATTAAGATCTATCCTAAAGAAGATCGCTTCTTGACATTCAATAAAGCATTGAACACTACATTGAGCCGTACGTTCATGACATCATTCTCTACATTGCTCGTGCTTCTCTGTATCTTCGTCCTCGGTGGCGATACAATCCGAAGCTTTACATTCGCAATGATATTCGGTGTTATCGTTGGTACATTCTGCTCACTCTTTGTTGCTGCTCCGATAGCTTACGGCATCATGAAGAAAGCTGTCGCTAAGAAATCAGCAAACACTCCTAAAGAAGTTCTTCAAGGCAACCGCCGTTTCAACTAAGAATAACTTCTAACGACATAATGAGCCATAGTTCGAAAGGATTATGGCTCTTTTGTTTGTTATAAAATTTATAGTTAACTTTGTGACAAATATTTAAATCATACAACTATGACAATCGATAAATTCTATGCTAAGGTTTTAAATTCGGCGTTGTTGCTATTCGTCGGATGTTTGGCATTGGTGTCTGCTCCTCAAGCAATGGCATCCCCGATAGGGAAAGCTGATGTGGTTTTGCCAACTGATAAAACGACCACAATTCTAACCCAACGTGGGGTAATAAGAATCACTCCGATGACAGAAAATATCTTCAGAGTGACTACGCAAGTCAAAGGTGATATGACGCCTTACTTGAAATCGCAATCGGCTATCCTCGAGCCTAATGCCAAAGATGTAAAAGTCTCGGCATCTTCCAAGTGTGTGGCTTTGACTTCGCCGACGACAAAAGTGGTGGTGGATAAAACGACAGGATTATTGTCGTTCTATGACAATCGTGGTAATCTATTATTGAAAGAAAAGGAAGGCGTTGACAATTCTTCCGACATGCGTCGAATATCATTTGAAAATTCCGGCAAGGAGCATTTCTATGGTGCAGGCGAGAGGGGTCATAGCCTTGAATTGGGCGGCGATACTTTGGTAATGTATAATCGCCAAAACTATGGATATACTGAAGGCGACCCTCGAATTTCGCAAATGAATATTATAGTGCCGTATTTTGTGTCTGACAAAGGTTATGGAGTCCTCTTCGATGACTATAACTCTGCAAAATTAATCATGGGAGAAACAATTGAATATCTCAGTGATACTCCGGCTCCATTGTCCTACTATTTCATAAATGGTGAAGGAACTATTGCAGGGGCAACTGAGGGATATACACACCTTACAGGCAGACAGGAATTGCCTCCTTTCTGGGCTTTGGGTTATATCACTTCTAAATATGGTTATCATACACAAGATGAGGCCTTGGGTGTTGTCGATACATTGAAGCGTCGAGGTTATCCGGTGGATGGTATGGTGCTCGACCTTTATTGGTATGGTAAAGAGACGGATATGGGACGTCTTGAATGGAATAAGACACAATGGCCTGACCACAAAAAAATGCTTCGCGAATTGAAGGAAAACGGAGTGAATATGGTCATAATATCACAACCATATATAAACAAAATTGGCGCTATCGATAATTATAATATGCTTGCCAAAGAAGGTATGTTGATGAAGGATGCTGACGGAAATGTTCATGATGTTACCACTTGGGTAGGTGATGCTGGAATGTTTGATGTAAGCAATCCCAAGACACGCCAATGGCTTTGGAATCGTTATAAATCGTTGACGGAAGATGGCGTAGAAGGATGGTGGGGCGACCTCGGTGAGCCTGAAGTTCATCCGTTGACAATGTGGCATCATAACGGACAATCTGCTTCGCAATATCATAATGTCTATGGCAATGAATGGAGCCGTATCATCTATGATGGATTTAAAAAAGATTTCCCGGACAAAAGATTGATGCTTTTGATGCGTGGTGGTACAGCAGGATTGCAACGTTATAATGTATTCCCATGGTCAACCGACGTTTCTCGCTCTTGGGGAGGTCTTCAGCCGCAGGTCAAAATCATGCTTAATTCCTCGCTTTCCGGTCTTGCTTACATGAGCAGTGATATTGGTGGTTTTGCTGTCGATCCAGAAAACCCTCTTGATGCTGAATTGTATGTAAGGTGGTTGCAAATGGGTGTGTTTACTCCGACATTCCGTACTCATGCGCAATTGAAACCAGAGCCATATCACTATCCGGCTCAAGAAAAAATCAGTAAAGAGTTTATCAAGAAGCGCTACGAGTGGCTGCCTTACAACTATACATTGGCATACGAAAATGCTACTGTCGGCGCACCACTTGCTCGTCCATTTAATTTTAACGGTGAGAATTTGGATGAAAAATATGCCGATATAGAAGACCAATATATGTGGGGTGACGAAATGATGATTGCTCCGGTGATGAAAAAAGGCGCACGCTCTCGTAAAGTGATTTTCCCTGAAGGCAAGTGGATTAATTGGAATAATCCGAAACAGACATATAAGGGTGGCTCAGAAGCTGTGGTTAGCGCTCCTTTATCGGAACTTCCGATGTTTGTGCGCGAAGGGGCATTTATTCCACAATACGTGTTGCCAATCGAGAATGTGACTCAATATGATCCTACATTCTTGACCATAAAGTATTTCCCGGCAGAAGAGGAAACTTCTTACACAATGTTTGAAGACGACAGACTATCGACTCATTCGCTTGAAAACGGACAATATCAGTTGATAACTTTCACAGGTTGGAAAGAAAATAATGAAACGCACATCAATATAGAAACGACCGGTGGTGATGGCTATGAAAGCATGCCTCATTCACGTATGCTTACATTCCAAGTTGAAGGTGTCAAAAAAGCACCTAAATCAGTCGAAATATCTAACGGAATGCCAATGGTCAAGTCGGCAAGTTTGAAGACAATACGCCAAAGCGGATGGTGCTACGACGCCACTCGACAGACGCTTTACATTGTCACTCCTTGGGACTACACCGAAACAAACATTACGATTAAATAAATTTGAACATTACTTGATAGAACCTGCCCCCCAAAAAAAAATTCGGAGGGCAGGTTTTGTCGTTATATAAGCTTGATATTTATATCACTTTTGACCATTAGAGAGTGTTGTCCTATATTTTACCAATTATTATGACCAATTAACCTTACTTTTGATTTTTGGCTTTTATAATTCTTCACCTAAACTCCGATGGTGACACTCGCTTTGCTCGTTTACTCCCGGTTGTCAAGGTTAAGACCCTATTGTGGGTATTTCTTTATTGAGCATTGCTGAATAGTTAAAGAGCGATGTCCTTTTGGGCACCGCTCTTTGTTTTGTATGATGTTATTGTCTTATTATGCGTCGATGTTGGCGTAAGTGGCATTAGCTTCGATGAAGTCGCGACGTGGACCGACTTCATCGCCCATTAGCATCGAGAATACTCGGTCGGCTTCTACTGCATCTGTCAATGTCACTTGCTTGAGCATACGGTTTTCAGGGTCCATGGTTGTTTCCCAAAGTTGTTCAGGGTTCATTTCACCAAGACCTTTGTAGCGTTGTTTGACAAGCTTTGAAATGTCGCCGTTGCAACGTGTATCGACAAAGCGTTGCACTTGTTGGTCGTCCCAAGCATATTCATAGACATCTTTTTTACCCTTCAATGCGCATTTATACAATGGTGGGGTAGCGATGTATAGGTAGCCGTTTTCGATGATTGGACGAATGCAACGGAAGAAGAATGTCATGAGCAATGTTGCGATGTGAGCACCATCGACATCGGCATCGGTCATGATGATGACTTTGTGGTAGCGAAGTTTTGTCAAGTTAGGCTCTTTTGAGTCTTCCTCTGTGCCGATAGTGACACCGAGTGCTTTAAACATGTTGACAATTTCTTCCGATTCCAAAATCTTGTGCTCTAATGCTTTTTCGACATTGAGGATTTTACCTCTCAATGGCAAAATAGCCTGGAACAATGGGTTACGACCTGATTTAGCCGATCCACCCGCAGAGTCCCCTTCGACAAGGAAGATTTCGCATGCTTCGGCATCACGACTCTTGCAGTCGGATAGTTTGCCCGGAAGTCCTGCTCCGCCGAGTGGCGATTTGCGTTGCACTTTCATCTTGGCTGCGTATGCCGCATTACGTGCCTGTGCCGCCAAAATAACCTTTTCTACGATAGTTTTGGCTTGTTTTGGATGTTCTTCCAAGTAGTAACGCAATGCTTCGCTGACTGCTGACTGAACAGCTCCTATGACTTCGTTGTTGCCAAGTTTGGTCTTTGTCTGTCCCTCAAATTGAGGCTCCATCACTTTTACTGAGACTACGGCTGTCAAACCTTCGCGGAAGTCTTCTTTTGAAATTTCGATTTTGACTTTGTCGAGAAGTTTGTTGTCGTCGGCATATTTCTTGAGCGTTGATGTCAAGCCGCGACGGAAACCGGTCAAGTGTGTACCGCCTTCTATGGTGTTGATATTATTGACGTATGTAAAGATGTTTTCTTTGAAAGAAGTGTTGTATGTGATAGCCACTTCGACAGGAACTCCGTTCTTTTCGGTGTTGATGTGGATGACATCCTCGATGAGGTGTGTCTCGTTTTTGTCGATTAGTTCCACAAATTCCTTAAGACCTTCTTCGCTGTAGAATGTTTCACTGCGAGGATTGCCATTTTCGTCGAGGTCACGATAATCAGAGAGTGTCAATGTGATGCCGGCATTGAGGTAGGCAAGGTCTCGCATACGTCGTGCCAATGTGTCAAATTCATAGACTGTCTCTGTAAAGATTGTGGCGTCAGGGTGGAAGATGATGGTTGTTCCTGTGTGGTCGCTTTCGCCGATGACTTTAAGCTCTGATGTCGGCTTGCCGTATGCGTATTCTTGCATGTAGATTTTGCCGTCACGAGAGATCTCTGCGCGTAGATAGTCTGACAATGCGTTTACGCAACTTACACCTACGCCATGAAGACCGCCCGATACTTTGTATGAACCTTTGTCGAATTTACCACCGGCATGGAGCACTGTAAGTACAACTTCAAGCGCCGGCTTGTTCATCTTTTCGTGCATATCAACAGGAATACCACGACCATTATCGACAACCTTTATCGAATTGTTTTCAAGTATTGAAACCTCAATATGGTTGGCATATCCGGCAAGAGCTTCGTCGATTGAGTTATCGACAACTTCATACACCAAGTGATGAAGCCCCCTGATTGAGATGTCGCCAATGTACATCGCCGGGCGTTTCCTGACAGCTTCAAGACCTTCAAGCACTTGGATATTATCGGCTATATATTTTTTGTCTTTTTCTTCTTCCATTGCCATATTTATGTTGCTTTAAAATTCATACAAAGTTAACAAAACTTTGCGATATTTCCTAATTTGATAATCGTTTTTTTACTTCGTTTTTGTTGCTTTCTTTGTTGTGCGCTTAGCTCGCTTGGCGCTTGCTGATTCTGATTGTTCTTTTATGATGTTTTGAACCTCTTCAAATGTGAGAGATGTGCCGTCTGTGTCTTTTGCTAATTTGTAGTTTTGAGCTTTCTTTGCGCCCTCCGGCTTATATGCGAGGTAAACGCCATATTGTCCGTTGATGACTTGAAGTCCGGGCATTTCGTCAAATTCTTTGATTATCTTGTTTGAGGCTTCTTTGCGCTTGCCTTCAATTAATGAGATAGCTTCTTCTTCTGTAATGCTTTGTGCTGACAATTCCTTAGGGATAGCGACAAATTTTCCATCATGACGAATATATGGACCGAATTTGCCAATTGCTGCCACCATTTCTTTGCCCTCGTATTCTCCGATTGTGCGAGGTAATTCAAAGAGTTTCAATGCCTCTTCCAAACTGATGGTGCTCACACTTTGTGTTTTTAATAGGCTGGCAAACATCGGCTTCTCTTCATTTGTACTATCGCCAAGCTGAACCACAGGACCGAAGCGACCAATCTTTACGCTGACCGGTTTGCCTGTCTTTGGATCAACGCCAAGCATACGCTCTCCGATTTTATGCTCCATTCGCAACTTGCTGATTTTCTCTATTTGAGGATGAAACTCTTGATAAAAATCATCGATCTCTTTATCCCAAGTCAATTTGCCATCTGCAATGTCGTCGAATTTCTCTTCAATGTGAGCAGTGAAATTATAGTCAAGAATATCAGGGAAATATTCTGTTAAAAATTCATTGACCACCATGCCGGTGTCTGTAGGAATCAAACGTCCCTTTTCTGAGCCGATGCTTTCCTTTGATTCCTTCTCCGTAATCTTATTGTCAACAAGTGTATATATCTTATACGCACGCTTAATGCCCTCTTTCTCGCCTTTCTCTACATATTCTCTTCCTTGAATAGTGGAGATCGTAGGAGCGTATGTTGAAGGACGACCGATGCCTAATTCTTCCATCTTCTTAACTAATGAGGCTTCAGAATAACGCGATGGAGCTTGTGTGAAACGTTGAGTGGCAGTGATTTCTTCTCTTTCGAGAGCGTCTCCCTTGTTGATTGTTGGTAATACGCCGACTTCATCATCCTCAGACTCAATGTGATACACGTTCAAAAAACCATCGAATTTGACAATTTCCCCTTGTGCCACAAAATGCTCCTTGCGATTTGATATGCTGATCTCGACAGTCGTCTTTTCAAGTTCCGCATCAGCCATTTGAGATGCTATCGTACGCTTCCAAATCAAGGAATACAAACGCTTCTCCTGTGCTGTGCCTTCAATATCTTTATTGGAAATATATGTCGGACGGATAGCTTCGTGTGCTTCTTGAGCTCCTTTCGATTTCGTCTGATATTTGCGCACCTTAACATAATCTTCGCCAAAATCCGACTTGATGCTTTGCACAATGTCGGAAATAGCAAGATTTGACAAGTTAAGCGAGTCGGTACGCATGTAAGTGATTAATCCTGCTTCGTATAGCTTTTGAGCGACCATCATCGTCTGACTAACTGTGAAACCTAACTTGCGCGATGCCTCCTGTTGTAACGTAGAAGTGGTAAATGGAGGAGCAGGTGAGCGGTGAGCAGGCTTGATACTGACATCTTCGACAACAAATGATGCCGACGCGCAATCTTCCAACAATTGATGCGCCTCAGAATCATTCTCAATACGTCTGTTCAATTCAGCCTTAAACTTGCCGTGCGTATTTTGAAGATTGAAAAGAGCATTAACCTTGAAATATGGTTCGGAAATAAAATTCTTAATCTCATTCTCGCGCTCACAAATTAATCGAACCGCCACACTTTGAACTCTGCCTGCAGAAAGAGCAGGCTTGATTTTTTTCCACAACACAGGCGACAACTCAAAACCGACGATGCGATCCAGCACGCGACGAGCCTGCTGTGCATTAACCAGATTGATGTCGATGTCTCGTGGATTTTCTATTGCATTGAGAATTGCTGGCTTAGTGATTTCATGGAAAACAATTCGTTTTGTCGCTTCGGGCTTCAACCCTAACACCTCATATAAATGCCATGCGATAGCCTCTCCTTCACGGTCTTCATCGGATGCGAGCCAAACCATATCAGCCTCAGCAGCAGCGCTTTTTAATTGCTTGACAAGATCCTTCTTCTCAGTCGGGATTTCATAGACAGGCATATAATTATTTTCAATATCAATACTGAAATTCTTCTTGCGCAAATCCCGGATATGTCCGAAACTCGACATAACCTTATAATCCTTACCCAAAAATTTTTCGATAGTCTTCGCTTTTGCAGGAGACTCCACTATAATAAGATTTTTCATCTTTGCCTTTTCCTCAAATTTTATGCAAAGTTACGGAAAAAAGCATAATTGACAATGCGTCAAACATATAAAAACTGCTAAATTAAACATTATTAAATATTTTTTTAAAGATAAATCTTTGAGAATAAGAAAAAAATATTTAACTTTGCACTCGCAAAATAGAATTGCCGACAATTCCGTTAAAAAACAGAGGTGAAGCAGTTCAAAAAACGGTCCTATAGCTCAGTTGGTTAGAGCATCTGACTCATAATCAGGGGGTCCTTGGTTCAAGCCCAAGTGGGACCACGAGTAATTAAAACGCTGATTATCAGGCGATTAAAGCACTGAAATCAGCGTTTTTTCTATGCCAAAACTACTAAAATGGCTTAAAAAAAAGAAGTTTTTTGCACAAAAACGATGAAAGTTGCACAAGTTTGCTGAATTTACCTTGTACATAACCTTGCACATAGATTTGAGCAAGAAAAAGGACATAACAAGCTAATACACAAGCAGAAAGGCAAATATTCAGTAAAAGTCATCTCCATTTACCTTGTACATGGGACTTCGACATTTTAAGAATGGCAAATACAAAATTTTATTTTGATTGTCGTCGCACAAAGCCCGGACATCCGTCCGTATTAAAGAT
>SUXG01000030.1 GCA_015061085.1 Bacteroidales bacterium
TGTTGAGGGTGGTGGGTTTGGTGTCCCAAGTGTCCCATTGTTTCGTTTGTCCCGCTTGTCCCAAGTGTTTCAGTTGTCCTAATTGGTTCGGTAGTCCCGTTCCTCCGTGGTGGGACAAGTGGGACAGGAGGGTTGGTCTTGCGAGGAGGGGAGGACATCAATAGATGCTATTGGTGAGATAGAAGCGATAGAGATTATAATATTCAAGATTAAATTTAGAAGTGATGTAGAAAATATGATAAGATTATTATTGCTTATTGGAAAATGATTTTAGGATGCTGATTAATTCTTTGGCTTCGTTTTGACGCATCAATCTGCTGCCGACGTAATAAATGACTATTGCAGCGCTCGAGCACACAATAAGTTGCAGTAATAGCGAATCGATAAGGCAGGATATAAATCGACACGATAGAGCCATAAAGCAGGCATTGAGCAGTGTAGGCATCAAAAGACGGAGTTGCTTTATAAGTCCCATGCCGATTAATCTGCCCCCGAAATGGCAGTTGACCACCAAAGAAAACAGTGATACGGTTAATTGCCCGATACAAATCCATAGAATGCCTTTTGGCAGAAACAATAAGAACAATGTCGCACCGACCACCTTTTTTGCGATTTCAATTTTCAAAACAATGTCGCTCCGACCCTTGACTTGCAACAAATTGAGGTTGAGAGCATGAATTGGTTGCCACATAAATGTTGCGCATAGGATTTGTAATAATGGAATGATAGTCAGCCACTTACTTGTCAGTATCGTTTCTACTAATGGCTCTGCCATTACGATTATCCATAGCATCAGAGGAAAGACTATGTATGCCGACAATTCTATAAACTTTCTCATCGCCGAGCTGTCATCTTGAAGTCGTGACATACAAGGATATGCCACACGTTGCATCAGGGTTGCCATGCTTTTGCCCGGGTAGCCGGCTATGGCTGACGCCCGAGTGTAGCATCCCAATGCCGACGAGCTGTGAACTTTGCCGATAAAGGCGGTGAAAAGATTGATATACAAAGTGTCGAGCAGGCTTGAAAACATCAGCTTGGAGCCAAAGCCGAACAATGACCTGAAAGACTCAAACGTGAATACCGGACGCATTTTCCACCTCGCTTTCATCCACAACAGTGGGACACGCAGAGCATGAAAAAGCAATTCTCTGATAACCAACGCCCACACTCCACCCCCGGCTATTGCTATGCTGACAGCCACTATGCTCGCCACAAAGCATGCTACAAGCGATATGGCGGCTTGCGACTTGAAATCTATCTTTTTGCTGAGAATAGCTTGTGGGACAATCGATAAGGCGTTGATAACTGTCGCTACTCCCATAATTTGTAGCGCATCCGATAATTCCTCCGACTGAAAATAATGCGCAAGCATCGGCGCTGTCGTCCATATCGCAGCGTAGCACAATACAGAAGCTGACACATTGCCAATAAATGCTGTGGAAAAATCAGTCGGCGTGCAATCCTTTTTGCGAATAAGAGCGTTTGTCATCCCTGCATCGACAACGATAGATGCTGCCAATAATATGGCGTTGACAATGGCGATGAGACCGAAATCCTCAGGCATCAAAATTCTTGCCAACACTATCGAAACAATAAAATTAACAACGGACGTCGCGAATGAATCAATGCCATTCCACGCCAATCCGCTGATAGTCTTGCTCTTGATGCTTGCCGACATCTTGTCGCTACGCCGTCTCAGACGCTATCCTTTTTTTGAGTGTTTGGAGAACTGTTAGATAGTCGTTATTCTTGCGATATATTTTCCGATGATGTCAAACTCGAGATTTACTTTTGTTCCCGGTTCGATACGGTGGAAATTAGTGTTGTCGTGAGTGTAAGGAATAATAGCCACTCGGAACGAATCACGCTCTGAATCGCAGACTGTCAAACTGACACCATTGACTGTGATAGAGCCTTTCTCCACTGTCACATAGCCCTTCTTCGCAATTTCGGCATCAAACGGATACTCAAATTTATAGTACCAACTGCCGTCGGCTTCGATTAACTCAGTGCATAATGCCGTAGTATCGACATGACCTTGCACGATGTGACCGTCAAGACGACCGTCGAATTTCATGCTTCGCTCCAAATTGACCAAATCGCCAACCTTCAAATCTCCGAGATTAGAACGATTAAGCGTCTCTTGGATTGCAGTCACCCGATAAGTCTCTTCGCTCGGAAAATCCACCACCGTCAGGCAAACTCCATTATGCGCTACGCTTTGGTCGATTTTCAATTCTTTAGCAAACGTACACTTAAGAGTCAAATGAAGATTTCCCTCTTCTCTATCTATCGCCACTACTTGGGCTGCTTCTTCTACTATACCTGAAAACATATTACGTATATTAAATTTATCGACAAAGTTACAAATTTTTGCTCAATCCAATTTCATTATTATATCTTTTTTTGTTAATTTTGTAATCCGAAGATAGTAAAGACGATTTTTAAGTGAGTAATTCTATAAATTGCTTTGTCATGATAAAATCCCTTTATTATTTTTTGACGCTGATTTGTTATCAGCAAACCAATAAAAATCACAATCAGATGATGGAGATGACTTTGCCCCCAAAAACAGATGGCACCCGACCGCCACTATTCCCTAAATCGCGCCAAATCACTCTGATAGGCGCAAATGGTTCCGGGAAGACGCGATTTATGAATGAGTTGATAAAGACTTTTCAAAACAAAGCCTACATCCTCTCTGCTATCAGCGCTTTCTATCCTGAACGCGAAGAAAGCAAGCTCGAAGGTTCGATTGATATGCTTTACGCCAATGCCATTAAATCGTCGCCATATCTGAAAAGCGGAGCTGTCAGCGAGCTTGACAAACTTGGCTACATGCTCTTCAACGACGAGTTTCAATCTCTGCTATACAACAAGACACAACGAATCTTGGGCGAGAACACCGAGCCTGCACCGACTAAACTCGACTCGTTGATCGCTATTTGGCAACAAATTTTTCCAAACAATCAGATTATTCGACAAGCAGGAAAATGGATGTTTGCAACGTCCTCGGGCGATGATGCGATTTCGGCTATAAAGCTAAGTCAGGGTGAAAAAGCTGTGCTTTACTACATCTCGGCTGTATTGTATGCAATGCCTAATGCTGTGATTTTTATCGACTCGCCGACAATGTTTCTCCACCCCTCTATTCTTAACACCGTCTGGAATGCTATCGAAAATCTGCGACCCGACTGCACATTCATCTACAATACTTACGACGTCGCTTTTGTCAACTCGCGCACTGAGAACGTCTGCATATGGGTCAAAAGCTACAACATCCAAAAAAACTCGTGGGACTACGAAATTCTGAACGGCGACAGCATCGGCGAAGATCTGTTTATCGACTTGGTCGGAACCCGAAAGCCGGTTCTATTCATCGAAGGAGATGCCGTACATAGCATCGACGCTAAGCTTTACCCCCTTGTATTCCCCGACTATACGGTCCGACCTTTGGGTAGTTGCAACAAGGTAATCGAATCGACAAGAACTTTCAACGACCTCAAACACATGCACCACCTCGACAGCCGTGGTATCGTCGATCGCGACCGTCGTACAGAAAACGAAGTCGATTATCTGCGCAACAAAAACATCATGGTGCCCGATGTCGCCGAAATTGAGAACATGTTTCTAATAGAAGGAGTCATAAAGACCATGGCACGCAGAAGAGGAAAAGACCCCGACAAAATTTTCAATGCAGTCAAAACGGCGATTACAAAAATGTTTCGTTCCCATCTCGAAAGCCAGGCATTGCTCCACGTACGCCATAAAATAAAACACGACGTGGAATATCGCATCGACGCGCGATTTAACTCAATATCAGAACTCGAACAACACCTCAGAAGCCTTGAAGAAAAATTACGCCCTCGTGAGACTTTCAATCGCCTCAGAGCAGAATTTAGGCAAATGCTGAATGACAACAACTATACAGGCATTCTCAGAGTCTTCAACCATAAGCCGATGCTTTCCGAATCAAACGTGGCTACATTGCTCGACTATCGCTCCAAAGAACAATATATCAAAGGCGTACTCAATGTGTTGAAAGGAAATAGCAAAGACGCAAAGCAAATTCGTGCCTCGATAAAACATTGCTTCGGACTATCGCTCGACGACAAGCCTTTAAAAGATACACAACCCAAAACAAAAAACTAATTGATACAAAACATAAAAGTCAAGACAGATGAAAAAGAAATTAGCAATTCTGAAAAGCGACCCATGGCTCGAACCTTTTGCTGATGCCATTGAAGGTCGTCACAACAGCGTCATAGAGAAATTAAATGACCTGACATCTGCCACAGATGGCTCTCTTTCTAACTTCGCAAATGCTCATAAATATTTCGGACTTCATAAAAACGGACGCAAAGGTTGGACGTTTCGTGAATATGCTCCCAATGCTACTGATATAACGCTCGTAGGAACATTCTCCGACTGGCAGAAAAAAGATGAATTTCGCCTTTCAAATATAGGCGACGGAGTTTGGGAAATAACACTTGACAAAAATATCCTCAAACATGGCGACCTCTACAAAATGATCGTCACTTGGGACGGAGGTCAGGGTGAAAGAATTCCGGCATACGCCACAAGAGTAGTGCAAGATCCTACAACCCACATTTTCTCAGCTGAAGTCTATGACCCAAAAGAAAAATACGAGTTTAAGACAAAACGATTCAAACCAGACACTAAGCCACTGCTAATCTACGAATGTCACATCGGCATGGCGCAAATCGAACCACGTGTCGGTTCTTACGACGAATTCAGAGAAAAAATTTTGCCTCGCATTGCCAAAGACGGTTACAATGCAATACAAATAATGGCCATACAAGAGCATCCGTATTACGGCTCGTTTGGATACCATGTCTCAAACTTCTTCGCTGCTTCAAGCCGATTCGGTACTCCCGATCAGCTCAAGCATCTTATCGACGAAGCACACCGATTGGGCATTGCTGTGATTATGGACATCGTTCATTCTCATGCTGTCAAAAACGAATCCGAAGGTCTCGGACGCCTCGACGGATCTCACGACCTATACTTCTACTCCGACCACCGTCGTGAACATCCGGCTTGGGACAGCCTTTGCTTCGACTACGGCAAAAACTCTGTACTCCATTTTCTGCTAAGTAACTGCAAATACTGGCTCGAAGAATTTAAATTTGACGGCTTCCGCTTCGACGGCGTAACATCCATGCTTTACTACGACCATGGGCTCGGTAAAGCTTTCGGTTCGTACAACGACTACTACGACGGCGGACAAGATACTAATGCTATTACATACCTTACATTGGCTAATATCCTGATCCACGAAGTAAATCGTAATGCAATAACAATTGCTGAAGAAATGAGTGGTATGCCGGGGTTGGCAATGAAATTTGAAGACGGGGGCATAGGTTTCGACTATCGAATGGCTATGGGAGTGCCCGACTACTGGATTAAAATGATTAAAGAACGAAAAGACGAAGATTGGCACCCGACATCTATATTCTGGGAGCTGACTAACCGTCGAGCCGACGAAAAGACAATAGCATACGCTGAAAGCCATGACCAAGCTCTCGTCGGCGACAAAACTATCATCTTCCGACTAATCGACAAAGAAATGTATTGGCACATGATGGTTGATGACGACAACTTCATGGTAGAACGCGGCATGGCGCTACACAAAATGATACGCCTCGTGACTATCGCTTTGATAAATGGTGGCTACCTCAATTTTATGGGCAACGAGTTTGGACACCCGGAATGGATTGATTTCCCACGCGAAGGCAACGGCTGGAGCCACCAATACGCTCGTCGTCAGTGGGACCTCGTCGACCGCCAAGACCTCAAATATAAATTTCTCAATCATTTCGACAACCGAATGATAGAGACAATTTCGGAAGCATACAACTTCCAAGACTCCGTAATCGAAAAACTATGGGAGAAAGACGACGACCAGATACTCGCATTCAAACGAGGCGACCTAATCTTCGTCTTCAACTTCAGCCCAAATAAGTCATTCCCCGACTATGGTTTCCTCGCTCCGGAAGGTGAATACGAAATCATTCTCGACAGCGACGCACCGGAATTTGGCGGACGTGGCAACATTGACGCTTCGATTCACCACTTCACCTCCGAAGACAAACTCTATAAACCATTGGGCAAAGGATGGATTCGTATGTACCTCCCTGCGCGAACAGCTCAAGTACTTCGCAAAGTCAACAAAAAACGTACACGAAAATCAACAAAATAAATTTAGTGAAATTCTCGTAATGGCGCTCTGAGTCAGCAAAAGAAACATCATGGAATAGAAAAAAGAGGGTTGTCGCAACATAGCGATGACCCTCTCCTATATATCTTCCGTAAGCCCTTATGCTACAAAGAACTTAGACATAAAGCTAACGTCAATACTGTCGTGAAAACCAGCAAGAGCATAGCCGTCTTTCCCAATATAGGATTGAGTTGCGCTCCTTGTTTGGAAGTCAAATTGCGCCATAGCACAATGTGAGGAAGCAGGTAAACCATAACTACACCGACCGATATCTCCCACGAGAGCATACTCCACACAGGAAATAAAATGAGCATAGCGATTAACCCCGCCGACAAATAGGCATAACCCATAACCTTGCGCCCGAATATTACTACTGTCGTATGCTTATTGACTGCCTTATCGTCGTCCATATCACGATAATTATTGACTACCAATACATTAGCTGCAAGCAGACCGATAGCCATCGAGACCGGCAACGACACATTAAGACCACTCCAATCGCCCATCTGCAAAAAGCATGTCAACGTCACAGGAATAAGCCCAAAAAACACAATGACAGCTACATCGCCCAATCCATGATGAGATAGAGGATATGGTCCGGTGCTATACGCCAACGCAAACACCACTACGGCGATGCCTATCAATATAAGCCACCAACCTCCATAGAAGAGCATAAATAAACCAAAAAGACACGCAATCCCCAACGAAACAAATGTCGCTACCTTCATCGCCCCCGGACTGATGTCGCCTTCTGTGACGCCTCGACGAAACCCCTCGCGTCCTTTCTTGTCAAGACCATTCTTGAAATCGAAATACTCGTTTGCGAAATTAGAGGCTATCTGCGCAAACAACGCAAAAAGAAGACACAACACAGCCGGTATAACTGAAAATTTACCATATAATGCTGCGCATCCACATCCTGCGACAACTCCTGACAAGCTGACAGGCAAAGTACGCAATCGCATCGCTTCAATCCACTTTTTTATCATCTGAACAAAGAATTTTGTATGTCTTATAAAAGCAATTCAGCCTAACGTTTATTGCGAAAAAAAGATTGAATAAGCTCCTTACATTCGTCGCTAAGAACGCCTGAAACGACAAGAGTCTTAGGATGCAAAGGAGTACGATTTGCTGACAAAAAAGTCGTATAGCCACGTTTTGTGTCAGACGTGCCATATACAATGCGTGAAATCTGGCTCCAACCTAATGCCCCGGCACACATCGGGCAAGGCTCTACTGTCACATACAATGTGCAATCTATGAGGTATTTGCCCCCCAAATATTCCGAAGCGGCAGTGATGGCTTGCATCTCGGCATGTGCTGTCACGTCGCATAAACGCTCTGTTAAATTGTGGGCTCGCGCTATAACATTGCCTCGGCAGACAATGACCGCCCCGATTGGCACCTCGTCCTCCTCAGATGCCAAATATGCTTCTTTCAACGCCTCACGCATGAAACGCTCATCTTGCTGTTCCAACGATTCGTTTAGCATATGGATTATAATATGTTTTCCAAATAAGTTTTTACATTGTTCATCAGCCAGCGAGGTGTCGATGTCGCTCCACAAATGCCGATACGCTCAACACCCTCAAACCATGCAGGATCGATCTCTTTCTCATTGGAAATGAAATACGACTTGGGATTGACGTTAAGACATTGTTGAAAAAGCACCTTACCGTTTGAACTCTTCTTCCCACACACAAACAGCACCACCTCATGAGCTACGGCAAACTCCCTGATCTTTGGAATTCTGTTAGCCACCTGACGGCAAATCGTATCGTAGAACTCAAACTTCCCCGATACCTTTCTGCGACGAATTTCTTCGACCACTTGACGAAACCCTTCAAGCGATTTTGTCGTCTGCGAATATAGCAAAATGTCACGACTCAAATCAAGTTTGTCGATGTCCTCTATCGATTGGATCACCACTGCCTCTCCATCAGTCTGACCGACAAGACCGTTGACTTCTGCATGACCATTTTTCCCATAAATCACAATTAAAGGCTTCTCGCCCTCGCTCCCTCTTTGTGTATAGGCACTCTTTATGCGCTTCTGCAACTGCAACACCACAGGACACGTCGCATCAATGATTTCGATACGATTTTCAGATGCTATGCGATATGTCTCCGGAGGCTCTCCATGCGCCCGAAGCAATACCTTGACATCATGCAACAATGCCAAATCTCTATGCGTAATCGTCTGCAATCCGTTGGTACATAGCCTATCGACTTCATTTGAATTGTGGACAATGTCGCCCAAACAATACAAATGACCGCTCTTTTCAAGCTCTTCTTCTGCCTTGCGAATAGCTGTTACAACTCCATTGCAGAAACCGGAATCTTTATCTATTTCAATTTGAGGCACAATAGATTATTTTTGTAATGAAACGATTTTGTTATATAACTCAATAAGCCATTCGTTTTGCTCTTCGATGCTCATTTCATCATTGTTGAGAACATACGCATCATCGGCTTTGCGCAATGGCGATTCCTTCCTTGTGCTGTCGATACGATCGCGTTCACAAACATTCTTATACACCTCTGCATAGCTGACATCTTGACCTTTCTCGGCAAGCTCGATATGGCGACGCTTGGCCCTGACCTCCGGCGACGCATCCACAAATACCTTCATTTCTGCCGTAGGAAAGACCGTCGTGCCGATGTCTCGTCCATCCATGACAATGCCTTTGCCAAGCCCGAACGCTTGTTGCTTTCGGACCAAGTCGCGTCTTACCTCTGCCACCGCCGAAACCGGACTAACTTGATTTGACACTTCTATCGTGCGAATAATATCTTCCACATCTTCTCCATTGAGCATCGTTCGCGAACGTCCTGTATGTTCATCGACCTTGAAACCAATTTCAATGTTTGGCAATTCTGCTACCAATCGCTCTTCGTCTAAAAATTCCGGCGTGGAAATACCTTTACGCATGGCATACAAAGTCACAGCACGATACATAGCTCCACTATCAATGTAGGCATATCCTATCGTCTTTGCCAACTGCTTTGCCATACTGCTTTTTCCCGATGATGAAAATCCATCGATCGCTATTATGATTTTTTTATCAGCCATGATTTATTAAATTATTTCTTTTTACAACTTAACGGCGTAACAATTCATACAGATTTGTCGATAAATTAAGCATAATCGATGAGCCTGCTTTGTGTGGTTGTGCGTATGAAACACTGAACGCAAAAGATTTTACTTTAAGCCCCACACCGGCAGAAAATCCCGACAAGAAATTGCGATTATAGGTTGACATATCTGTACGCGTCTTATAGTTATAGCCCAAAGCTATGTAGAATTTGTCGGTAGCCGCATATTGAATACCGAATACCAAATGACGGAACAAATTCGACATAAAACTTTCCTTGAGAATTCTCACTTCCGAACCATTGTCCTCCATCGTATAATACGGCAGACTCCACTTGTTGAGATGCCATGCTGTGATTGAGAGTTGGAAAGGAGATGATCCCAATCGCTGCATCCACCCCAACTGGATGTCGAATGGCAGTCGGTCGTAGGCTTGGTCAAAGCGCTTTATCTGGCCTCCAAGATTTTTAATCACCAACGACAACGACATATCTCGCTCCTCATCATAATAATTCAAACCCAAATCCGTAGCCAATGCAAATGCTGTGTATTGCTCGTATGAAGAGTAAATCAGTTTAACATTTATGCCACCTCTGAGTCTATCTGTAAAATCATGTGAGTACATCCCGCTGAACACAACATCCTGTGGCGAAAAATTACCTACAACGCTACCGTCAACCTCCGTCTGCTGCATCGACCCATAACCGAGATACTGAATGCCCGCCGACCAAGCTCCTCGCTCGCCTGCTGCCATGCCATACCTGACTCCTGCAAAATTGCTCGACCCTAAATAATGCATATAGTTAAAACCTACCTGCATATCAATCTCAGGCCCTAACAATGCCGGATTCTGCTCCACAAGATTTATGTCGTCATCGATAACGTTTGGATTTGTGCCACCCAAAGCTAAAGCATGGCTTGACGATGGTACCTCCAAAAAACTATACGCCGAAGACCCCTCTTGCGAATAGCCGACGCCAAATGACGCCAATGCAAATATTAAAATTATGATATATCTCAAATTCATTAATAACAAATTTTTCCTTCTATATTAACGTGATTTTACCAAATCTATTATATAGAAATCATATCATTTTTCATAAACGTATATTAACACTAACATAAATCTATGTTAATGTTCTTGCATGTTATTTGGAAGAGTTATATATTTGCAGTGAAATTAACCAGTAATATAGTAAATATGGCTAATACATACATCAGAATTATATCATTGTTGATACTCTCATTCGGGTTCTGCTCTTTGGCTCAAGCGCAAACGTGCAAGGTCAATTGCGGTGTAAACCACGAAGGATGTCTTAAATACAAAGAAGTCTACGAATATGACTATGTGACAGAAAAACCTTCATTCCCCGGAGGAGAAACAAAATTTGTCAGATACATTAATAAGACTCGTGAATACCCCAAAGAAGCATACAAAAAAGGCATCGAAGGGAGAGTGATATGCTCATTTGTCGTAAATTCTGACGGCTCGATAAGCAACATTCAAATCCTAAGAGGAGTAGAAAAATCTCTCAATAACGAAGCAATAAGAATTATTAGCAAAATGCCTGATTGGGTTCCCGGAAAAATCGACGGACACAATGTCCCGGTCAGAGTCATACATCCGATTGTTTTCAGAAAATAATTAACCGTTGATATAAAAAAATAGGCGACAAGGTTTCTCTTGCCGCTTATTTTGTATTTAGACCGATCTTGTCGAAATGTTATTGCTATTAAACTAATTCGACAATAGTGTCATCTTCATTGACTGTTACCACAATCTTACCCTCACGACCTAACCAGCCGAGAGCAATCATAATCTCTTCCTTTTTCAACTTTGTGGCTTTCTTGATTTGTTTGTAACCCAATACGCGAGTCTCTGAGGCATCAAGAGCTTCATAGACAGCTCCTGCCCAAAATCCAAATAATTCAATGTTCATTTTTACCTTAAAATTAAATTCTTAAATAATAATTCGATTCCTAAAAACTATGCAAAATTACAAAATTAATTTCGAATTTCGGCTACTTTGAAAAAACTTTACGACAAACTAATATATAACAGCCTTATTATCAATAATTAAAGATGTGAAAGTCGTGAAACAAAATACTTTTGATTTGCTCAAAAATAATATTTCTGCAATATTTGGCGACTGAATTAAATAAAATTGCCTTTTTCGTAAATTTCTTATTCAACGGGCATAAAAATCTTTTTTTTTATGTAACTTTGCATTCATGCAAGGACAAATAATAAAAAACACAGGTAGCTGGTACGTCGTTCGCACTGACGACAACCAATTAATCAACTGCAAGGTCAAGGGCAATTTCCGAATTAAAGGAATACGAACAACTAATCCTGTTGCAGTCGGCGATATCGTCAATTTGATACTCACCCCTGACGGTACAGGCTTTATAAATGCTATCCAAACACGCAAAAACTATATAATACGTCGCGCTTCAAACCTTTCAAAAGAAAGCCATATCCTGGCTGCAAATATCGATTGCGCGTTTCTTGTCGTGAGCTTGCGTCAACCGACGACAACAACAACTTTCATCGACCGTTTTTTGGCGACTGCCGAAGCATACAATATTCCCGCAACATTGGTTTTCAACAAATGCGACACTTGGGACGACGACGACAAAGAATTGGCTGAAGCGATGACATATCTTTACGAATCAATCGGTTACAACGTGATTCATACCTCAGCTACTGAAAATATCGGTATCGACATCCTCATCGCAGCTGCAAAAGACAAAGTCTCGCTATTCGCCGGAAACAGCGGTGTCGGTAAATCATCATTGATAAACGCCCTTATACCCGGGATAAACCTCAAAGTAGGAGAAATTTCGGACATGCACCAGACAGGCACTCACACAACCACATTCTCCGAAATGCACCAACTGCCCGAAGGCGGTCAATTAATCGATATACCCGGAGTGAAAGGGTTTGGAACAATCGATTTCGATAGCGCAGAAGTCTCACATTACTTCCCTGAAATTTTCCGTATATCGAAAGATTGCAAATACAACAATTGCACTCACACCCACGAACCCGGTTGCGCTGTGCTTCAAGCTCTCGACGAGCAACTGATTTCGCAAAGTCGATACACATCATATCTCTCCATCATGGAAGACTCCAACCCCGACAAATATCGTAAACCATTTTAACACCACCAAATTATGAAACACTTAAATCACATCTTTACCACATTGGTCATAATCATGGCCACAGCTTTCAGCGTAAATGCACAGTCAGACAAAGAAATACTTAAGAGTTTAGCTGAAGGGCTTGAGTTAGGTCTCAAACAGGAAATGAATAATGCCTCAATGAAAGGCATCATGACCGGTGCAAATTGCGAATACAATGGTCAAGATTTAGTCTTAACCTTGGAGTACACCTTCACGTTAGACAATACTTCTCAAGAAAACATTGATTTGATGTTAAGTAATTTTAACACCGAAAGCATAAAACTCTCACAGAGTCACAACCTAAGCGTAACCTTCGATACAATGCTTCAAAAAGATGTCAAAGATATGATTGTAAATATTCTAAAGCAAAACAATTGTAGATTAGTTTATAACATATATTACAATTTCCCAACAACAACAAAACACTGCAACTTCGCAATAACCGCTGACGAAATCGACAAGAAAGATGTAAGCAAAGAAGAATTTATCGAATTAATGCTCCAAAACTATCGCAAAGCCTTGAAGATTGAAATCGAAAACAATCGTGCTTTAGATGGCAGTGTGGAGTTTAATGGTCGCGACGTCGTGCTTACTTATGTCCTCAACGTTGATAAAGAAACGATTGAAAATATGGACGGAAATCTAATAAAAAAATTATTTGTAGAGCAAATGAAATCAGATGCCATATCATTGGCTGAAATGCGTCAATTCAAGCTCAACAACATTGATTTCGTCATGGTATATGCGGGCGTAAATGGTGGTCGCAAAGAAATACTCATTGACTCAGATCTGTTCTAAATGCAGATGGTTGATGTTGATAAGTTGAAAATAAAAATAAGAGTTGTCGATAGCATAGATTAGACAACAATTAGTAACTTTGCACTCATGGAACGACAAAAAACAAATTATAGACAAAAGCCTCAACACACTCCGGTAATTGCCGACCCTTCAGGTAAACTTCAGCCACAAGCTGTCGAACTGGAAGAAGCGGTGCTCGGTGCTTTGATGCTTGAAAAAGACGCATATTCTATCGTTAATGACTTGCTGACTCCCGAAAGCTTCTACGAGCCACGAAACCAAAAAATTTATGAAGCAATAAGTCAATTAGGATTCAACCTTCGTCCGATTGACATGCTCACTGTCACAGAGCAATTGCGCCAAAACGGAACATTGGAAGAAGTCGGTGGAGCTGTATTTATCACCGAACTTACCGCTCGTGTGCAGTCTGCCGCTCACATCGAATATCACGCTCGTATCGTAGCCCAAAAATCTCTCGCACGACGCTTGATCTCGTTTACATCAAATGTGCAGACAAAAGCTTTCGACGAAGCAAACGATATTGATGACCTATTACAAGAGGCAGAAGGAGCATTGTTTGAAATTTCTCAAACACAATTGAAACGTGATGTGACGCAAATCGACCCCGTAATTGGTGAAGCAATACGTCAGATACAACTCGCTGCAAACAACAAAAGCGGTCTGTCGGGATTGCCAACAGGTTTTCACGACCTTGATAAAATCACATCCGGATGGCAACGCTCCGACCTTATAATCATAGCGGCACGTCCTGCGATGGGTAAGACTGCTTTCATCCTCTCAATGGCTAAAAACATGGCTGTCGATTACAACACTCCGATAGCTATTTTCTCTCTTGAAATGTCGAATGTGCAGCTTGTCAATCGTCTGATAAGCAACGTCTGCGAAATAGAAGGCGAAAAGATTAAAAGCGGTCGTCTTTCCGACCAAGAATGGGACCAACTGAATACACGCATCAAAAACCTGTATTCCGCACCCCTATATATTGATGACACACCGAGCTTGTCAATCACAGAATTGAGAACGAAAGCACGCCGACTTGTCAGAGAGCACAACGTCGAAATGATTCTTATAGACTACCTTCAGCTAATGAATGCCACAGGAATGAAATTTGGCAGTCGCGAGCAAGAAGTCAGCACAATTTCACGCAACCTTAAAGCCCTCGCAAAAGAACTTAATATTCCGATTATAGCTCTCTCTCAGCTCAGCCGTAACACAGAATCTCGTGAAGACAAACGTCCGGTGCTTTCCGACCTTCGCGAATCCGGAGCAATCGAACAAGATGCTGACATCGTCTGCTTTATTCACCGTCCTGAATACTACAATAAATCGGGTATAGATGGTAATGGTAAAGACATCCGAGGCATAGCAGAATTTATTATTGCAAAGCATCGTAGTGGTGCTGTTGCTGATGTTGATATGAGGTTTATCAATCACTTTGCCAAATTTGACAATGTCACACCTTCATTTAGAGTAGGAGAGACAGTCTTTCAATCTCGTATGGGAACAGACGAAGACACAGACCATACTGACATCTCGCCATTAAGTTTCGGAAATCCATCTTATGATACAATGCCTGACATTATGCCTGATCAAAATGACAACATACCTGCATTCTGAAAAATAATTAAATCTAATATTAAAGGTCGAATAGCTAAACATCTTATTCGACCTTTTTGTTATTCTGTCAGGTTAAAATTTGTGACACTATCAATTTAGAGACTATGAAAACACATCGACATAACAAAACACACCCGTCGGCTAATCATTATAAGAGACATAGCCGACAATCTGGTTCAAAAGTAAACAATGAAATAAAAAAAGCAGCGAGAAAAGCTACAGCAAAAAATTTTATTCAGAAAAACAATACATCCCACAAAATAAGTAATATGTGGTTTTGGGTAGGAGTATCCATATTGATTCTGATACTTCTATATTGGATATTCTTTATTGCTATCGATTTCGGACCAAATCAATAGAAGATGATATAAATAAAAATTCTCCCGAATAATCGGAAGAACTTGTTCATTCGTGGCGATTTCCGCCATAGGCTTATTCCTCTTCGGAAATTACTTGCCGCCGATGTGATCAGATACTGTCAAGCTTGCGCGGCCTTTAGCACGACGACGTGACAATACTTTGCGACCATCTTTTGTCGCCATTCTTTCGCGGAAACCATGCTTGTTTACTCTTCTTCTGTTAGAAGGTTGATAAGTTCTTTTCATTGTATTTTATTTTTTCGTTATTTCAAACTATAATTTTCGGAGTGCAAAATTACAAAACAATTTCCATACTGCCAAAAATTCTAAGAGTTTTTTACCCTGATACCCAAATTTTGCTCATTTTAAGTGGTTTACAAGCATAATCCTATGGCGTTTAGAGATACAACATATCCAAGAGACTCAAACCCACACATACTATTATATATGAATTCTTTATCATGAAAACGACAGCAGTGTTTTCTTAACGGACGCTGCTGTCGAGGGATAGAGGCTTAGTTCGTGTAGGATTATATATTTACAAACAAGTAGAATTATGTCTTGTAAATTTTCTATATTATGAAAACAATAGGATATTCTGACTAATCAAGCGTAAAATTCGTTGGCTTTAACAAAATTGTTATAGTTGAAATCCAAATTGTATCCCTAAATTGGGATTATGATCGTGCACAATCGTGCTATCCAATATCAAACCGATATTAAACCACTTATTGACATTGACACCTACTCCAAGGTCATAGGCAAAGCCCAAGCAACAGCAATCGCAGTCCAACGCAAGACCGGCACCAATTCGGAAGAACATACTTGACTTGCCTGCTATAAACTTGTTGCTCTCAAGACGATAACCTGTTTTCGCTTTGAAAAACAACGCCTCTGCACTCATCGCAGTCAAACCAAGGCTGACTATATCCCAATTATGGTGTTGTGAAAATTTGTGGCGCCAGCCGGCGTTTAAGTTTGCCATAAATAGTGTTTCCACATCTTTTCCATCATAAAAACCAACACCTATTGCAGGCTCAATGAAAAAAAAGTTTCTTCGCTCGATAGACTCTTTGTGTTGTACTTTTGTTCGTGTACGACCTGAAATCAATTGTGCATTGGCTGACATTGCCACCACTGCTACCAAAATCAATAATAATAACTTTTTCATATCTTATAAATTTAAGGGAACTTCTAAAAATTCCCGGATTTAATTAATTGCTTGTGTTTTCGCAGATTCTTCATACTGTTTTCCTGTCGGAGGATAGACAACGCGTATCATATCATAGTCGTCTGACTTTTCATCGGTGCCTAATGGACGGAAATTAACATATTTTGCAGGAAAACCGATTACCTCTATATTCACAACATTTGGTGCAGAGTCTTCGATATAGGTGTTGAAAATCGCACCAACGATCACATCGGCATCAGATGATTGTGCTGCTTTATACACTGATGTTGCCTTTAGGTTTACAAGATCATCTTCGGTAACGACCTTTGCATTGACTTCGTATTTATATGGACCGAATTTCATGCGCTTTTGATTATTCAACACCTCTAAATCTGCAACCATCGGGCGTATGTAGATTTTTAATTCCGGCTCAGCAATGCGCGATTGCGACTCTTCAAATGTGCGGGTTTGAGCCATAGCGATAAACGCTAATAATCCACACATCATACTCATGGCAAATTTTTTCATAATAACGCGAATTCGGGATAAGAGAAGCTTAAATGTTTTCTAGAAAAAGGCATAAAAAAAGAGTCGGCAACCTTAAAAAGCTGCCGATTCTTTTGGTTATATCACTGATATTTAGTAACTTAGCAG
>SUXG01000031.1 GCA_015061085.1 Bacteroidales bacterium
TTACTGCTAAGTTACTAAATATCAGTGATATAACCAAAAGAATCGGCAGCTTTTTAAGGTTGCCGACTCTTTTTTTATGCCTTTTTCTAGAAAACATTTAAGCTTCTCTTATCCCGAATTCGCGTATTATTACATCACTTTATCATTACTTTCTTTGTTGAGATCTCTCCTTCAGCAACAACTTTCACAACATATATTCCGGCAGGAAGATAATCAACTACAAGAGAATTAGTGTTCTTAGCCGAGCCTACCTTGTTACCGGCAATGCCATAAAGTTCAACACTGTCACAAACTTTATTGAACAGAATTGTTCCGTCAACAACTGTAATTACAACATTTGATTCAACATCTAATTTATCCACACTGAGTTCATTTTTATATGAGAATTTAATGTGAGGGAAATAATCTGTTGCTGTATTCCATAGCTCCTTACTATGAGGAGAGTTTGAGTTGAAGAATCCACCTCGACCACAAGGGATAGGATCACCCCAATAATCAGTATGTTGAGAGTCTCGATCTGCATATTTAGGATTTATATCCATGTGCCATTTTACACCTATATATTTATCTTCCCATTCCTTATCAAATTCAATCAACAAGTTTTTAGAAGAATCATATGCAAATGGGGCGTCAAATTTAATTTCGAGAATATTTGAAACTTCGTCTGTTCCAGAAATATCTACAACATCATCAAAGACAACAGTTAGGTTTTCTGAAGGTTCAAAATCATCACCTTTATTGTATCCACCGTCGATTAGCGCATCTCTATCTGTATTAGCCATTCTTACAACTAATGGAACTTCAGTGAGCGATTCAGCATCTACAGATGATGAATAATGCAAACGGATACCGGTAATTTCTACGTCTCTACCGATTTCATCTGGATAGTAGAACCATTGTGATAAGCTATAAACATTACCAAGAGCAATTACACGATCATCATATGTATCAGGATTATCTTTACCAACAACAATCCAATTATCAGAACCGGCAGCATTAACTGTCACATTGACATAACTTCCTGTAACATCATCCCAATCATATAAGTCTTGACCATCTGCTACGCGAATCACACCATATATCTTGTAAGAACCTTCTGCTTCAGGAGTCCAGGTAATCTTAACATCGCGATGTTCATCGACAAGAAGATTTTCGATTGGTAATTCAGACAATACCTTACCATCGTAATTCAATAATTTTACTGTAGCCGAAGGTATATCTGATGAACCGATATTACGAACATTGACTGTATATTCAGCTTCAGTTCCAACGTAAGTTTCTACTTGTCCTGACACTCCGTAAGCTTCAGCTTCCAATGTACCAACCTCACGAACTTCAAGCCATGACAAAACTATAAAACCAATTTCTTCATCTGTTGTACATTTAAATGCAAAATTAAATAGGCCATCTTCTGTCGCTAAATACTCTGTATATACTTCATGCCATTGTGCGCCGTTTGCCATATCAGCCAAGAAATTAAATTCTTTTACGACTGTTTTAAAATCTTCAGGTTTTTGACCCTTTCCAACAAGGAGTTGCAAATTTTCATACATTTCGGCGCCATAGTTGCCTGTAAAGTAATAGAATCTGACTTGATATTTCTTGCCCTTAGTAAGTTCCATGTGAGGCAATACAAGATAGTCGTCACCTACTTGACCGCCGGCCATAGTTGTACTATATACATAACCTTGGTAACCATCTGAGTATTCCCATGTAATTCCATTTCTATCGTTATCAATTACCAATAGTTCGTAAGCACGATCATCTGTTTCCATTTGGTTCTCATATGGTAATTCAACTGCAGGACCAAAGGCGATTCTTATTGAAGTTGATGTTCCGTTTCCTGCAGTCGTTGAAGGCTCTATAGTATATTCGTATGCTTTATACTCATTTACTTTATCAGTGATAGTTGTTTCTGTTATATCAGTTGCAATCTTATATGTTCCACGATATACATTATATTTTAGCTCATCTGCATTAAACCAACCTCCATTAACACTAGCAGTCGGAGCACCCCATGTAATTGTCACTTCATCAACATTTGTAGTATAATTGATATTGTTTACAAATGATGGAACATCTGTACCTACAAATTCAGTATACTCTCTATAAATACCATCACCAGCTGTATTGTAAGGGACTAATTTATATGTATGCAATGCGCTTTCTACATTTGTATCTGTGAATGACATTGAAGCACCAACTTCGGTAGTAGCAATTGTTTCAATCAATTGATTATCGCGATAGATCTTAACACCTGTCAATTCCGACAAATTTTCAAGTTGATAAGTTTTAGTTGGATTTTCCCAAGTTAAAGTAGCCTCATTAGCACCGTTAGGAGCCGCAGTAACAGCTAAGTTTGTCACAGCAGCAGGAGCATTGTCAGATACTAACTGATATGGAATTGTCAATGCTAAATATTGAGCGTTGTATGGAATTTCTGTTTCATTATTTAATCTACCATTATTAGTATTAATCTCAGCAATAAAACCTTTTATATTTGTCTCACTATAAGCTCTATATCCAAGCCAATATAGTTTATGTGTAGTCAAATCGAATTCCATTGTTTGCACTGCATATGCAATATTTTCTCCACCAAAAATATTTGCTACTAACTCAGTTTTGAAAACTCCATTTTCAGACTTAGTAGGATCGAATTTAACAAGACTTGTCACAGCCATTTGTGACTCTTCATTATAATTTTGAGTTAAACCATATACACTACCATTGTCGGCTGCCATAGCCATAAACACTGAATCTGCTTTACCGATCAATGTAGGTACACATGTATCCGGATCTATTGTATAGATGTTCATCTGACCTGTATAGTCACCTGTTTCTGTATATGCAAATTCACAAGCATAAATTTTATCAGTCACAGGGTCATATGCCATATCATAAAACAACTGATTATATTGGAACAAGTGGAATGTATCTGTGGTATATTTTATTTCATATTCACCTGTAGAATAATCCAATACACCAATACCAATAGGCATTTGAATATCATTCCAACCTGAGCCATTTGAGCCATAGTGCTGGAATATATAAGCATATGTAGTACCTTTGGCATTAGTTGCTGCAGCAATACCATAATCACCGGCAGCATTACCAAAGCTTTTTACTAAATTAAAATTGCTTGGATACTTTGCAGTAAAGTTAAACCAACCATGTAATTCTCCAATTGATGCAACAATACGATATGCATACAAATCTGCATCATCTTCTTCAATATTTCTAGTTGGGGCTTGTTGTGGCGACGCAATTTTTAATCGAGCGCCAACTTCTACACTTTCTTTTTTAGGCAATTCAAAAGAATTTCCTACCGGACGTGGCAAAGTCAATGTAGCTTCTGAACAGAAAGCAATCATCAGAAACATTGCCATTAATGTAATCGTTTTCTTCATAATTATTTAATATTTAAAGTAATTGTTAATAGTTATCGTAATTTTTCTGTTTAACAGACACAATTCGCCATAAAAAACTTTGCAAATATACTCACCTTTTTGATTTTATTTTTTGACCTATATCAAAAAGAAATTATTTACCTCAACTTTTTGATAAATTTTATATATTTTAACTAATTTGAGTGATTTGTGATGTAAAATAAAAAAGTGTGGTTACATCTTCACAGACCCAACCACACGTGATAAAAGAATCATACTATTATTTAATCAAAACCTTATGAATTTCTAATGTATTATCTGACTCTATATATAATATGTATATACCTTTCGAGATATTTTCTGTCGATAATCTATCCGATTTGTTTGTTTTAATAACGCAGTTACCCGACAAATCATAAAGAGAGATTGCATTTGCCATAGTGTTGACAATTATTTCTGTATCTGTCACTTTTACTAACAATTTATCGTTTACAATGTTCTCAACATCATTTAATTCTTTGTATGAGAATTTTGTGTATGGGACATAGTTCATCGATACGTGAACAGGGTTCATTACATAGTCGTAACCTGCTGACCAATAAGCACCACGATATGCAATGCCTGATGAATAATCTACATACCAACCTATGTTATCGAATACGTCTTCAAGATTTTTATATACATCGACTACAAGGTTTTTAGATGTTTGATATTCGAATGGTTGTTCGAATTGAACATATACTTCGTTGTATGTCTCGTCACGTCCACTCAAATCCATGTCAAGTCTATAGACTTCAGTCATTGTCGATTGGTCGATGAATGAGCCTTCATATACGCTATCGAGAATTCTGTTTTGAGTTGTGTTTGCGATATGAATTTGCACCGGTACAGCATCCATATATTCGTAATCGAGTGACGGTGTGTAAGCAAACTGTATGCCTGTGATCAGCACATTTTCTTTGAAGTTTAATTCATCGGAATAATAGAGCATTTGCGAGCGACTTTGCTTGTTAGAGAAGTTCACGATATCGCTAACTGTATACATATCTGCATTACCGATTGTGATAAATTTGTCGCCGTCTTTTGGATGTATCGATATTCTCAATGGATGGGTTTTGTTGTCATCACAATATTGTTCGTTATCTAATTCGACAATGCCATAGATTCTGAAGCAATCTTCGTTTTGAGGAGTCCACGCTATGGTAATTTCGGCAGATTTTCCCGGTGAGATTGTTTGATCAAATGTAGTTGAAGCGATTTGTTCATCTTTTTCATTGACAATTTTTACTATTCCTGAGTTGATGTCGTTTGTACCTGTGTTTTTGACAGAGACTTTAAATTCGGTCAGAGTATCGACGTAGCAATCGACGATACCATTAATTGTTTCTGCCGAGGCTTCTGTTTCTTCGACTTCTCTGATTAGGATGTCGGTTATACCTACTTTTCCCATGCCTTGTCTTGAGTAAATATGGAAAGCAAGGTTGATTGATTTGTCTTTGTCGGAAGTATAATCGACAATAGCTTCTCTCCATGCAGCACCTTGAGCGCTTGAGATGTTTTCGTATTTAACGATAGACTCTTCGACGCTTTCTGTATTTGCTGCGGTGGCGGCTACGACTTCAAAATCTTCTGTCACTTTTGTATAGTCGGAAGTGATGTATTTGAATGTCAATCTGTAGGTCTTGCCTTTTTCTGCGAGGATTGTCGGAAGGAATAGATAGTCATCAGCTACGTTTTCGTAGTGTGCACTGTAGATGTAGGCTGATTCATTCTGCTCGTATTTCCAGGAATGATTATCGCCATTAGCGTCGACTACCATTAATTCTTCGGCAGCTTCTTCGTCGGAAAGTTTGTTTCCGTATGGCAATTCTGTAGCGGGACCAAATGAAATGATTGTTTCGCAAGGTTCGCCTTCACCTTCTTTTGTGACAGGGACAATCTTATAGACATATTGGTCGTAGTAGTTTACTTTATCCTCTATTGTTGTAGCTGTTAAAGCAGATGCAATTTTATATGTACCTCTAAAGACATCGTATGTAAGTGATTCGGTGTCATAGAAACCGTTGTTTTTCCCACGTTCCGGAGCTTCCCAATTGATAGTGACACTATCGCCTGCCACTTCATAGGTTACATTTTTAACAACACCGGGCACATCAATGCCGGCAAATGCTTTTCTTTCTTTCCAAAGGCCATCGCCATTGTTATTGTATGCCAATACACGATAGATGTGGTTTCCTGTCGATAAGTTATTTTCATCTGTCCAAATCATTTCGCGACCGACTTCATTTGTCTTTATATCTTGGATTAATTCTCCATCGCGATAGATTTTGACTCCATCCAATGATTGCAACGAGTTGCGACGATAATCTAATGAAGGATTAGTCCATGTTAGTTCAATAGCATTATGGTTGTCGGTTTTAGGAGAAGCAGTAAAGTTGACAACGTATGAAGGGGCATTATCGTTGACTATTTGATATGGGATAGCCAATGCGACATATTGAGAGGCATCAGGTATTCTGTTTTCATGGCGTAATGATCCGTCTGTGGTATCAACTTCACAGATGTATCCACCATTATTTGCAGTTTCTTGTGCAGCCCACCATAGTTTGCCTGTCGCATGATCAAATTCCATAGATTGGTCGTATCTGATTACGCGATTTCCGCCATCGAGGTCGGCAATATTTTCTGTCACAAAGATTCCGTCTTCGTTTGCATTGAGGGGATTGAATTTAATCAATCGTGTTTTTTCGGGTTGTGAGATGTCGTTGTCGAAGTAGTCTTGTGTTATACCATATATCACACCGTTTCTTGCCGCCATGCCGAACATGAAACTATCGACTTTACCAAGTCTTTTAGGCTCGTAGGTGCCTTCTGCCGGATCGATCACCCAGAGGTCCATCATTCTTTGCGTAGGATTTGCGATGTCGGAGATGTATTGTACGCCATACACTTTGTTTGTAATTGCGTCGTATGTCATTTCGATGAAATGCTCGTTGTAGCTATGAATTGATTCGGTTGCAAATTTCACTTCGTATTCGCCTGTTTCGAGGTCCATTACAGCGATACCAACAGGTATGGTCAATATACCGCCATACCATGATTGATAGACGTAAACCCAATATTCGCCGTTTACGTATGTGCCTGAAGATATTGATTCGCTACCGTCTGATTTAGAGAAAGAGCGTATGTTGACTACGTTGTCAGGTTTTTGAGCTTGGAATTTCATGAAGCCGTATGACATGTCGCCATATCCGAATTTTTTGAATGCGTAGATTACGGCATCGTCATCGTATAGCTCTGTGGATTTAATTCTGTTTGGCTGTGATGATGCAGTTTGCACTGATGCCATGGCATTATATGTTCTGATGTCCAGGGGAACGAAATCTACATTTGAAGGCAATGTATTTTCGGCATTGGCAAGCAATGCGATTATAGCAAGGCATAGTGTGACAACTTTTCTCATAGGTATATTGGTTTTATTTCTAATTCTAATGTCATTGCAAATATACAACATATTTCGGCTTTGCAAATTAAAATATTTTAAATCGTGCATACATATTATGTTTTTTTGTCATAGGTCAACAAAAAAAGAATGGATAAATCATCCGACTTACCCATTCTCTGAATATTCTGTGTATTTATTTATTTATTTTTCTTCAGGAGCGACACCCCATTGCATTTGAGCGAGGCGACGATAGTTGTTGTATCTCCATTGTGCATTTTCTTGAGCTGCTTTGAACAATTCGGCTGCTTCGGCAGGATATTGTTTCATGACAGAAGCATAACGCACTTCGCCTTTAAGGAATGTTTCGAATTTATCCCATTGAGGTTCTTTGCTATCGAGTGTGAATGGGTTTTTACCTTCGGCTTCGAGAGCAGGGTTGTAACGCCATAGGTGCCAATAGCCACATTCTACTGCAAGACGTTCTTCTTCTTGAGTTTTACCCATGCCGGCCTTTAGACCGTGGTTGATACAAGGAGCGTATGCAATAATGATAGATGGTCCATCGTAAGCTTCTGCTTCGCGGATTGCTTTGAGAGTCTGAGCGTTGTCAGCACCCATAGCAATTTGTGCCGCATATACATAGCCGTAGGTAGTCGCAATCATACCGAGGTCTTTTTTGCGAACTCGTTTACCTGATGCAGCGAATTTAGCGATTGCACCGATAGGTGTAGATTTAGAAGCCTGACCGCCGGTGTTAGAATATACTTCTGTGTCGAGTACTAAAATGTTGACATTCTTGCCTGAAGCGATCACATGGTCGAGACCGCCGAAGCCGATGTCGTAAGAAGCACCGTCACCACCGATAATCCATTGGCTACGCTTAACCAAGAAGTGGCTCATTTCGAGAACTTGGGCACATGTTGCGCAACCATTAGCAGCACAAGCTTCTACCAATGGAAGAAGTTCGTTAGCAACTTCGCGTGATTGGTCAGCATCTTCCTTAACTTCCATCCAGCGTTGAGCAGCAGCCTTCAATTCTGCTGTAGCATCAGCACAATTGATGATTTCAGTCATAAGAGCTTCGAGGCGAGCACGCATTTTTTCGTTAGCGATGACCATACCCATACCGAATTCGCAGAAGTCTTCAAACAATGAGTTAGCCCATGCAGGACCTTGACCCTTTTCGTTTGTGCAGTAAGGAGTTGATGGCACAGAGCCTGAATATATTGATGAGCAACCGGTCGCGTTAGCCACCATCTGACGGTCGCCATAGAGTTGAGTAATCAACTTAACGTATGGAGTTTCGCCACAACCTGAGCAAGCACCTGAGAATTCAAACATAGGAGTTGCAAACTGGCTGTTCTTAACGTTAGCCTTAACGTCAACAAGGTGTTGCTTGGATGTAACTTTTTCAACACAGTAGTTCCAATTGGCATCTTCAGACAATTGAGTTTCCAATGGCTTCATTACGAGAGCCTTTTCACCCTTCTTGCCCGGACAAACGTCAACACAGTTGCTACAAGCGAGACAGTCCATAACGTCAACTTGCTGAACGAACTTCAAGCCTTCGAGACCCTTACCGATAGCAGGGATTGCACGAGAAGCGTCGAATGGAGCGTTGCTCAATTCTTCTTCATTCAAAAGGAATGGACGGATAGAAGCGTGAGGACAAACGTAAGCACACTTGTTACATTGGATACAGTTTTCTGCATTCCATTCAGGAACGAATGCAGCCACACCACGTTTTTCGTACTTAGCTGTGCCTTGTTGCCATGTACCGTCTTCGATACCTACGAATGTAGATACAGGGAGAAGGTCGCCATCTTGAGCGTTGATAGGACGCACAACCTTGTTGATGAATTCAGGGTCGTTGTTTGCCACTACTTCGTCATCGCAAAGGTCAGCCCAAGCAGGATCTACTGCAAGTGTCTTGTATTCATCGCCTCTGTCAACAGCAGCGAAGTTCTTGTTGACAACGTCTTCACCCTTCTTACCGTAAGACTTAACGATGAACTTTTTCATCTGTTCTACAGCGAGTTCTACAGGGATTACTTCTGTGATACGGAAGAAAGCAGATTGGAGGATGGTGTTTGTACGGTTGCCAAGACCAATTTCGCGTGCGATCTTAGAAGCGTTGATATAATATAATGTAATGTTGTTCTTTGCAAGATACTTCTTCACTTTGTTTGGAAGGTTCTTAGCGAGTTCTTCGCCTTCCCAGATTGTGTTGAGAAGGAATGTACCACCCGGTTGGAGACCTCTTGTGACATCATACATGTGGAGGTATGCTTGAACGTGGCAAGCTACAAAGTTAGGAGTATTTACGAGATATGTTGAGCGAATCGGCTCGTCACCGAAACGAAGGTGTGAACATGTGAAACCACCCGACTTCTTAGAGTCATAAGAGAAGTAAGCTTGGCAGAACTTGTCGGTGTTGTCACCGATAATCTTAACAGAGTTCTTGTTTGCACCTACTGTACCATCAGCACCGAGACCGTAGAACTTAGCAGCGAAGATGCTCTTGCCACCCATAGCGATTTCTTCGCCTGTAGGGAGAGATGTGAATGTCACGTCATCAACGATACCGATAGTGAATTGATTCTTTGGCTCAGGCAATGCAAGGTTTTCATATACTGCGAGGATTTGAGCAGGAGTAGTGTCCTTAGATCCCAAACCGTAACGACCACCGACGATTATCGGAGCACCTTCTACGCCGTAGAAGCAGTCTTTAACATCAAGATATAATGGCTCACCATTAGCACCCGGTTCTTTGGTTCTATCAAGAACAGCGATACGCTTAGCTGTCTTAGGCACAGCAGCGAGGAAGTGCTTAGCTGAGAATGGACGATACAAGTGAACGCTTACGAGACCGACTTTTTCGCCTTTAGCCATCAAGTAGTCGATTGACTCACGAATTGCTTCAGTCACAGAGCCCATTGCGATGATGACGCGTTCAGCATCTTCAGCACCATAGTAGTCAAACAAGCCATACTTGCGACCTGTGATCTTGCTGATCTCTGCCATGTATTCTTCTACGATAGCAGGCACATTATTATAATATGTATTAGAAGATTCTCTGTGTTGGAAGAAAACGTCAGGGTTTTCAGCCATACCACGAGCAACAGGCTTCTCCGGATTCAAAGCGCGTTGACGGAATTCTGCGAGTGCTTTTTGGTCGATCAGCGGAGCGAGGTCGTCGTTGTCGAGCATTTCGATTTTTTGGATTTCGTGTGATGTACGGAATCCGTCGAAGAAGTTAACGAATGGCACTCGGCTCTTCAATGTCGCAAGGTGTGCAACACCGGCAAGGTCCATAACTTCTTGAACAGAGCCTTCAGCCAACATTGCGAAACCGGTCTGACGCACCGACATTACGTCTTGGTGGTCGCCGAAGATACACAATGCGTGAGAAGCAAGTGTACGTGCTGATACGTGGAATACGCAAGGGAGGAGTTCTCCTGCGATTTTGTACATATTTGGAATCATCAACAACAGACCTTGCGATGCTGTGTAAGTTGATGTCAATGCACCTGCTTGAAGCGAACCATGCACAGCACCTGCCGCACCGGCTTCGCTTTGCATTTCTTGAACGAGTACAGTTTCACCAAAGATATTCTTTCTGCCTGCCGCCGCCCATTCATCGACATATTCTGCCATTGTTGAAGACGGAGTAATCGGATAAATTGCAGCAACTTCGCTAAACATGTAGCTGATGTGTGCCGCTGCTTGATTTCCATCACAGGTCAGGAACTTTTTTTCTTTACCCATAGACTTTCTTTTTTATTTTATAAGTTTTTTACGTTTTCTACTTAATATCTATCCGCCCAAAATCAATTAGGCAAATATTAGGGTGCAAAATTACTAATTTTTAGCGACTTTTTCAAACATTATCGTATTAAATATGCCCAGAACCGACGATTTTGTGCATTTTCACAATTAATTATACAATAACAACTACGTGCGATGGATAGTTTGAGCTAAAATGTTAAATATCTTAATAAGAGACAAAATTTCTTCCGATGCTTGCATTTTAGGCATTAATGCACTAACTTTACAAAAAAATAAAAGACACATTGTATCAAAATATGAAAAAGGCAGCAATCATATTGGCAGGAGGAGAAGGACTTCGAGCGGGAGGTGGTGAGCCTAAGCAATTTCGCATGTTGCAGGGTAAGCCTGCGTTGTGGTGGTCGTTAAAAGCTTTTCGTGATGAAGATCCTACGACGAGACTTATTGTCGTTGTACACCCTAATTTCATCCATGAGTGGGAAAATACGATTGCTGATTTAGAGCCAAATGAGCGTTTCGAGCAGACGATTGTCTGTGGAGGCAAATCTCGTTGGCACTCTGTCTATAATGCCCTTATGGAAATATCTGCCGACGACGACCTTTATGTCGCTGTCCATGACGGCGCACGACCGTTGATTACGCCTGCAATGATCGGTCGAGGTTGGGAATGCGCTTTAAAAAATGATTCTGCCATTCCGGCAATTCCGTTGAGCGATTCTATCAGGCACCTCAGTGGGCAAGGCGAGAGCCGGTGTGTGGCACGTAAGGACTATGTCGCTGTGCAAACGCCTCAAATATTCAAATCCGATATTATCAAACGAGCATACGCTCAACCTGAAAGCTCTGATTTCACCGATGATGCGTCTGTGGTCGAAGCATTAGGATTGCATGTAAGCTTGTACGACGGCGAGCCTGACAATATCAAAATCACTTACCCTCGCGATTTGCAAGTGGCTCACATCATCATGAATTCTCTATCACAAAAATAGTAATGCAGAGGCTGAACAATACCGACATAAAATACCTTAAAGGCGTTGGAGAGACAAGAGCCAAATTGCTGGCAGACGAGCTGAAGATAAAGACCTTCAGAGAACTCATCTACAACTTTCCCTTTCGACATATCGACCGCTCGCGCTTCTACAAGATTTCGGAGTTCAACAATGAGATGCCCAATATTCAGGTCAGAGGTCATTTCATGCGATTTCATACCGAAGGAGAAGGAGCAAAACGCCGATTAATCGGGATTTTCACCGATGGTGAACGGATGATTGATGTCGTATGGTTCAGTCGAATCAAGCAGATAAAAGACTCCTACCCTCTCGGTGTCGAGATGGTGCTATTCGGCAAGCCAAATTTTTTCAACGGCAGTTACTCGTTTGTGCATCCTGAGATTGAACGATATGATGCTCTTGCACCTCAAAAGGGGATGCGTGGAGTCTATTCGTTGACCGAGAAACTGCGCAAGCGAGGTTTCAGCAATCGTGTGTTGCAAAATCTCATCGACAACGTTTTCGACAAAATCCCTGACGTTGAAGAAATTTTACCCCAAGCCGTTGTCGCCAAGCTGCACTTGATGCCTCTTGACGAGGCTTTGCGCAATATCCATTATCCGACATCGCTTGTCGCATTGCAAAAGGCTCAGGAACGACTGAAATTTGAGGAATTGTTTTTTGTTCAGCTCCACATTCTTCGCTATACAAAGCGTCGAAAATTCAACATTCAAGGACACGTTTTCTCCACCATAGGCGACAAGTTTAATCGTTTCTATTCCGAGGTGTTACCGTTCACGCTCACCGATGCTCAAAAGCGTGTAATCAAAGAGATACGTTCGGATATGCGCACAGGCCGTCAGATGAATCGTCTGCTCCAAGGCGATGTCGGCAGTGGAAAGACTATGGTCGCTTTCATGACGATGCTTATTGCCATCGACAATCGTTGTCAGGCATGTCTTATGGCGCCGACTGAAATTCTCGCCCGCCAACACTATCAGAGCATCTCCCAATGGGCAGAGCCAATCGGCGTAAACGTCAGTCTGCTGACAGGCAGCACTCGCGCCAAGCAACGCCGAGAGATCCACCAATCACTCATCGATGGCTCGCTCGACATTCTTATCGGCACACACGCTGTCATTGAGGACAATGTCAATTTCCATAATCTGGGTATGGTGGTCATCGACGAGCAACATCGTTTCGGCGTCGCTCAACGTGCCCGCCTCTGGCAGAAAAACGCTACGCCCCCACACGTGCTGGTGATGACAGCGACTCCGATTCCTCGCACACTTGCAATGACCGTCTATGGCGACCTTGACGTCTCGGTCATAGACCAATTGCCTCCGGGAAGAAAGCCTGTGATGACACTGCTTCGATACAACGAAAGCCGTCAACAAGTCATTAGTGCTATCCATAGACAGCTTGAAGAAGGTCGTCAGGTCTATATCGTCTATCCCCTGATTCACGAAAACGAAAAGTTATCGCTCAAAAGTCTCGAAGAGGACTATCATAACGTCTGCCAAACGTTCAGTGGCTACAATGTCTGCTACGTCCATGGGCAGATGAAACCGCAAGAGAAGGATTTTCAGATGAGTGAATTTGTGAATGGCAAAGCACAAATCATGGTGGCAACGACGGTGATCGAAGTCGGGGTGAATGTGCCTAATGCCTCAGTTATGGTCATCGAAAATGCCGAACGTTTCGGGCTTTCACAACTCCACCAACTCAGAGGACGCGTCGGACGAGGTGCCGACCAAAGCTATTGCATCCTGATGACAAAACAGCAAATCGCCAAAGAGACTCGCCAACGACTCGAAATCATGACGCAGACTTCCGACGGATTTATCATCGCCGAAGCCGACATGAAAATGCGTGGTCCGGGCGACATGGAAGGCACTCAGCAAAGTGGCTTGGCGTTCAACCTCAAATTGGCATCTTTGGCTTCCGACGGACAAATCATCCAGCTCGCTCGTGACACTGCCGACCGCCTGCTCGAATCAAACCCCGACCTTTTCGACCAAACTCATAATCAATGCGATGCCGACAACACTCCTTCTGCCGACTTGATTATCTCCCCAAAAGAAAAGACTATCCTTAAAAATGAATTAAAAATCCGATTCAACAACCAATCCGATTGGTCGAGAATCTCATAACAAGCATACAACGACAATGAGAGAAAAAGAATTTCTTCCGCTCGTCACCGAACGTCTCGGCATCACAGAGCTTAATCCGATGCAACGCCAAATGATGGCTACTGCCTCCGAACAATCCGATGTCATTCTGCTTTCGCCGACAGGTTCGGGCAAGACGTTGGCATTCATCCTGCCTATGCTCAAACGCCTTAATCCTCCTACCACAAGAGTGCAAGCCATTGTCATTGCTCCGTCTCGCGAATTGGTCATTCAGATTGCTGAAATCATTCGTCAGATCGCCAACAAGCATAAGACTGTCGCCCTCTACGGCGGCCACAAAGTCGAAGACGAAGTCAACTCGCTGACATCCTCTGTGCCCGACATCATTGTCTCCACTCCGGGACGTCTGCTTGACCATATCAACCGCCGAAACATCGACGTGCTGCCCTCGCGAATACTTATCCTCGACGAATTCGACAAATCGCTTGAGCTCGGTTTTGAAGACGAAATGACCAAGATTATGCGACACCTCAAAAACGTCAGCCGAAAAATATTGACTTCTGCCACCAATCTCTGCGACATTCCGGAGTTTGTCCGTCTGCAAAACGTCAAGACAATTTCGTTCCTCAACGAAAATGCTCAATTACGCCAACGTATGAATGTCACTTGCGTCAATTCCTCGTCAAAGGACAAGCTCTTGACATTACGACATCTGCTGATTTCTCTGTCGCAAGGCAAAAGCATTGAGCGCACTATCATTTTTGTCAACTATCGGGAAAGCGCTATTCGCATCGCTGATTTCCTCAACAAAATCGGTGCTGCGACAGCTCTCTATCATGGAGCGCTGCGACAAGTCGAACGCGAAACGGCTATCGCCACATTCAACAACGGCTCAACGCCTATCCTTATCGCCACCGACTTGGCGGCAAGAGGTCTTGACATCGAATCTGTCGCAAACATCATTCACTATCATTTGCCTCTCTCGCCCGAAGCCTACACTCATCGTAACGGCCGCTCGGCTCGCGTCGATGCCTCAGGATGCGTATTCGTAATTCTTGCCCCCGAAGAAACAGTTCAAGACTATATCTCTTTCGACGATAATATAACTATCAATGATACCACACCATCGATTGACGCCGACATCGATTGCCTAAAATCTCCTCTGACTTCGCTCTACATCGCCGCAGGCAAGAAAGAGAAAATCTCGAAAGGCGACGTCGCAGGATTCCTCATTAAACAAGGTGGGCTCGAAATGAACGAAGTCGGTAAAATCAATTCTGCCGACCATTACACAATAGTCGCAATCCCTTCCGACAAAGCGCCGACCTTACTACCTGCCCTGAACGCTGCAAAACTCAAAGGCACGCGCTACAAAATCCACATCATCAGATAACTACCTCGCAACATAGTCAAAAGGAGATTAGAGTCATTTTCCCTAATCTCCTCATTATTTTGCGCAATCCTATTGAGCAAACTTCTATAAATTCCCGGATTTGATAGTACTGCAGTTACAGAGTCCTTTCTTGACCTGTCACAGCAAATTTGAGTTCGACACATTTTGATGTCGCAGGCGGCAAAGTATGCGACTGACTGCCGATTTCGATATTCCCAACTCTTCGGAAATCTCGCGACACGTTTTCCCTTTTCCGCTCAAAGCCGCGACTCTGTCTTGTCTGACGCTTTGCGACGAAGTGTCGGCGACTTTCAGCAACGAATACTCATTGACTGTGCCTGTGGCGACAAACTTCGGCATCGCTGCCTCCTTCTCCAATTCGCCGATGAGCACCGACTGTGTGTCGTAAATTATTCGCCCGTTGCGCGACTTTATCTGCTTGATGTATCTGATGCCCGAATCAACTGCTGATTTTCCCATTGAAAACACAGAGTCAAAGAAGTTAAACAAGCGCTTGGAGCCGGCAAGGTCATTTTGCGTTATCGGCTGTGTCATGTCGCGTTTGGGAGTATGAGCGATGACCAACACCGAAAGGTTCAGACGATGCTTAAGGTCCATCAGACGCAACATCAATTGCCCTGCCGCTTCGCCTGTCTCCAAATGATTGTTGAGAGCCGAAATATTGTCGATAATTATGATGCTGCAATCGTCGCCCACTGCACCATTCTCGATGGTGTCGATGATTTGATTTTCAAAGTTCTCGCTGATCATCGATTCGCTGACATGAGCTATCTTTAGCAGATTGCTGAAACGATGGCTCGTGCCAGTCGTCTCATCGGTGTAGCGCAGTTGAAACTGCTTCTCACTCAATTCGAAATCATAGTAGTGCACCTTACGATTGAGATTTCGTGTGATCTCATCGGCAATTTGCACCGAGAGAATCGATTTACCAACATTCGAGTCGGCAAAAAGACACGCTATTTCGCCCTCGTTCCAAAAACACGAATAGAGCGCTTTGGGGTCCTCCTTCTTTCGCCCCTCCTCTATTACATCGTTGGCTGTGCGCAAAAGCAATGCTCCGATTTTCTTACTGCCCCGGCTATCTGCCGACGACTGCTCCGATACTGCGCTCCGACTGCCGACACCCATTGATGCCTGAGTCGCCGAACGACGACGATGAAAATCATCGACACAATAAGACGTTGTGCCCTCTCTCGGCGATACACCATCCGACAGTGCTTCATGCGAAAAATCATCGATGTCGTAGGGTTCAAACTCATCGAAATCTTCAGTCGCAACGCTATGCCTCTCGACATTATTAGTATCTGCAACAGAATTATACTCGCCTCGCATGGCATTGTTAAATACTTCACTCAATTCTTTTCGATTTAATTTTTTGTGATTCATAGTTGTAAAAAAATTTATTAAGTCTGATTTCAATTCTCGCTATTCGGCGTATGTCATGCTGACTTCTCTGCCCGTTGAGCGCTGTGTAACAATTCTGACAACATACTCTCCACCACTGCCATATCTGACAAGGTAACGAAATTGCTCGCCGTCGCGATAACAATAGTATAATGCCAATCGCATCGCATCAATGTCGTCTTGCGCTTCGTAAAGCCAATAGCCTCGGTCGGTAAATGCCTTGTATGTCCGTGCAGTCAAGTAATTTTTAGTCATAACCTTTAAAATTTTAATATTATTATTAATGAATTTAATTATGTTTTTTATAAAAGCTCCTAATGATAATCCTGACAAAAACCTCATGAATACCATTAAGAATGTTTTTCGACTGCAAAATTACAACTTATTTTGATAATACACAAATTTTTAGCAATATTATTTCAAATAATCCACATAAACACCTGACTATCTACCCAATAATCCTACACTCAATCCACCTCGCCTATCGCTTCTATCTCACCTATAGCATCTATTGATGTCATCCCCTCCTCGCAAACCCTAACCCTCAACTGTCCCACTTGTCCCACCACGGAGGAACGGGAC
>SUXG01000008.1 GCA_015061085.1 Bacteroidales bacterium
GAATTCGTTGAAATTCAGAGGTTTTCATCTTTTTGCTGTGATTCTTCGTGGTGCCACCAGGAATCGAACCGGGGACACAAGGATTTTCAGTCCTTTGCTCTACCAACTGAGCTATGGCACCATCGTATCAAAACGATTTGTCTTGTCTGTGATCCGCCTGGGGCTCGAACCCAGGACCCCAACATTAAAAGTGTTGTGCTCTACCTGCTGAGCTAGCGAATCAACATTTTTAGCACTCGGACAAGCGTAATTTTTTAGTGTTTTACTACGTTGTTTTCCCGAAATGCGATGCAAAGTTACTGCCTTTTTTTGAATTGACCAAATTTTTTTAGTATTATTTTTGTGTATTTTTTGTATGTGGTTGATATACAATGGTTTGAGAAATATTTTTTTGAGACTTTTTGTTGACGATGTGTTTTGTCGTGATTGTTTTGTTGTGTTTCGGATTAAAGAAGCAGGGAGATAAGTTGATTAAAGTTTAAACTTAGTGGATATTAGAGTGTCTGATTTTAAAATATTTTGTAATTTTGTAATCGTGTTTGTGTTTTTAATTTGAAGCAGACATTGATGAGAGAATAAATGATCCTTAGCAAAATGTTTAGTTTTAATTTAAAGGAGTAATCTAAAAATAAGAAATAATATGGCGAGAAAATTAATAGTTGGCATAATGGCATTGATGGTGTTTGCTATGCCGATGTTGCTTGACGCTAAGAGTAAAGGCGTTGCAAAGATAGAGTTTAATGAATATTCGCATGATTTTGGTATCGTGAAGGAGAAGAATGGCATGGTAAGTCATGAATTTGAGTTTACAAATGTCGGCGATGGAAATTTGGTAATCATTGAGGCTACGGCAACATGTGGCTGTACGCGACCTGAATATCCTCAACATCCGATTGCTCCGGGCAAGAAGGGCAAGATAAAGGTGACGTATAATCCTATAGGACGTCAAGGAGCAATTGATCGTGTGGTTACAGTTAAGACTAATGGTAGCCCAAAGAAAGTGAGATTGAAGTTGAAGGGTAATGTCGTTCCTGGTAAATAATGAGGAGAGTCATTATGGGCAGATATTCATTTGTAGCATTATTGCTTTTTTGCGTAGCGTTTTCCGGTTATTCTCGTGAGGGTATAGAGTGGCTTTCGACAAGTTATGACTTTGGGACATTTAAGGAGGCAGAAGGCCCGCAAACGGGTTGCGTTCGTATGGTAAATCATGGTCCGGATGAGACTGTTATAAATAGAGTGAAGAGTACATGTGGATGTACTGTTGCAGAATATACTGATGGAATTATTGCTGTGGGAGATACAGCAGAAGTGCGATTTACGTATGATCCTGCGGGTCGCCCGGGTCGTTTCAGTAAGAGTATAAAGGTTTATACGGGTATCGAAAACACTGTTACGACGATTGGTCTTAGGGGTATGGTTATAGGTAAACCGGAGTCGTTGAACAGTCAATATCCGATAGTTTCGGGCAATTTGCGTCTATCGGTAGCGTCGTTGATATTGGGTGATGTCATAAAGGGAATATCGCGTCATGAGTTTATCCACGCCTATAATCAGGGCGATAAGCCGATAATTTTGTCGTGGGAGAATGTGCCACATTGTCTGTCGATAGGAGTTTCATCAACGATAGTTGAGCCGGGTGATTTAGCGACGATAAGCATTTACTATAATTCGCGTGACGATGATAATTACGGGTTGAATATTCATTGCTTTGAGATACTTTCGGATGATGGCGAGTCGGTGAACAGACAGAAGGTGGATATTTCTGTCAATGTGAAGGCTGACACATCAAAATTGACTGCTGAGCAGTTGAAGTCAGCACCAAGAATATCGATTGACGAAAAGGTGATAGAATTAGGTAAAATATCGAGCGATAAGAAGGTAAAAGGCAAATTTTATATTAGCAACGAGGGTGTTAACGTGTTGAACCTCAATCGTATTTATTCGTTTAATAAGGCGTTTGGCGTAAAGCGTATGCCAAAGAAATTGAAAGCAGGCAAGAGTGAAGCCGTAGAGTTTGAACTTGATGTTGCCAAGCTTTCCGATGGAGCCTTTAACGTAAAGGTTGAGGTTGTGAGTGACGATCCGTTGCGTCCGACCGAAACGGTCAGAATCGTCGGAGAAAAGATAAGTAAATAATTGAAAAATAAATATAAGAAATAGGTCATAATGGAACATCCGGAAAATGATTGTAAATATAAGGGGCTGCAAGTCAATAGTGGAGTGAATTCGGCGCCAACTATTAATCCGTATCGTAGGGCACGCGCACGCGTGCAATTGAGTGTAAACGATTATGTAGAAGGCATACTCAAGGGCAATGTAAGTGTATTGGGTCAGGCAGTCACTTTGATAGAAAGTACAGCAGAGGCGCATCAGGCTATAGCACAAGAGGTTATCGAGAAGTGTCTGCCGTATTCGGGTAAGTCGCGACGTATTGGTATTACCGGAGTTCCGGGTGCCGGCAAGAGTACGTCGATTGATTCTTTCGGACTTCATGTGTTGCGTCAGGGAGGAAAGTTGGCTGTACTGGCTATCGACCCGAGCAGTGAGCGCACGAAGGGTTCGATACTTGGCGACAAGACGCGCATGGAGAAACTTTCGCAAGAACAAGATGCATTTATTCGTCCTTCGCCGTCGGCAGGTTCGTTGGGTGGCGTGGCGCGTAAGACACGCGAGACGATTGTGCTTTGTGAGGCTGCAGGCTATGACAATATTTTTGTGGAGACAGTCGGAGTCGGACAGAGTGAAACGGCAGTTCATTCCATGGTCGATTTCTTTTTGCTAATACAGCTTGCAGGCACCGGCGATGAACTTCAAGGTATTAAGCGTGGCATTATGGAGATGGCAGACGGTATTGCTATCAATAAGGCAGACGGTGACAATATCGACAGGGCAAATTTGGCGGCAGCTCAATTCCGCAATGCCTTGCATCTGTTCCCACCGACGCCAAGTAAGTGGGTGCCGGAGGTTCATTGTTATAGCGGATATTATGAGCTTGGCATCGATGAGCTTTGGGGCATGATTGATCGATATTTTGAGTATGTTCAAAAGACAGGCTATTTCGAGCATAAACGCAATGAGCAAGCTAAGTATTGGATGATAGAGACTATCGATGAGCAGTTACGCAGTAATTTTTATCACACTCCTGAGGTTGCGGCGTTGTTGGAGCAAAAGGAGATGCGTGTGCTTAATAATGAGCAGTCGTCGTTTACTGCAGCCAAGGATATTTTGGATTTCTATTTCAGTCGTTTGAAGCAACAGTAGTGGCTATCAGCCTCGGTATGATATATAGGGCTCGGCATGATGATGTCGGGCTCTTTTGTTAAGGCGAGGGGAGTTGGCTTTCGTTTTTCGTCTTAGTGATGATAGTAATTATAGATATAATAGATACAATAGAAATAATAGATATTTTAATTGGGGTTAGGGATGGTGAGCGAATAATATGTGAAGAGGGTGTTTGGCTTTGTGAGATTTTTTTGTAATTTTGCAGAATAGAATATTAACCCAACGTTTTAGTGATAAAATATGATTACACAAGAACAATTAAAAGAGACTTTTGAACGCAAGCTCGCGTTGAGGAGGTATCTTTGACATCGACAGTAAGAAAATAGAAGTAGAAGAAGAGGAGTTGCGCACTCATGTGCCTGATTTTTGGGATGACCAAAAGGCAGCAGAAGCACAAATGCGCAAGATCAAAGAGTTGAAGTTTTGGATTGAGAATTACGAGGCTCTCGAAAAGCAAGTCGATGAGCTTCAGTTGGCTTTTGATTTTGTGAAAGATGAGCTTGTCACAGAAGAAGAGGTCGATGCTCAATATGCTTCGGTGATGGAGGCAATAGAGAATCTGGAGCTACGCAATATGCTTCGTCGCGAGGAGGATAAACTCGGCGTTGTGCTTAAAATCAATTCAGGTGCCGGTGGTACAGAGAGTCAGGACTGGGCATCAATGTTGATGCGATTGTATCTTCGTTGGGCTGAAAAGCATGGCTACAAAACATCTATCGCTCAACTGCTTGAGGGTGATGATGCGGGTATTAAGTCAACGACTATCAACATTGAAGGCGACTATGTCTATGGTTATTTGAAGAGCGAAAACGGAGTGCATCGTTTGGTACGTGTCAGTCCATACAATGCTCAAGGCAAGCGTATGACATCGTTTGCGTCGGTCTTCGTTACGCCATTGGTTGACGATACGATTGAAATCCATGTTGCGCCGGCATGTGTGTCGTGGGATACGTTCCGAAGTGGAGGCGCCGGTGGTCAGAATGTCAACAAGGTGGAGTCGGGAGTTCGTCTTCGCTATCAATATAAGGATCCATATACCGGCGAGGAGGAAGAAATCCTAATCGAAAACACAGAGACTCGTGACCAGCCGAAGAATAAGGAAAATGCAATGCGCCAATTGAAGTCAATCCTTTATGAAAAGGAACTTCAACATCGTATGCAAGAGCAGGCAAAAATCGAAGCCGGCAAGAAGAAAATCGAGTGGGGTAGTCAGATACGCAGTTATGTCTTTGACGACCGTCGCGTGAAGGACCACCGTACAAATTATCAGACATCTGACGTCAATGGCGTGATGGATGGTGATATCGATGACTTCATCAAGGCTTATCTTATGGAGTTTGCGGCAACACTTGATTGATGCCGATAGAATATTATTAAGGACTGAGGTAAGACGTTGTGCTTGTCTCAGTCTTTTTTTTGTTTTACTGTTTATGACGTAGAGCGTTAGCCCGGATTGTGTCTGACGGGTTAAAATGGCGAAGGAGTTTGGGCGTTTTCATAAAATCTATTACTTTTGTAGGGTAAAACGAAAATGAAAATAAAAAACAATTCAGATATGTCATTATTTAGAGTGCTATTATCAATAATTTTCCCTCCTTTGGCAGTATTAGACAAAGGTTGTGGCTCGGTAGTAATTGTTGCGATATTGACAGCTATCGGATGGGTGCCGGGAGTTATCGCAGCGTTGGTAATTTTAAATCGTACAAAAGCCTGATAAAATCATGGAACGAAAGAGACCTACAGAATCGGAATATTTCGCGACGTTGTCGGCAGAGATGGGTATTGTTGACCTTGGAGGTGGCGTTATGGGGCGTCAGTTGAAGAGTGGTAAAGGTGCTACACCACGCCTCAGTAGCGTTGTGATGGTCTATTACAAGGGAATGTTGACCAATGGTAAAGTTTTTGACGACAATACTCGTCAGTCATATCCTGATGCAATGCGACTCAAAGATCTTATCGTCGGCTGGCATATCGCATTGCAAAAAATGAAGGTTGGCGACAAGTGGATTATCTACATTCCGTCAAAGTTCGGCTACGGTAGTCGTGCCATGAAAGGAATACCAAAAAACTCTACTCTTATCTTCGAAATAGAACTTTGTGGCATCGCCTAATCACCACAGATATAGATATTTACAAACCCAATATAGATGATGAAGAAACTATGTTATATGTTAGCGGTGGCGTTAGCTATCGTTCTTTGTGTCGGTTGCGATACAGAGCGAGGACATCTTTATGACGAGGGGGTGTCGAAGGAGTTGGCGCAGAAGCGTAAGGCTAGCATCAAAGGATTGGTTTATGACTTACATTTCGCCATTCCCGATTCACTCGGTCAGTCGGTAAATGGACGGGTTGCTATTTCCTTTGCATTAGACGAAGCAGATGAGGTAGTCGTCGATTTTCGTCAGCCGGCAGAGAAGATACATTCTGTCGAGGTCAATGGTCGGTCGGTGGAGTATTTCGCTGTGAATGAACACATAATTGTAGGCAGTCAATGGACTGTTACCGGACAAAACACTATAGTGATAGATTTTGAGGCAGGCGATCAGTCGCTTAATCGCAATGAGGAGTTTATGTACACGCTTCTTGTTCCCGACCGTGCCCGTACGTTGTTCCCATGTTTTGATCAGCCTAATCTGAAGGCTGAATATCGTTTGAGCCTTGAATTGCCGGTAGAGTGGGAGGCTGTCGCTAACTCGCCATTGTCGGACGAGAGCATCGAAGGAAATCGCAAGTTTGTGAAGTTCAGCCCAACAGAACCATTGAGTACTTATCTCTTCTCATTTGTCGTTGGCAAGTTTGAGAAGGCAGTCTATGAAGATGAAAAGCGAAAGATGGTAGCTTATCATCGCGAGACTGACGCAAATCGATTGTCGCAATTAGATGAGATATTTCGTCAGGTTGTCGTGTCGTTAGAATGGCTTGAGGAATATACAGGAATTGCATATCCTTTTGCCAAGTATGATTTTGTTATATTGCCCGGTTTTCAATACGGAGGTATGGAGCATACGGGAGCGACACTCTACAATGATACTCGAATGTTTTTGAGTGAAAATCCTACCGAGGACGAAAAGTTGCAGCGTATTCAATTGATAGCACATGAGACTGCTCACATGTGGTTTGGCGATTATGTGACTATGGATTGGTTTGATGATGTATGGACAAAAGAAGTCTTTGCCAACTATTTTGCATCTCGCATCACAGAGCCCCTTTATCCGGATATTAATCATCGTCTGAGTTGGCTTAAAATGACGGCAGCTCCTTCGCTTAATGAAGACAGAACTATCGGGACGACATCAATCAAGCAGCAACTTGATAACCTTCAAGATGCAGGATTGGTTTATGGCAACATCATCTATTGCAAGTCTCCTATCGTTCTTGAAAAGATTATTGAGATAATGGGTGAGTCGGCATTTCAAGAGGGCGTAAGAGAGTATCTTTCTACATACGCTTATGGTAATGCTACTTGGGATGACCTTATCGCGATATTAGACAAGCGAACTGATTACGACCTTAAGAATTTCAGTCGTGTGTGGGTCAACGAGAAGGGCATGCCAAATGTGGACTGCATGATAAAGGATGAAAAGCTTATAGTCAGTCAGAAGGATCCATACAATCGCGGACTTAATTGGCCTCAAAAATTCAACGTCATTGCAGTGACAGATGAAATGAAAGAGATAGAAATCGAAATAGATGCCGATAATGTCAGCATACCATTGAGGGGAGAAGTAAAGGCGTTGCTTCCAAATAGCGATGGCAGAGGTTATGGTTGCTTCTTGATTGATGAAAAGTCGCGCCGTTGGCTCAGAGAGAATTGGAACAGCCTCAGTGATGTGAGCCGTCTTTCGTTATTGATGTCGCTAAATGAAAATTATTGGAAATCAATGATTTGTGACGAGGAGTGGTTGGATTTTCTGATTGATGCACTGAGCCATGAGAGTGATGCCTTGATAGCTTCGTCGATATGCAGTTACTTATCGGAACCGATGCATTGTATTGCTAATGAAAGTGTGGAATGTAGATTATTTGACATGGCGCAAACTCATGTCATAACTTCTTGTCGACTATCGTTGATGCGTTTGCTTGTTGCAAATTTTAAGTCGCAATCATTGTATCAGAAATTTTATGATTTGTGGCAAGAACAGAGCAATCCGTTGCTGTCGGAGACAGACTATATGTCGTTGGCATGTGAATTGTCTATACGAAAGGCAGACCTTGCCGAGCAGATAATATCGACACAACGTAATAGAATCAGTAACCCTGACCGATTGCGACAATTTGATTTCTTGTCTATGGCAGTCAATCCTGATAAACAAAAACGCGATGAGTTTTTTAAGTCTCTTTTGGAGCCGGAAAATCGTAGCGTTGAGCCATGGGCGGCGAATGCATTATCTTATCTTAATCATCCGGTGTATCAGCCTTTGTCGCTGAGTTATATCCGACCGGGTCTTGATGAATTGCTCGAAGTACAACGTACCGGCGACATATTTTTTCCTCGCAATTGGGTCGGAGCATTGTTAGGCAATTATCGTAGCGAAGACTCTCGTTTAGTGGTGGAGAAATTCTTTGAAGAAAATCCGGACTACAAGCCTTTGCTGAAAAATAAGATTTTGCAAGCGACGTCACCGATGTATCGTAAGCAATAGTGGTGGATAAGAATGTTGGTATAGAGGTCGATGACATCTATACCAACTAAATGGAATTTATAGAAGTTCTCTAAATAATTTTGAGGAAAGATACAGAGTAGAGAGTGCGTTTCTATGGTTAGAAGATAGACTCTTTGGTTTCAGTGGTGAAAAGTTCAAGAGCTTTAATACCCATCACAGAGTTGCCTTTAGAGTTTAGGCGCGGACTCCATACAGCCACAGAGTAGAGCATAGGATAAATAGCGACAATACCACCTCCGACACCACTTTTGCCGGGCAGTCCGACAAGATAGGCAAATTCGCCGGCTTCGTCGTAGAAACCGCAAGTCTGCATGATGGCATTCATACGTTTTACTTGTGAAGTTGTCAGTGTTATGCCAGCATAGTCGAATGGACGACTATGATTAGCAAAAGCGAGGAATGCTTTGGATAGCTCGTCGCAACTCATTTCGACTGAGCACATTAGGAAATAGAAATGGAGGACAGTCTCGATGTCGTTTTCTATAGTGCCGTGATATTTCAGTAGGTTGGCAATAGCTGCATTTAGATAGCCGGTCTCGCGTTCTGAAATGGCAGTTTTCTCGTTGTAGGTGATGGTGTCATTGTCGGCCAAAGCGCGAACAAAATTCAGAAATTCTGTCTTTGGGTCTTTGAGGTGTGAAACAAGAATGTCAGCCATCACGATAGCGCCGGCGTTGATGAAAGGGTTGCGAGGTATGCCCTTTTCGATTTCGAGTTGTATCAGCGAATTGAACGCCGTGCCAGACGGTTCTTTGCCTATCTTTTTCCAAAGGCTGTCGCCCTTTATGGAGAGACACATAGCCAAAGCAAACACTTTGGAGATACTTTGTATTGAAAATCGTGTGTCGGCTTGCTTGAAAGAATATGTTTCGCCCGAAACGGTGTTGATGCACATTCCGAATTGGTCAGGGTTGACCTTAGCTAATTCCGGGATGTAGTCGGCTTGCTTTCCTTCTTTTGCGTAAGGGAGAATTTCGTTGTATATGTTTTCGAGAATTTTCTGGTAGTTCATAAAATTGATAATAATAGTAGGGTATTATAAGAAACGTATTAGGAGCGCAAAAAGTATAAGTCCGATGCAAATAGAGAAACCTGTCATCATTTTTGCCTTTCGAGCAACCTCGTGGCTTTCAACTACTTTGCCCTCTTTCCATAGACGATCGGCACGGTGGCTCATGATGATGGCTACAATACCTGTCGGGAAGAAGAAAAATATAGTCGCAATGATAGCAAGTGACATCCATGTCTTGGGTGGTTGCGTAGTGTCTTCATTGTCGTTGAGGGGAGACACATCCGTATCGGCAGGAATAAAGGAGCGGAAACGCAGTGGGATATTCTCGTTGACCGCAGGAGCTGAGTCAGACACAGTTATAGGTGTCGGAGTCGGGTGGCAGATGTCGTAGATATGATTGCGATAAAATCGGCAGATGTCGGCTACTTCTCGCGCCTGTTGCCAGTCAGTCATGCCTTTGCACCATACGTAGGTTGATGGACGCACACCGACAGCCGGCATCTCTTGTGGGAGAAATGGTCCGCATTGTTTATCGTCTATTATAGCGAAATATTTCATTGTTATCGTTCGTTGCTGTGGATAATATTGATGAGGTTTATAATGGTGTTACGCCGATACCTGCTGAGTCGGGCAGAGTGACTTTCCCTTCGACTATTTTCAACCCAACAAAGCAGTCGTTGGAGATAAGCAGATTGCCATCAAGGTCTGCCCAATCGACAAGAGGGGATAGTTGAGCGGCGGCAGTGACAGCACATGAAGTCTCTGTCATACAGCCAATCATCACTTTCATGTCGAGTGCTCTTGCGAGAGTAATCATCTTGTAGGCTTCGTGCATACCGGTGCTTTTCATCAACTTGATGTTGATGCCGTCGTAAACACCTTTGAAGCGTGTGATGTCGGGGAGACGTTGGAATGCTTCGTCGGCGATGATTGGTAGAGGAGAACGCTCTCGAAGCCATGCTGTCTCGTCAATCATCTCTTTTGGCATCGGTTGCTCCACAAAGAGACAACCACGCTCCTTGAGCCAATGTATCATTTCGAGTGCATGCTCTTTGGAGTTCCATCCTTGATTGACATCGACGCAAATCGGACGGTCGGTCATCGAACGAATGGTCTCAATCGTGGCGCGATCGTTGTCGAGACCCATTTTGACTTTAAGCACTTTGTAGGGATAGGCTTCCTCCACCTTCTGACGTACCACCTCTTCGGTGTCAATACCTATGGTGAACGATGTCAAAGGGGTGTGGTCAGGGTTAAGTCCCCAGATTTTATACCATGGTTGACCCATGATTTTGCCGAGAAGGTCGTGGAGAGCAATGTCGATAGATGCTTTTGCTGCACGGTTGTCCTTGTCAATGGAGTCGATATATGCGAGAATATCTTCCAAACGAAATGGGTCGGAAAATTGACCGAGATCTACTTTTGACAAGAAACGACACACGCTGTCGATGCTTTCTCCCAAATAAGGAGGCATAGATGCTTCTCCATAGCCTGTAAATCCTTCGTAGTCGATGCGTACAAGCACATCGGGGGTTGTCGTTCTACTTGATTTGGCGAGGTTGAACGCATGGCGCAACTTTAGCTCGTATGGCGTGAATGACAATCGTATTTTGCCGGATGATGGTTGCGATAGCCATTTCCCAGTCAGACGTTCTGCAGAAGATAGCGAAAGAGGAGACGAGAGTGCTAATGCTCCAAATCCTATGGCTGTGATGAATTGTCGGCGTTTCATGTCGTGCTTGCAGATAGTGTTAGTGTGCAAGATTGTACCATGGGTGGTCGTAAATAGACCAAATGCCATCTGTGCCAATCATGCCATCAATTCGTTTGATTTTCAGGAGATTGTATTTGAGATAGTCCTTATCGTCGGGATTGAGGCTATTGATTTTGACCTGTCCGGAGCTGTGGATAAATCGACCGTCGCCGATGTAGATGCCGACATGGTTGACCTTGCCGGTAGAAGTGCCGAAGAATAGCAAGTCGCCTTTCTTAGCCTCTTTGATAGAAGATACGGTTTTGCCGGTCAACGCTTGTTGAGAAGCATCACGACGAAGGATGATGCCACATGACAGATAGCAGACTTTGACAAGTCCTGAACAGTCGTTCATGCGAGGAGAAGTGCCACCCCAAAGATAGACGCGTCCCATAAGAGCCATAGCTGTGTCAATAATCTTGTCGGCGTCAAACTGTCGGTCGGTAAGCGCCGGAGCATCAAGACGAGAGAAACCGGAGAGTACGTTGAGATTATTGTCAACATAGACAACGCCTTTTCTTAGGTCAGGCGTCCAAATATCGAGGTAGGTGTCGCTATTATTGTCGTATATCACCCCGTCGTTATTAGTCGGATTCTGTATCTGAAGCACGTTGCCAAGCAGAAGGTCGCTGACCACGTTACCTTCTTTGTCGAGTAGGGCAGTCTCGGTGTCGGTTACCATCACCTTGTGAGATTTGCGCCATTGGTCATACTTTTGTTGTGACATGGTCTCAATTGTGTTGGCAGGAACGTAGCCGATGTATTCATCAGGAAGTTCTACCTTCCACCATGAGCCGTCTTTTTGCAAAAGTTTCATAGGAGTACCCATGCCGGCTTGTGTGCACATTTCTGATGCGTGACGTGGCTCGGTTCGCAAAGATGTCACTGCAGTCTTGACGACAGCCCATTCTTGAGCACTGATAGCAACGCATAGTGTCAAAAAAACTAATGAGAATATGTGTCGTAGAGAAGATCGTTTCATGATGTAGGCTGATGTTATATAAGTGTGTATAAAATGAATGAAATGATGCCTAAAGCGCTTATAGCCAGCGAAAGGAGAGTCATTTTCTTTGCTGAATAATTTTTTGTTTCGGCGTCGATTATATTCCCGGATTTGTAGGCATTGTTAGCTTCACGACTGAATATAAAGCCCACAACTCCGAATACACTGCCAATCATGAATGTGAATGCTGCGCCCAGCAGAGCACCAGCAATTGCCCATGGCATCCAATTGGTCGGTTTGTTATTTCCTGACATCATTATAACGATAACATAAAATAAATAAAACTACCAATGATATCGAGCGCTGTAGCCGCAAAGGCAATAATTGTCATGGTACGAGCCGTTGAGTTTTCTTTTTCAGCCATTTCAATACGACCTTCTCGATAAAGATTGTTGGCATCGTTGGCTTTTACGATTGCTATTATGCCGAAAATGCAACCAATGCAAGAGCATAGAAATCCTAATACAGTGCTTGTAATAGCCCACGGCATCCAATTGGTGTGAATAGGTGTGTATTGCTGATTGTTGTAAACATTTTGTCCCGGCGCATATTGGGGCGTTTGAGTATTTGCAAAAGGAGGCGGAGCCTGAGGACTGAATAGCTTTTGAAGTTCCGGTATTTGTCCTGCCGGAGTCCAATTATTCATTCCGTTTTTCCAAACATGTGTGTCAGCTTGCAATCCTTTATTCAATAGTTCATTAATTGAAAATGGTCCTGCCTGCTGATTGTTGACAATCATAAAATAATAGTCGTCTTCGGCTTTTTGAGGAGAGTTAAGATTATCAATAAAAATTTTGAGTTCAGCTATTTCAGATGCTTTAACCCATGATGGCAAACCTTCTGTCCATACGTCGGAATTGTAGTTGAGCCCGTATTTCACGAGTTCTTCTTTATTCATAGGACCCTGCTGGGTATTATTGTAAATTATGTAATATAGCATATAATTGTTCATTGTAATTAAGATGCTACAAATTTACATTTAATTTTTCGATTTCACAATAGCAATGTTAGTACATCGGATTGAATGGTTTGCTTTTGACTAATTTAGAAGTAACATCACCGACGTATTTGCTGCTTTTTGAAGTGTCGAGTTTTAAAACCGGAGCGCCTTCTTTGATGTTGCAGCGATTAAGGTCGATGTAGAACATGCCGGAGTTTGTTACGATGTCGAAATAGTATCGTTTGTCTCGAGTGTTGGCAAGTGAACGCCATTGGGTGGATGATACATTAGGCTCGGTCTCAATGTTGTAAAGGTATGGCACAGAGACATTCATAACTATTGAGCGTGCGATTGAAGCCGCTGTGTCGGCGTCAGCTGTTTTGCGAACGTGGCGTGTGAAAAAGTCGGCTCTGACATATCGATCGGGACTTTTAACTGTGCCTGGCAACATGTTTGTTCCGCCGATGTTGTGCCAATAGTTAAGGATTGCTTGCATCTTAGGGAATGCCGGGTCGTTGGTAAGTGCCTGCAAGTCAGTGCCTTCGTAGATATTGACATTGCCGTTGTCAAACTCCAAGATAGCACTCTTTCCTGATGCGTCTGTAATACCCCAATGCAGCGCAGAGACGGTACCACCGTCGAACGTTGCGCCGGAGATATTGAAATTGTGCTGTTTTAAGACGCTGACAACTTCGTCGGTGGTAGCGTTCATATCGAGCAACCAAGCGACAAACACAGCCAACGACATCGGAGGCCGATTTTCGGTGTCAGTGTTGGAATAGACTGTCCCTTTGCAGAATAGACCATTAATGACAAGGCCCATTTCATTCATGCCCTCAGTAATGCCACCATCGTAGCTGACAGCATAGACAGCTCCATAGCGTGAACGCCACTTGACTGAGTTCTCTTGTCGGTTGCCTTGCTTCTCCATGCCACGAGGATAGACATAGATGTTTGTCGGGATCGGTGTTTTCCAATCGAGCGAACGCCCGACGACAATCAAAGAGTTATTCCCTTCGTAAACAATTCGAGAACAGGCATTTGCATCGTTGTTGTATAAAAATAAAGCAAAGAAAGATAAGATTGCCGTAGCGATCAGACGATGTGTTTTCATAGTATTGATAATTTTTTGTTTGCAGTTAAAACACAAATCGTAGGATAGATGTTTGGCAAAGATTTAAGAAATGACTAAATTTGTAAAAAAATAGAAGAAATGGTAGGCAAATATAAAGTGATTACATTGTGTGGCAGCACGCGATTTAAGGATGAATTTATCGCAGTTCAGAAAAAGTTGTCATTGGAAGGCAATATTGTTGTGTCGGTAGGATTATTTGGACATAGTGGCGATGAGGAGGTGTCGCGTCCCGGTGTCAAAGAGATGCTCGATGATATGCACCTTCGCAAAATCGACATGGCAGACGAAGTATTTGTAATAAACGTAGGTGGTTATATTGGCAATAGCACACGACGTGAAATTGAGTATGCCGTTTCGCAAGGAAAGAAAGTAAATTATCTTGAAAATAAATGAGAAGATATCTGTTATGGGTAAGAGAATAGAAATATGTGCAAATTCGGCTCAGAGTGCGTTGTTGGCGCAAAAAGGCGGTGCTTACAGAGTGGAACTGTGTGCCGGAATTCCGGAAGGAGGCACAACACCTTCAGCCGGTGAAATCTGTGTTGCGAGAGCCTTGCTTAAGGAAACACGACTGAATGTCATTATACGTCCGCGAGGTGGAGATTTCCTTTATTCGGAGTTGGAGCAAGAAATAATGTTGCGTGACATAGAGTTGTGTCGTAGCGTTGGAGTTGATGGTGTAGTAATCGGTTGTCTTACAGCAGACGGAGATGTTGATATTCCGGCAATGAATCGTTTGATGGAAGCAGCAGAAGGTTTGGATGTGACATTCCATAGAGCGTTCGACATGTGTCGCGATCCACAAAAAGCGTTGGAAGATATTATATCGTTGGGTTGTAATCGTATTTTGACTTCAGGCCAGGCTTCTACAGCAGAGCAAGGCATCGACATGATAGCCGAACTTGTGAAGCAAGCCGATGGTCGCATTATCATTATGCCGGGTTGCGGTGTGCGTCCCAATAATATACGAAAGATAGCTGATGCCACCGGGGCGACAGAGTTTCATTCGTCGGCTCGTTCATCGATTGAAAGTGGTATGGTCTATAGAAATCCGGCAGTGTCAATGGGAGGCACAGTGGTGGTCGATGAGTATCGCCAAGATGTCACAAATCCTCACATCGTTCTCGATTTACGTGAAGCTCTTGAAGCTTAACAATTTGTGTATTATTAGATTTGTTATTCTAAATACTAATGTTTAGGGAGTTTGCTTAAATTGTGCAAACTCCCTAATTTTGTAATAATGTGATAATGTGTATTTAGTTGAGGTTTATTCGCTCGAATTTGTAGCCGAGTCTGTGTAGTTCTATAGCTGCACCGATTCGGTATAACACTTTGCAAGCTCGAGCGAATGTGTGGAAAGCCATTGGAGATTGTGGCTCGATTGCGCTACGTCTGATTTGCGAGAGTGCAACCTCTGCACATTGGCGAATCACGTCTTCGATTTTGGTTGCTTCTTTGCTCTGGAGATTGAGCCCGAGAATATTTTCTAAAATATTTTCGTCCATATCGTCGAATTTGCGAGGACCGTAAAATTCTGAATATGGCATTTTTGCAAACTTTTCCCAATCTGCATCCCAACCGTATGCTATTGCCATGCCCAAATATGCAGCCCAAGCAAGCGAAACCGTCGGATAGGCAGCAATTTCTTTGACTGCATCGACCATATATTCGGGAGCAATCTCATGCCAGCGTTGATTGATGTCATCGCTCGATAGTAGAGTGCCACACAGCATTCCGTTGGATGATGCGACTTTTATCAAATCTTCTTGAAGAGTCGTTTCAAAACTGTTTAGAAAATTATAGTCTGTTTCCATTGTGTTAGTTTTTTGTCGTGAGTGTGAAAACGTTGGCAAAGTTAATAAGATTTTTTCATACTATTGATGTCCGATGGCGTTGTCTATATGTTTTTCTGTGGATACATCATGTATAGTATTATTTCTGGGTGGTCATGATGGATGAAGATGTGAGATTTGGAGAAAAAAAAAGAGTTCAGCGTGGAGGCTGAACTCTTTGCGTATAGTGTGTGGAAGGTTAGAGCTTGTGGATTGTTTTTAGCATTTGCTCACCCAGACCGATGGTGTAGCCTTGTGAGATGAAGAGAACACGATTGAATGTGTCGGCGATGATGAACATCGGCAGAGTCTTGTTGGTCAACTTCATTTCTTTGACGATTTGGTCTTGGATTGAAGAGTCGATGTCGATGCCGAATGTGATATTTGATGGTAAGCCCGGAAATTCTTCAGGACGGAATTGCTTGTAGTCGTCCATGCTTGGGAAGAGGAGGATCATCTGGCGTCCCCATTGCTCGAAGTCTTTAGCGAGGGTAGCAATGTCGCGAAGAGCATGGTTGGTCGGTTCTTGACCGACACCGAGCACTGCCACTACGAAATAGCCACGACCTGTGGTAGAAAGCACTGATTTAGCAGCACTGTCGTCGATAGGCTTATAGAGCGATTCGGAGTTGAAGCTGCCGATCACTTGCACATCGTCAAGGCTTTGACGCATCACCATCTCTGTCTTTGTGGTCTGACCGTCAGCTACGGCAAATGCTTCAAGGTGAGCAAGTACGCCACCATTGGCAAGGCGTGTTCCTGTCACCATGAGATAGTCGCCACAGTCGAGGTCGGCTCCATCTTTAAGGAGATTAGCCCATGTTGTGCCTTCACGTACGCCGTCACCTTCGTTGTAGTTGAGGGTGTAGAGGGTGCCGCGGTCGGTGAGCTTGGCGATAGAGAAATGGTTGTAGTATTTAGGATTGTCGAGCATTTTTGTAGGGTTATATGATGCTTGGAGGATACCTTGCTTCGCTACGATCTGTTCAGATGTTTCAAAGTCGATATCGACCAAGTTGCCGTCGTTGAGAATTTGCACCTTGCCTGTCACGTCGTCGATACGAGCCGGGATGTCGAGGCTGCGAGCCATAGCGACGAAAAAGATGTTGCGGCTATGAGGGTCAGCTACGCGAGCTTTCCATACACCGATAGGGCTGATAGGAGCACCTCCACGGTTGCACTCTTTGTCAATGCGAATGCTGTCGGCTACCCACTTAGCGAGGTCGGCAGGAGACTGACGGAAGCGTTGAGCATCGGCTTGAGAGATAGCGGCCTTGAAGAAGCTGCGATATGGAGTGATCATCTCGTTGCTTACGCGAGGGTTGGAGATCATCGCATGATTTTCGGCAGCGTTCCAGTCAGGAGTGTTTGTGATGTGGTCGATAAGGGCTTCTTGAGGTATGTCGCGAAGGTCTTTATCGACTACGAGAGAGAGAATCCATGCTGCCTGCTCTTTGTAGTCAGCAAGTGCAGAAGTGATAATGTCATGGTTGCCACGTGATTTAACGAGCATTTCAGCGATTGCTTCCACCGATGCATTCTTCACAGGGTGAGCTTTAGCCCATTCGAGAGCTGTCTGCTCGTTGAAGAATGTAGCGACATAGGCATTGCGTATAGAGTCCTCGTAGACCATGCGACGAGAGTTTTCAGCGCGTTGCTCTTCAGTGACTTCCGGGAGATTGGCACCTTCGACAGGAGGGATAATGTCGATGTCAACAGAGTAGGCGTCGCCGGCTTTCTTGTCTAATGCGAGAGTAATCTGCTCATCTTTGCCGAATGAGAGTTTGCCGAAGTTGTAGCGACCATCTTTTGAAGCCCACACGACAACGTCGCCTTTACCGGCAGTGAGAGATGCTTTGCCTTCTTTGTTGGTCTTTTTAGTGGCGATAGAGTATAGTTCGGCATAGTTGTAGAGCTTAAATTCGACTGTTGCATCTTCGACAGGGTTACCTTCGCTGTCAGTGACAATTACTTCGGCAGTAGTGCTTGGTGCATAATTGTCGATGATATTGATTTCGGTGTAGCCTGCGTTTTGACTCATGATTTCTTCCGGACCGTCGTATTTGCCGAATGCTTTCGTGTGCATGAGCATAGCGCGAGATGCCGGAGCGTTAAACCATCCAAGGTCGAGCACCGGTTCAGGCTCGCACGCACCGAAGAAGCGCCATTCTCCATCTACCCATGCTTCTACCCAAGCGTGGTTGCTATCGGTGTGAGCCCAGCGAGGAGTATATACCTGACGGGCAGGGATGCCGACTGCACGTAGGGCAGAAACGGTGAACGTAGATTCTTCACCACAGCGACCGTAGGCAGTCTTGATGCTTGCCAATGGCGAGCTTGTGCGACCGTCAGATGGCTGATAGACCACTTTCTCATGACACCAATGGTTGACTTCAAGCACGGCATCATGCATTGAGAGACCCTTCACGCGATCCTTGAGTTCTGCATAAAAGACAGTGCGGCAAGTGTCGAGATTCTCGTTGTTGACACGCAAAGGAAGCACGAAGTGGATAAACTCGCGTTCAGGCACTACCTTGCCCCATGGCATCTCTTCTTTAGCCTTGAGAGTGCAATCGACCATTTTGAGGAAATAGTCGCCACTTTGGTTGGCTATGTCGCAAAGAGGCATGTACGCATAGAGAAACATCATAGCCTCACGTTGGGGTATCGACATCTGAGTAGTGTCGAAAATCGCAAATAGTTCGTTACACGACAAAGATTGGCGGCGTTGCTCAAAGTCTTGAGTAATCGTCTCACGTTTCTTGTCGTCGTTGATAAGGTGATTGCTTGTGCACGAAGTCAAGCCAATCACCACTGTCATCAGAATTAATAGATAAGATTTTAACTTTTTCATTATTATAGAGTTTTTTTATTTGACCATAATTTTCTTAGCCTTGCCATTGCTCATCTTGACGATGTTGATGCCTGGTTGTAAGTCCTTTAGTTGGGTGCCTTGAAGGTCGTAGATTGCTATGATAGTAAGGTTGGATTCGTCTATCATCGTTTGGCCGATTGACGCATAGTCCAGGGTTAATTTGCAGACTGTTCGACGACCGGCGAGGTCGGCCAATGGTGTCGTTGGGTTATTCCAATCAGGATCATACCATATTTCAGGCATAGTCGATGTCAGATAGACATCATAGTCGCCATCGGCTTCAAAAGTGACGTAGATAGGCACTGACTTAGTATCACCTGCCACGATAGTAGTGAGTTCGCTCTTCCCTTCAGCGCATTTGCCACTTTCGATGTCCATAAACAAAGCGTTGATTATGCCTGCGAATTCTACATCGTTGTTGTTGGAGATTTCAATCATAAAAGTTTGAGGTTCGCCGAGAGTAAGGGAATAGTCGTTCTTAAGCACTTGTGATTCGGCTGTCAGTGGGACGTAATTGCCTGTCTGGTGGGTAAATGTGTGTCTTTCAGGTTTTAGATTTGGTCGTAGTAATGAACGTTCGCCACAATCAGTAACATAGCGATATGTGAAGTCGTATGTGCCACAGAGAGGGTAGAAATTGTTTGTCAGAGGAATATTGCTTTGGGTAACTCCGCTATTTGCCTTTACCTCTACATCAGGTATTGAAGCTATAAGAATTTCTTCGCCACCCTCAGCAGGAGTTGCGTAGATGTTGATTCTGACAATGCCTCCGACAAGGTTGGCACTGTAGATGTGGTTGGTCGTAAACCACGCTTGGCTGCTCTGTCCTATACCACGATAGTCATCAAATACAATGAGTTTATCAAGACCATAGTTGTAGTCAAGTACAGGGTATGACGGTTTTTCTTCGATATCAATATAGAAATCATCTGTGGTGTATGATAAATCAGTATTTTCAATTACAAATTTGTAGCGTCCAGGGACCATTGTGAAGCCATTCTCTTTGGTGGGTCGCACCTTATAGATGACGTCTTGTTCTACACATGGCATGGTCGTAGCATGATTAAAACTTTGATCAATCTTATAGAGTTCGCCGGATTTGCAGTTTTCAAAGTAAAATCCCCCTTGAAAGAGTCCGTAGGAGTCAAATGGGGTGGTGTCGAAGAGGGTAAAACCGAGATAGAAATACGTACTCGCAAATGCATCACTTGCAGCATAGACGTTGCGTACTTCTATCTTACAATCATCAATGTTCCATGTGTTGATGAATTCGTATTGACCATCAGTCACTTTGATTTTTGGTTGGAATGCTTCAGGGATTAAACACAAGGACGTTTTATCGTCGTCGCCTCGTTTTGATGCAATATTAATGAGGTAAGTGCCATCTGCGAGTTTATTATTTTCAATCATTGAAATGATTTCAGTTTTGGTAATACCATAGTCATCGTAGCTTGAAAAAACGTAGTTATTGGGGTAAGCAAGTTCGGAATAATCTCCTTCTGCTAAAATATTGTCATTCTTATCTGTAAGAACGAAAGCAAAGTAAGTGTCGTATTTCTTGAAGTAATCATTGTCGCGGAAATTGGTAGTAATACACTGAAAGGATAGTCGGCTATTGGCGCTAGCATTATTAGCGCATCCACCCACAGCCAATCTCGGAGCATACGGTTCATCAGAGGCTGTGCGTGGAGAGATGTTTGCTATCATTTGCTGGCCTTCACCATAGTGCTGCTCATCGTCAATACGGAGATAAGTAAGGTCGAAATAGCCGTCAGAATCGTCTCCCCAACCCCAATTGATGTGATACATCCCTTCGCTATCGACACCATCAACTACGAACGAATGCGAGGTGCTCCCGCTTCCGGCATAGATGACCGGTTGATTGTTGAGTAAGTTTTCGTTGATGATATCAATCCACAACTGAGTTGGGACATATTTGCGAAGCATTATGTCGCAATTGTAGTTGAAATAACGTTGAAGAGCTTCAAACGGAAGAGGTGCTTTTGTAGAGAAATTGCTCACGCTGAAGTCAAACATGCTACTGAATCCGTATTCGGCTTTGCTTGCGACACCTGCCTCGTAGCACAATCTTGCCACTGCATTTGCTTGAGCATCGCTATATTCGCCTTCTGTGTATGTCGGCAACATGTTTTCCCAATCGTATCCGCCTTTAGAGAAATCGACTGTTATTTCGGTCTTGGTTGGGTCATTGACATATTCCACTATCTCCGGAGCTATGTTGTCAGATTTGAAGTGGTAGAGTACTTGCGACAGAGCGATTGCAGTGCAACCTGCCACAGTGCGATGATCATCATACGTCGGACAAAAATTGTTGTATGGTGCATGTTGATGCCATTTAGTTTTGAGTAACGGCTCAACGGGCTGGGTTGTCACCTGTCGAGGAGTACCGGCCGGAGCACAAGCCAATGCTTCGGTGTAGTCGGTAAGCCACTCTCGCATTGCTTCAGGCATATTGTTGTTGTCGAACTTACTGTTGTCGCTATAGCCAATGATTCTTACATCGTCTTTGGTCACTGCCATTAGGACAAAGCACGACTGATTATTATCGCTTACTGCATTATAGGCGTAAACAGACGCTGATAACGTAGGTACAAAACCTGCCGATTTTTCTTTGCAAATGTCGTTGTTGACTGCGACAATTTCGCCACGAATAGTACTGAGATTCAATTTTTCACTCAAAAAACTCTCTGCAAGAGATAGTATTTTGGTGCTTGATGCGTTAGCCGTGCTTGAAAATAATGAAATAAGCATCAATACAATGCAATATGATAATTTCTTCATAGATTATGTGTTTTTTAGTTTTCTTATAGCGTATATCATTAGTGAAAGATTAGCAAATTTAACTCTTTTTTATTTTGTACGCAAATGAAAGTGTTTTATATGATGTTTTTTTGAAAAAAAGAGGGGAGTGTGATTAAATCATGCGAATAGATTGTGCTTGATTCAAAGTTTTGTCTTAATTTTGCATTTTATTGCTGAGTAAAAAGCTTGGCATTGTATGGAATTATGTGGAAATTCACACCGATACTTAAGCATACACTATGGGGTGGCAGCAAGATTGCGAAGCTCAAGGGAATGGTTGGCAAGGGTGAGTCAATCGGCGAAAGCTGGGAGATTTCATCGTTGGCAGGTAGTGTGTCGGTTGTGGCCGACGGCGTAGATGCCGGGTTGTCGATATTGCAGCTGATAGTTCGCGACAAGGAGCGTCTGCTCGGTCGTCGCAACTATGAGCGACATGGAGATGAATTTCCGTTGCTTGTGAAATTTATCGATGCAGAGAAGGACCTGTCGATACAGGTACACCCTGACGATGCAATGGCGTCAATGCATGGTCATCGTGGCAAGACGGAGATGTGGTATGTTGTGGATGCTGTAGAGGGTACGCGTATCTGCAATGGTTTTCGTAACAGAATTGATAAGTCGGACTATTCGCAGATGGTGGCTTCCGGTCGCATCATGGATTCGCTCAACTATATCGATATAGCGAAGGACGATGTCTATTATATTCCAGCCGGTCGCATACACGCTATTGGTGCCGGAGCATTCTTAGTCGAGGTTCAGCAAGCATCTGATGTGACTTATCGTGTCTATGACTACATGCGTCGTGACGCAGATGGCAGATTGCGTGAATTGCACGTAGATTTGGCAAGCGAGGCACTCGATTTTGAAGATGTCGGCGGAGGTGCAATTGCTTATGAAAAGAGTGATGACTCTGCAATGACTCTGATGCAGACAGATTATTTCACTACTCAGCTCTATCGACTCCGTGAGGAATATGTGCGTGACCTTCGTGACTTGGACTCATTTGTGGTGATAACCCTCACAGAGGGCGAGTGCCGAATAATAGAGGGAGAGGAGAGTAGAGTGGTCGCAGCCGGCGATACGATATTGATTGCTGCTCAGGCACAATCCTATACCATTATCCCCAATGGCAGTGTCGCTTTCGTTGAAGCCTTCATTGAGGCGTAACCCCTCCTTAAATCTTCGGTAATTCGATCGTATAAGGTGGCTAATAGATGGTTGCCTATATTCGCTTTTTGTAGGTGACGGCTGCGAGAATATTGAAGACAATTGCAAAGACACCCAAAGCCGAGTATGCCATCCATAGTTCGCTGATAGATGTGCCCTTGAGATAGACTGAACGTAAAATTTCAACAAAATAACGAGGTGGCAATATCAGAGTGAAGCGTTGAGCCCAAACAGGCATCGAATCTATAGGTGTCAGAAGTCCGCTCATCAGCATGAATATCATGATGAAGAAAAACATTACGAACATCGTCTGTTGCATCGTGTCTGAAAAATTGGCTATCGTGAGACTAAAACCTGAAATGGTCAATATGAAGAAAATAGCGCCGAGATATATCGCTCCTACTGAGCCGACAGGCGTCAGACCATAGACAAAGCGTGCGACCAGCATGGCAATGGTCAGGACAAAGAGACCGATAATCCAATAGGGGACAAGTTTTGAAAGTATGAATGTGAAACGAGAGACGGGAGTCACGTTTATCTGCTCAATCGAGCCGCTTTCTTTTTCTCCGACAATGCTTAGGGCCGGAAGGAAACCACAGATGAGAATGAAGAGTATAATCATCAGCGCCGGAATCATATAGTGACGATAATTGAGCGTTGAATTATAGCGATTTTCAATAGTGACTAATTCCGAAAATCCGGCGGGGCTTTGCTCGTTGTTCAACTCTTTGAGAGATAGGGCGATGGTCTGTGCGACATATTGCATGCCCAAGCCTCCTTTTGTAGCATTTACGGCATTTGCCGAGATGCTGATACGCTCAGCAGAGTTGGTGCTCATATTACGTTCGAAATCAGAGGGTATTTGCACGATTACATCTACCTCTCCTTGCTCCAAATCTTTCATGGCCAGAGGGTATTCAGACGTTGTCTGTCGAAGTGACAGACGCTCCGATGCCTCGATGTGCCATGCTATGCGACGTGATGTCGTCGAGCAGTCAAGATCGACAATAGCGACATTGACATTCCTGACATCCATAGTCATGATAAGTGGCATCAACAGCATTACCAAAATCGGGAACGCTATGATGAGTCGTGGCAGAAACGAATTGCGACGAATCTGCAGAAATTCTTTCTGAAGCAGTACTATAAACGTGTGCATAGGGCTATTCAAGTTTGTCGTTAAACTTTTTGAGTGATACTCCGAGTATGGTGACAGTCATGCCGAGAAGAATGACACAATTTTCCCATACAGCAGAGAGTGGAAGACCTTGAATCATCATTTTGCGAACTGCATCGATGTACCATCGCGCAGGAACGATGTTGGATACAACCTTAAAGAATGTAGGAAGATTTTCTATCGGGAAGAGCATGCCTGATAGCATCAAAATCGGCATCATCATCACCATGGCTGAAATGAGCAGTGCTGCGACTTGTGTTCGGGCTATCGTCGATACCAACAATCCGAGTGAAAGCGATAATGCAAGGTAGAGCAATGATAGCGAGAAGATGCCCCACACGCCGCCCGTCATAGGTACATCAAGTAGATATCGGGCTAAAAGCAGTATCAATATCAGTACGATGCATGATATCGCAAAGTAGGGTATCATTTTGGCAAAGATTATTTTTGCGGGACGCACCGGGGAGACCAGTAGCACCTCCATCGTGCCGACCTCTTTCTCGCGAACGATTGACACAGATGTCATCATCGCACACACGAGTATGAATATCAGTCCCATAATCCCGGGAACAAAGTTGTAGGCCGACTTCATCTGCGGATTGAATAGCATTCTTGTCTCAAACATTGCTTGAGGGGCGTCAGAGCCGAGGAGAATGTTTTGAATGTAGGCAGAAGCTGTGCTTGCGGTATTGACATTGGAAGTGTCAAGAATTAGTTGGATTATGGGCTTGGTTTCATAGCCTTGCTTTGCTAATAGTGCGCGTCTGTCGTAGTCAGTGGCGAAAACGATGACTGCATTGACTTTGCCCGACCGAAGGTAGTAGTCGATTTCATCAGGGGAGATGTAGCTCTTAAAAGAGAAGTAGTCATTGTTGTCAAGTCGTTGCACAGCGTCGTTGACTCCATCGGTGCGTTCGGGAGCGACAATGGCGATGTTTATGTTGTTGACTTCGGTGGAAATCGCAAAGCCAAACAGGACCATAAGCACGACAGGGATGAGCATGACAATCAGCATTGTCCGTTTATCTCTCAAGATATGAGTTGATTCTTTCTTAATCAGTGAGCCGAAATTCTGTTTCATATCGTTATTCTCCTCTTTGTGCGCCACGAGCCAATGTGTGGAAAACCTCATCCATTGATTTAGCGGCAAATTGTTGTTTTAGACGAGTAGGAGTGTCGAGTGCGGCAATCTTGCCATCGACCATGATTGAGACTCGAGAGCAATATTCTGCTTCGTCCATGTAGTGGGTGGTGACAAATATAGTGGTGCCATCAGCTGCAGCTTCATAGATTAGTTCCCAGAATTGGCGTCGTGTAATGGGATCTACGCCACCGGTTGGCTCGTCTAAGAACACTATTTCGGGACGATGGATTGTGGCCACAGCAAACGATAGTTTTTGCTTCCAACCCAATGGTAAGGATCCGACCAATGTGTTGCGTTCGGATAGGAAGTTGAGACGAGAAAGCAGTTGGGTGGAGCGTTCGTCGGTCTCTTGTTTTGATAGTCCGTAGATGCTTGCGTATAGGCGAATGTTTTCTTGGATAGTCAAGTCGTTGTATAGCGAAAAACGCTGACTCATATAGCCGATTTTGCGTTTGATACGTTCTCCGTCTTTACGCACATCAAGGCCTGCAATTGTGCCGGTTCCGGAAGTAGGATAACTCAGTCCGCAGAGCATACGCATGGCTGTGGTCTTCCCTGCACCATTGGCTCCGAGAAAACCAAATATCTCACCTTTGCTAACGTCAAAGGAGATGCTATCTACGGCGGTAAAGTCGCCGAAGCGTTTGGTCAGGTTTCGGACAGAAATTACGAGATTGCTCATTGTTTCATTAGTTTTATAAACACGTCTTCAATAGACGGCTCTAGGGTGGAAATTCCCAATCCTTCAATGTCGGAGAGTTGAGATGTGAATATAGAGGGATTAAAATTGTTGTTTGCTATAAGGTGGTGGTATTCGCCAAATGGGTAGCATGCCGCAACACCCTCGATGGAACGTGCGCGTTGAAGAAGACTGAACATGTCTTTGGCACGAATGCCGAAAAGCTTATCGTTGAAGTTGTGCACGAAGTTTTGTGGAGTGTTGACACCTAAGATGCGTCCTTCGTTGCAAAGGGCTATGCAGTCGCATCGTGACGCTTCATCCATGTAGGGCGTTGAGACAAGTATGGTTATTCCTTGCGTTTTGAGTTGGTCGAGCATATCCCAGAATTCTCTGCGTGAGACGGCATCAACGCCTGTGGTAGGCTCGTCAAGGAAGAGTACTTTGGGACGATGAATAAGTGCACATGAGAGGGCGAGTTTTTGTTTCATACCTCCGGAAAGTTTGCCGGCTCGTCGCTTACGGAATGGCTCAATCTGTCGGTAGATAGGAGCAATTAGATCGTAAGAGTCTTCGACAGATGTTCCAAACAATGCTGCAAAAAACTCAAGGTTTTCTTCCACCGTAAGGTCGGGGTAAAGTGAGAAGCGTCCAGGCATGTATCCAACTGCGGAGCGTATGTTGAGATAGTCTTTGACGATGTCGTGTCCATCGACTGTCGCGTTGCCTTCATCGGGTGTCAACAGCGTTGTGAGCAGTCTGAACAGAGTCGTCTTGCCTGCTCCATCGGGCCCGATAAGACCGAATAGTTCTCCTCGCTCGACATTGAACGATACATTGTCAAGAGCCTTTGTCTTGCCGTAGCTTTTGGATAGGTTGTGAATCTCAATTATGCTCATAATCATAGTGTTACTTCGCCATGAAGACCAATCTTTAGTCGGCCGTCGTTTTTGACTGCGATTTTGACTGCATAGACGAGATTGGCACGAGAGTCTTTGGTCTGAATAGTCTTGGGGGTAAATTCGCTTTCCGAAGAAATCCATGTGATGCGGCCTTTGTAGTCGTGGCGCTCGTCTCCACCGAAATCAGCGACCACAGTGACTTCGTCGCCTAATTTCAGGTTGGCAAGTTGAGTAGATGTGAAGTAAGCACGCAGATAGATGTTGTCGAGATCGGCAATCTTCACTAAAGGTTTGCCTACCGACGAGAGTTCTCCTACTTCGGCGTATTTCACCAACACGGAGCCTTTGACAGGAGATGTTACTTTGCATTTCGTGATGAGGTCGCTAAGAGCATCAATTTGTGCATCTAAAGCGATAGAGTTGTTGGAGATAGAAGTGGTGTTTTTGTTAAGGGTGGAAAGAGTGGCTTCCAATTGGCTCTCAAGGATTTTGATTTGTGCATCGATGTCGTCGTATTGTTTTTGGGTGGCGGCACCATCTTTGAGTAGATTTTCAATGCGGTTGAGTTCCTTTCTCTGTGTTGAGATTTGATTGTGGAGTGAGGATGCTTGCTTGTTGATGTCGGGGCGTGAGTCGAGTAAAGCAGCTTGTTGAGCCATCAATTGCTTACGTTGCAAATGAAGCTGAGTGCTGTCAATAGTGCATATTGCAGTGCCGACGTCGATGTGCTCACCTTCGTCAATGTCGAAGTTGAGTATCTTGCCGTTTGCTTCGGAAGAAATCACTATCTCTGTGGCTTCAAATGTGCCTTGAGCATCAAACTCTGACTGCTTGCTGCATGATGCGACGAGCAAAATTGCGGTGATATATACTATTTTTCTCATTGGTTATTGATTTAAAATGTTTTTTAATCTGTAAGTAGCTTGTAGAAGTTCTATTTCGTGCGAACTTTTGTTGAGTTTGGCGATTGTCTCGTCGGAAATTTTTTTCAAGAGTTCAGTTGTGTCTATTACGCCATTGGTCAATTGTGATTCAGCAGCAATCCTGACTCGTTGGCGTAGTTCGACTATTCGGTCGTCATCGTCGATGACTTTGCGTAGTCGGGCGATTTCGCTATCCTCGTGAGAAGTCTGCAAGTTGCTATCGAATAGGAAGACATCGCGTTGGATATCGATTTGCTGCTGCTTGATGTCTAGTTTTTTGAGGTCATTGTTTTTGGTATAAAACGCACCGATGTTCCACGACATTTTCACACCAATCATGCCGTCAAGTCTCCATTCCGGCGACATCATGCTTTTGAACATGTCCAGTCCCGGATAGCCATAGAATCCTTGAGCGAATGCCGAGAATCGGGGCATGACCGAGGTGTTTATCATATTCCGTTGTGCGTCTAATTTGCGTTTCTGAGCATCAAACAATGTCAGTTCGGGGCGGGCTGAGACACGACAGGTCGGCTCATTCATGTCAGGTCGTTCGAGTTTGTCATGAGTGAGATTCTTGCCTATAAATATCTCGAGCATCTGTCGATAGTTTGCGCGTGAAGCTTCGACTTGCTGCAGGGACTGTCGTGCAGTAAGCAATTCTGCTTCTATGATATCGATGTCCGACTGTTGAGCAGTGCCGTTGTCGAAGCAGGTTTGTACTCGTTTAAGGTTGCTTTCCAATACTTCTATAAGAGTGATCGTCTGTGAAACCTTTTCATCGAGGAGTAGAATGCCGAAATATAGGTCATCGACTCTCGATTGTAGTTGGTAGAGCGACACATCTGTGCGACTGCGTTGCTCTGAGGCTTCTGCTTGAGCGAGACTCTTGTCTGCTCTTGATTGTCCACCGTCCCATATGTTTTGCGTGATGTCGATACTCACTTTGTATTGGTCTTTGTGTATTCCGTCCATTTCGATACCATTAGCACTAATGAATGCTCTAAATGCATTGGGATAGGTAGGAGTGGCAGACTGGTAGGAGGCTTGTGCTGATAGCTTGATTTGCGGAATCCATGCTCGTGCGGCATTCGAAAGATTGTATTGCTCCGTGGCATTGATAAGGTCGTATTGTCTGATTTCGGGATAGTGTTCCCTTGCCAATTGACGACATTCGTCCAATGTTTGGGCGTAGGTCGCACATATCGAGATGATGGCGATAAATGTTAGGATGAATCTTTTCATATTCTTAACCTCTTTAATATGGTTTCTACATTTTCTGCTTTGCGTTCGTTTAAGAACTTCTGTCGGTCGGTCATAAGGTCGCCCATTAATGGCTCCATAAATGGATAGGCGATGAATGTGAAAATATTGAGCGACATAATGCTGATGAAAAGCATTTTTACATCTATATATATAATATCACCCTGTTTGGCTGCTTGATCGATGTCTTTTTGTAGGTTTTGATAGACATTGCCGACTGTCTCACCGATGCGCTTTTGGACTAATTCGTAGCGTTCGGGGTGGGATATTACCTCGTTGATTACAAATCTCGGAAGGTTGGGGTTTTGTGCCACATAATCGAAGTGAGCTTCGATTCCACCTTTGATGCGTTCAAGTAGTGGTAGCGACGAGTCTTGTATGATGGTAAACATCAAGTGGGATATCGTGGAGAACTTATCGTCAACGATGCGTTGGAATAGGGATTCTTTGGTGCGGAAATAGTAATGCAGCATAGCGTGAGTCACACCGGCAGCTTTGGCTATCGTCGTGGTTCTTGCACCGTCGTATCCTTTTGTCAAAAATTCTTGTTCGGCTGCTACAAGAATTTTTTGCTCGTTTGAGAGGTTGGTTGTATCCATAAATTATATTAACAAATATGTTTAACAATATTGTTAATGCAAAATTAGGGAGAAAATTTTTGTGGCGCAAGTTTTTGTGTCAATTTTTTTCGGTCTTTTCCTGTGAATTTTTTAGTCGCGAGCGTGAAAATTGTGTGAACGAGAGGTCTGAATTTGGTCGAATTTGATTGAAGACGACCTTGGCTGACTTCGAAAAATCGCATTGAGGTGAAGAAAAATTGATGGTGAAGAAAAATTTTTTGAGGAAGATTTTGGTCCGAAATTGCCCGATTTAGTCTAAAATAGGTCTAAAAATAGTGTTTTTTTGAGGGTGAAAATCAAAAAATGAAGTTTTTGAGGAAAAAAGTTGCAAAATATTTTGTCAGTTTGGAAAATAGTCGTACCTTTGCACCCGGGTAAGTCCTATACGACCAGCTCCTTGCGAATCCCCCCAGGACTTGACCGTAGCAAGGGTAGTAGGTCGAGCGGTGCGATGTAGATTGCTTGCCCGTATGCCTCTTTAGCTCAGTTGGCCAGAGCACGTGATTTGTAATCTCGGGGTCGTTGGTTCGAATCCGACAAGAGGCTCAAAATAATCATCGGTTCAACCGAAAAAGAAATGTTTTCATAATTTTGTTTTGGTGGCATGTCTAGCGATAGAGATGCCATTTTTTTTATAAACTAAAAATCATAGTTATGTATATATTCAATACAACGTTTGTCTGCGATGACTCAAGAATGGAGGAATTTTTGATGTGGATTAATGCTGAATTTATCTCTAAATTAGTTGCTTCCGGCATAGCTAACGAACCTCAATTGGCTCATGTAGTGCCGGTAAAAGACTCGGATGATGATGAAGCAGCAAGTTTTTCATTGCAAGTGAAAATTGATAATGTGGATTTGCTTGAGAAGTGGATGAGAGAGGAATTTTATCCATCAATTGCGATTTTGTCTAAACGATTTGGAGATAAGGTGCTCTATTTTCCCACAATACTTGAAGTTCTTCCTATAAATAGTTTCAATTAATTATGTATCAAGATTACGACCGCATAATTATGGGCATTGACCCCGGCACGAATGTGATGGGTTATGGAGTTTTAGGTATCAAAGGTAAAAAGCCTGTTATGATAGTCATGGGAGTTATTAAGCTCGGCAAGATTGAAGGACACTATTTGCGTTTGCGTCGTATCTATGAGCGTGTCAGTGGTCTTGTCGCTGAATACCTTCCTGACGAAATGGCTCTCGAAGCGCCATTTTTTGGAAAGAACGTTCAGTCGATGCTTAAACTTGGTCGTGCACAAGGAGTCGCAATGGCTGCAGCATTGTCAAGGGATGTCCCTATAGCAGAATATGCTCCACTATCGATTAAGCAAGCAATTACCGGAAATGGTGGGGCAAGTAAGGAGCAAGTGGCGAATATGTTGAAGCGTCTCCTTGATATTCCGGAAGAAAAAATGCCGGCGTTGCTTGATGCAACAGATGCTCTTGCGGTAGCTTTGACGCACTTTTATGAAACAGGCAAGCCGAAATTGCCGAAAGGTCCAAAATCTTGGGAGCAATTTATCGCACAAAATCCTGATAAAATAGTAAAGCGATGAAAAAAATCTTTTCGATAGAAAAATTATTTGGTATAACAATCATCTTCATAGGATTATGCTATTTGTTATATCAATTTTGCTTCATGTCGCTTGGCGACGATTTAACGTTCATACGTCGTTATGTCGAATTGGAAGAGGAGAGGGGTATGTTGGCATATCCGACATTTTTCTATCGTCATTGGTTGTGGAGCAATGCGAGATTTGCGGATAAGATAAATCCATTGTTTTTTGTCATTTTGCCAAAATGGGTGATGTATGTTGCTAATTCGGTGATGTTGGTGTCATTATTTTGGTTGACGGCAAAACTGAGTCGTTTGAAATCAGATAATGTTTTTTCTAATATGGCTCTACTTACATTAATGGTGTTCACACTGCCGTGGTGGGACTCATTGATGCTTAATGTATGCTGGTTGAATTATGTGTGGTCGGCAACATTGGGACTCTGTGTGATATATCTGTTTGGAAAAAACGGAAAATCGACGGAAACAAATCGTTGGTTGTTGATGTTGATGTCGCTCTTTTCAATGTTTGCTATTGGGATGCACGAAGCTTCCGGTATGCCGATTTTTGCCGGGATGATAACATATACCATGTTGTATGGATGGAAAAATCTGACAATCAAGCAGAAGGTGGTATTGATGTCGGTTGCTATCGGTGCAATATATGTGGCATCTTCTCCGGCATCGTGGAATAGAGCATCAGCAGTAGCAGAAATGTCAAACAAGCGAGGAGGAATTGAGATATTGCTGACATCGAATTTTTATCTGTTGGTGTTGAGTGCTATCGTTATTGCGATGAGCTTTAGAAAACGAGGAAGGCAAATTCTTTTCGAATTGATACATTCGGAGTGGGTGATATTTATAGTTGCAGCTATAGTCTCAACCGGGTTAAGTGTGATGTCGGGCATTATCGGACGAACAGGATTTTTCTCTCAAATTTATTCGTTGATAGCAATATTTTATTGTGTTGCAAGGTGTAAATGTGACACTGCTAAGGTCATGAAATATCTTGGGTCAATAATATTGGCTGCGATAATAGTAGTGCATTACACATTCGTAGTCTATTATCAGAAAATTGCCGGAGATGAACTCAATGCGATGCTTGAGCAATATAATAATTCTGAAGATGGCTTGGTTTATATGGATTATCTGCGAGAACAACAGATTCCATTTTGGCTATTAAATAAAGTCAAAGGTGTTCCTGATGTAGATGATGTGTGGATTTTGCATACAATATCATTATATTATTCCGATTTGAAAAAGCCATTGATAATTCTTCCTGAGCAACTGAAATCAATGGACACAAGTGAAATCGATGGACTGCAAAAACTTGGATTAGACTATGTTTCTTCGGAGAAGCCGAATACAACGGACTTTATGACATACGAAGGAATTTCGTTGCAACATTTTTATGGAGAAATAAAAGGCTCGGTTATAAATTATGATAATGGTGGCACGGAATATATTGTTACACCATTTGTAAAGGATAACAAATTATTGTATCTGATTTCAGAAAGATACATTGATTGGGGCGATTGATTTCTGATAACTGTAAGTATATTAAAAAAGAGTCCGACCAATTTATTAGACGGACTCTTGCAAAATAAATATTTTAATCAGAAATATTTCTGAGCGTATTATTTTGATGTCATGATTTTTAGCACAAGTTTATCAGTCTCAGTCATTGCATCACGACCGATAGATGTGAGGTTTTGGATTGATTGGTCAACATCGTCAGCGATGATACCTTCAGCTGATGTCACGCACTTGTTGTTCATAGCCAACATAGCCGAGAGCATAGCGGTAGAAACACCACTTGACACCTTCATTGCGCAAGATGGTTTAGCACCGTCGCAGAGCATACCTGTGAGGTTTGCCACCATGTTCTTAATTGCTGCACACACTTCGTTGTAGCCACCACCCATGAGATAGACAAGCGCACTTGAAGCACCTGTCGAAGCTACTACGCAACCACACAAAGCCGAGAGACGACCGAGGCTTTGCTTAATGTAGATACTTGTGAGGTGAGAAAGAGTGAGGGCACGGATTGTCTGCTCTTCAGTTGCGTTGATGTCTTCAGCATAGCTTACTACCGGCATTGTCGCAGTGATGCCTTGGTTGCCTGAACCGGAGTTAGACATTACAGGAATCATAGCGCCTGCCATACGAGCATCGCAAGCAGCTGATGTGTAGGCGATCATGTGGCTCATAGGGTTGTCGCCGATAAGTCTCTTGCCGTTGTTACGGATAGTGCTACCGAGAGAGTGACCATAGTTGCCGTCAAATGCTTGAAGAGCAGCAGCCTTGTTGAGGCGTTTTGCTTCGAGAATGAATTCGATTTCTTCAAGAGGTGACTCCATGGCAAACTCCCATACAGTAGCGAGATTGAGACGGATGTCATTGTCGGTATCGACAGCAGCATCTTCACCAATTTCTTTTGAGAGCAACACTTCGTCGTTCTTGGAGAGGTGAACGAAATTGGTGTGAGCTACAGAGATGACAGCTTTAGCCGACTCGATACCATTGATTGCTGTAACTTCGATATGAAGTTTTGAAGGAGCATTTTCGTTAAGCGAAATTTTGATAGCGCCACTGTCAATGTATTTTTTACCTTCTTCGACAGCTTCAGGGCAAACGTCTTTTAGCACCTCGAGTTGATACTCCGACTTACCGATTGTAGCACCCAAAGCGATAGCGATAGGAAGACCGATCATGCCTGTGCCCGGGATACCCACACCCATCGCATTTTTGAGTACGTTGCTACTGAGAGCTACATCAATCTGCTGAGGCAATGTGCCGAGCAATTCAGTGGCTTTTGCCACACACAACGCTACTGCTACAGGCTCTGTACAGCCGATTGCAGGAACAACTTCTCTTTTGATTAATGAGATGATTTCTTCTCGTTGATTTTTTTGAATCATGTTATATAGATTTTAATTGTATTTTCGCGAAGTATGAGTTTTTGCTATTTCACTTATTAAATGAATGTATTCGGGAGTAGTGCCACAACACCCTCCGACGATATTTACCATGCCTTTTACTATCAATTGTTTGATAGCCTCTGCTGTTTTATCTGCAGATTCAGGATAGACTCCATTTTTGTCAGGCACTCCGGAATTAGGTGCTACCATGATAGCTCGAGGAAGTTCGGTAAACGTGTTGACTATTTCTTGCAAATGCTCTGAGCCGTTAATGCAGTTCAGACCGAAAGCGTCGATAGGGTATTTGGTCGCAATATCCTTTATTTCAGACGCGCTTTGATTCATAGCTGAAGTTCTGTCTTTTGTGACATGAAACGAAAGTATTACCCCAATTTTTTTATCAAGTTTTTGTGTTATGTCAAATACTGCATCCATGGCACATTCTGCATTACGAGTGTCATAAAATGTTTCAAACAGAAGCAGGTCTGCACCGGCATCGCATAAAGCCTTAATTTGTCTGCGATAAGATTGTGACAGCCGTTCTTTGGCTTGCTCGGAAGAATCGCGTGTCAACGATAAAATCGATGGGCCGATGCTTCCTGCAATTAGAATATCGTTTTTTGATGATGCTTCGATAGCTTTGCGTGCTATCTCGACCGATTTCTGATTAAGTTCAATGACTATGTCTTCTCGTTCGATTTGTCGCAATGAAATTTCATTTGCGCTGAATGTATTTGTGCTGATAATATCTGCTCCGGCTTTTATGTATTCGGTGTGGACATCGTAAAGCAAAGAAGGCCTGTCAAGTGTTAATAGCTCAGGAAATGTTTTGATTTCATCCGTAGGCTCAGCGATAGATTTAAGCATAGTTGAGCCTAATCCACCATCAAGAATCCTTATTTTGCTATTGAAGTCCATTACAAATCGTTTTCGAAAGGAAGTGTGTTTCGATGAGAATGTTCAATACGTTTGTTTCTCCAACACTTGCGACAGACTGCTATATATCTGTCATTACCTCCGATTTCTACCTGTTCGCCCACTGTAATAATATCACCATTGGAGTCAATACGTGCATTAACTATCGTTTTACGACCACATGAGCATGTCGATTTTATTTCATCGATGGTATCTGCTATTTCAAAAAGACGTCGCGAGCCTTCAAACATCTTTGTTTGGAAGTCGGTGCGAAGTCCGTAGCAGACAATGTTACAACCGAAATCGTCAACGATTTGACTGAGTTGATCGACTTGATTTGTTTGAAGAAATTGCGCTTCATCGATAAGTAACCATTCAGGTAGATCACCTGTTTGTTCAAACATGGTGTTAATCATTTGATATAGGTCTGTGTCGGCATAAATCCATTGACATTCGCGTTCGATGCCTATGCGTGAGCGTATAACATTCTTCTTGTCGCGAGTGTCTATTACAGGTTTTAGACACATGTATGCCATGCCTCGCTCCTCAAAATTATATGCTGTGGTCAGCAGCAAAGCTGTTTTTGCTGATCCCATAGTGCCATATCTGAAGTATAATTTTCCTCGTCGATTCATCTCTATATTATGATTTTTGCTACAAAGTTACAATAAATTGTAATATGCACAATTATATTTTTCTAATGAATTTCTAACTTATTCGAATTTGTCGCCGGGTGAAGAATCGTCGTCAAAACTGTTATGGTCTGATTCTTTATAGGAAACAGCTTTATTCTTTGCCTCAGAACGTTGAACAACGTATTTGTCGTAATAGGAAAGAATAAGTGTAGTCAATGGCAAAGCGATAATCATGCCCATCAGTCCCAAAAGACTACCCCAAATGGATAGCGAAAGCAGGATTATTGCCGGGTTTAGTCCCATCGCTTTACCCATTACTTTGGGTGTCAAAAGCAAGTCCTGAATAATTTGAACAATTAAATATACTGCCATTGATTGCCAAAATACTATCCAAAAATCACCTCCCGTATCTGCTGAATAAACCAAGCATAAAATGGCAGTAATCGGAAATGAGATTGTTTGCAAATATGGAACCATGTTGAGTATACCGATAAACAATCCCAAAACGACAGCCATCGGCAAACCGATTATTAAAAATCCGATTGAAAACATTATACCAACCGATAAAGCTATCAGAGATTGACCTCGGAAATATCGATTCATTGCATTTTTAACATCATCAATGACTCTGAATGCTTTGCGCCTGTGGCGTGTCGGTACTAATTGATGGAACATCTGATTGAGGTTGTCGTAATCAATCATTATGAAAATGACATACAGAATGACAATTGCCCAACTGATCATACCGACAATGATGCTGAGACTCGAATTAAGAAATGACCATGATGAAGAAAGTGCATTGCGAGCAATGTTAAGCCATTCTTCTTTGGTAAGAAGCCTTGAAATGTAATTCCAATCGATATTGTCACGAATAAATTGGATTACATTGTCAGATAGGAACGGAATGCTCTGATCGATATCGGCATACTTTTTCAGCATATTAGCCATTTGCGCAACCTCATCAACGACGTATGGAATAAACAGCCATCCGAAAACGATTATGCCGGTTATCACTTCAACGAGTGTTAGGATGATAGGGATATACCTGCTTTTGGTTTTGAAAAGGCGCATGTGCCAACGTACTATCGGCTCAAGCATGTATGCAATCAGACATGCCACAAAAAACGGTAGAAGCACTCCCTTCAGTAAATTGAGCATGAAGAGAATTGCTCCGATGATTACTACAGTAAATAAAATTCGGACAACTCGGTCGAATGTGTACGGTTGACGAGTGATATTGTTGCTCATAAATAATAAGATGTGTATTAAATACGTTTCAAATATACAGACAATTATTGAAGTGAACAAACAAATGAGATTTTTTTTGATTATATCGGGCATTTAAATTAATTTTGTGATTTGAAAAGCCTTGTTTTTTAATTTCAGTATATTAAACTGCCCCGATATAGTGGCATGTTGAAAAATAGAAGATAAATCAATTTATGAAGAAAATAGTTGCATTGATGTCGTTGCTGATTGTCGCTTTGTTTGGGTATGCCGGCAGAGGAATAGGAGAGTTAGTAGCGACTGAGCATATTGATTCGGCTTCTGTCGCTGTAATGATAGTTGATCTGCAAAATGATTCTGTCTTGGAAAGTTTCAATGCGACAAAATCAATGATTCCGGCTTCTGTGATGAAGGCTGTGACGATAGGCTCGTTGATAGGTTCGACAGGGATAGATTATCGTTATTCTACACGTGTCTATATGAGTGGGGATGTCGCAGAGGGTGTTTTAAACGGAAACTTGCTAATAGTCGGAGGAGGAGATCCTTCTCTAAATGCGCAATCAGGGCCTCAGAGTGGAGATATAGTTGAGGAATGTGTAAATGCTCTGAAAAAAGAGGGTGTCAATCAAATAAAGGGTGATATTAAGGTAAATCAATCTATATTCCCTGCTCCTTCTGTGCATCCGACATGGGCAAAAGAAGACTTGAAATATGGCTATGGAGCCGGGTGCTTTGGTATTAATTTTGAGAACAATAGTTATACTAAAGGTTCACAAAGTTATTCGATGGCAAATCCTGCTGCGACAATGATTCGACGCATTAAAGAATCATGTGCCAATGCCGGGATAGTTATAGATGGAATGATATTAGACGGCGCCAATTCAAGGAAACTTATTGTCGATCATCGTTCAGCGACAATCGATGAGATAATGCGCCATTGCATGCGAGTGAGCGACAATCTATATGCGGAAAGCATGCTTCGAACATTGGCTATGGTCGAAGGACAGTCGGCGACGACAATTAATGGAGTGGAATTGGAAAATAAATTATGGCGTGGTAAGAATTTGAATTTCAATGGTGTGAATATAGTTGACGGTTCCGGCCTGTCAAGATCAAATAGGATGACAGCGACGTTTTTGACCGATGTCTTGAAAGAAATGAGTAGAAATGTCGATTATGTGTCATTCTTTCCACTTGCCGGTCAGGAAGGAACTTTGAAGTCGTTTTTGAAAGATACGGAATTAGATAGCTATATAGCCCTTAAAACCGGTAGTATGCGTGGAATACAGTGCTATGCAGGATACAAATTAGATGATGATTATGCACCTACTCATGTGGTGGTTATAATGATAAACAATTTTAAGTGTTCGCGCTCAGTCGTCAGAGAATTGTGCGAAAAAATGCTTTTAAAAACTTTTATACAATAGATACATTATGGAAAGAGACGATTTGAAAATTATACTCAATATTCTCTATGAAATGGAGGGCCTTGTAGATATGGCAATACGTCGCGAAGATGAGACTCCGGCAGGTGTTATCTGCTTGATTAAAGAGAAGTCTGAAATACTGCATAAATTCACTTCGGCATGGAATGTCGAAAATGATATTGAGGTAAATATAAATGAAGATTATTCGATAGATGAGGAATGTGAATTGGAGGCAAATGATAATCCGGAATTGCAATTAGGCGACCGGAATGTAGGACTGAATAATCAAGAGCCGGATGAAGATATAGAGGTGGAATTTGTCTATGATGAGTCGGAAGATGATTTTGTGGATAATTCTGAAGATAATAGTGAAAAAGAAACAGTCATAGATGAAGAACCACAGGCAGAACAAGAAGCGGCAAATATCGTAGAGGAAGTCGTTGAAAGCAGTCTGTTTGATGCATCTGCATTTTCTGATGAAGATAGCGCAGAAGATGAACTCAACAACGATGTTGATTATGATAACGAACAACAAGATGAAATAGATGACGAATCAGAAGGACTTGATGAAGACGAATCCGTTGAGGAAGAAGAGGTGTTTGTCGGGTCAAAAATAGTTAATGTCAATCGTCAGGACATCCGAAAAATGTTTACAATCAACGATCGTTATCGTTTCCGTAGAGAATTGTTCTGCAACAACGAAGTTGATTTTGTTGACAACCTAAATCTCGTTCAAGCGATGAGTTGCTATGAGGACGTAGAAGATTATTTTTATAATGATCTTCAGTGGGATTCTGAAAATGAGGATGTCGTAGAGTTTATGAGCATAATATTCAAATATTTTAATTCATAGTTTCGATGAGTGGTAAGCTTTATATTGTGCCGACGCCGGTTGGTAACTTGGAGGATATGACAATGCGCGCAATAAGAATACTTAAGGAAGTGGATTATATCCTTGCCGAAGATACTCGTACAAGTGGAGTGCTGCTAAAGCATTTCGAAATTTCCACTCCTATGCAGAGTCACCACAAATTCAATGAGCATGAAAGCGTCGAAAAGGTAGCAGATCGCATCGAAGCGGGTCAGACATTTGCATTAATTTCTGATGCAGGGACTCCCGGCATCTCAGATCCCGGATTCTTGTTGTCTCGCGAATGTCGCAGACGTGGCATAGTGGTAGAGTGTCTCCCCGGAGCAACGGCTTTTGTGCCGGCATTATTGGATTCCGGACTGCCGTGTGATAGGTTTGTGTTCGAAGGATTTTTACCACCGAAAAAAGGACGAGCAACACGTTTGGAAGAGCTCTCTCAAGATGCTCGGACAATTGTTGTCTATGAGTCGCCAAAGCGTCTTGAACGAACATTGCGACAGCTTGCCGAAACAATGGGATCGGACCGACCGGCTTCTGTCAGCAGAGAGATTTCTAAAATGCATGAGACAACACACCGAGCTACATTGGGCGAATTAGCTCAATACTTTGCTGCGAACCAAGCTAAAGGAGAGATTGTTATTGTTGTTGAAGGATATACAACAAAGAAATTAAAAAAAACTGAAAATTAACCAAAATATATAAGTCATGAGAAAAATCATTTTAATGTTAGGTGTCGGCACTTTGTTGCTCGGTGCTTGTTCAAAACCGACAGAAAATGTCGATGCAGATTCGTTGAGAATTGCTAATCTTTCAGACGAATTACAAAAAGCGACAGACTATAAAGACTCTTTGCTTTTATTGATGGATGACATCTATCAGGGAATGGACCAAATTAATCAACAAGAAGGATTGTTGAATAATCTTGGCGCTACCGGTGATAATGTCAATCGTCGCGAAGAAATACGTCAAAACCTTGAAGTTATTCGCGAAAAATTACGTGCAAATCGCGAACTTTTGGCTCAAATGGAGAAAAAACTTGCTGCATCAAACGATAAAAATGGAGTCTTGGCAAAAACTATTGAAAATCTTAAAACTCAAATTTCTTCACAAGAAACTCATATCGCTCAATTAAATACAGAGTTGGAATCTGCAAGAACTAAAATTGCGCAACTTAATGAGCAAGTAGAAGAAACTAAGGAGCAAATGGAAGCAGAAGTGGCTGAAAAAGAAAAAGCTCAGCAAGAAGTCGTTTCTACAACTAATCAACTTAATAGAATCTATTATGCGATAGGTACTAATAAGGAACTTAAAAACAAGGGATTGATTTCAAAGAAATTCTTAGGAAAAACAAAAGTGCTTGAAGGTGAATTTGATAAAGAATATTTTACAGTCGGCGACAAGAGAAATCTTATGAATATCCCATGTGGAGATAAGAGCGTTAAGATTTGGACAAATCATCCTGATGGCTCGTATGAAATTATTGAAAATGCGGATAAAACAAAGACAATAAGGATATTGGATGCCGATAAGTTTTGGAGCGTGTCAAATCATTTAATTGTACAAGTTGGCTAAATAAATGAAAATATATATTGTAGTGATACTCCTTGCTTTTGCCAATCTTATGGCATCGGCAAGGATTGTCGTAGATAAAATCGACCCTCCTCATTGGTGGGTGGGAATGAATGACAGTTCGTTGCAGCTGCAAATCTATGGTAAAGATATTAAGAGTGCCGATGTCGTTGTAGATGTGGATGGTGTAAAAATTGATAGTGTTGCACGACTTGATGGCAGTGATGATTATCTGTTTTTGTATCTCAATATTGCCGACGATGTAAAGCCGGGAGATATTCCTGTGGTGTTTAAGAAAGACAAAAAACAATTAAAGATAAACTACAATCTTCGTTCACGTGCTGCAGAGCTCAAAGGAGCACAAGGATTTTCTGCGGCAGATGTGATGTATATGATAATGCCTGATAGATTTGCTGACGCCAATCCGCAGAATAATAAGGTTGACTCGATGAAATTTCCGGTTGGAGCAAACAGACAAAATCTCAATGTGCGTCATGGTGGCGATATTGAGGGCATAATGAATCATATAGACTATATCGACTCGTTAGGAGTTACCGTTGTGTGGGTAAATCCTGTTTTGGAGAATGATATGCCGGGCGGTAGTTATCATGGGTATGCCACGACAGATTATTATAAAGTAGATCCTCGCTTGGGCACAAATGAAGATTATGCGGCTATGATCGATGCGCTTCATCGACGTGGTATCAAGACTGTGATGGATATGATTTTTAACCATTGTGGTAGTGAGCATGTGTGGTTCAAAAATCGTCCGTCGAGCGATTGGTTTAATTTCCCCGATGGATATGTGCAGACAAACTATCGACTCTCGACTGTGACTGACCCATATGCTTCAGATTATGACAAACGATTGACAGTCGATGGATGGTTTGTGGAAGAAATGCCTGATTTGAACCAGAATAATCCACATCTGATGAAATATTTGATACAGAACTCTATTTGGTGGATTGAAGAAGTTGGTATTGATGGAATACGTATGGATACATATCCGTATGCTGACGCAAACCAAATGGGTAGATGGATAAAATCAGTCAAAGCAGAATACCCTGATTTTAATATCGTTGGTGAATGTTGGTTTGCAGAGCCTGCCGGAGAAGCTTATTGGCAAGCGATGTCAAAACTTTCAATTAATGGTGAGAATACACATTTGCCGGCGATTATGGACTTTCCGTTGATGGTAAAATCGCGTGATATGGCTCCTTATAAAGAGCAGACTGATCCATGGAACGGATTGAATAAAATCTACGATCATCTTGCATTGGATTATATTTATCCTGATCCATTGCAGTTATTACGTTTCCTTGATAATCATGACACAGAGCGCTTCATCCTTGAAGAACCTGAGACATTGGCACAATGGAAGCAAGCGATTGCCCTGATTCTGACAGTGCCGGGAATCCCTCAGATTTATTATGGTACAGAATTGTTGATGTCGGGCGACCGTCGTCCCGGTGATGGCAATGTGCGTCGTGATATGCCGGGTGGTTTCCCTGGTGATACGCTCAACGCATTCACTCGACATGGTCGCACCGATAAGCAGAACGAGGCATTCGACTTTATGAGCAAAATTCTTCATTGGAGAAAGAACAGCAAGGCTATAGCTGAAGGTAAAATGTTGCATTTTATGCCGACAAACGGGCTGTACTTATATCGTAGAATGACAGGTGATGACCAAGTTATTGTCGTGTTGAATGGTATCGATAAGGAAAACGAGGTCGATATGTCAAGGTATAAAGAAATCGTCACACCGGGCGAAAAGTTTGTCGATGTTTTGACCGGAGAGACTATAGAGCTTATTTCAACAGATACAAACATACGACGTTTCTCTCCACGTCAAATAATGATTTTGCAAAAGCTATGAAAAAGCATGTAATTATTTATATGATATTGCCGTTTGCGGTAGGATTATTCTCTTGCAAACCGACGGTAGATAACTACAAGGAGGCATACAATCTTGCGCTCCAAAAGGATCAAGGCGATATAGATGATGAAATCTATCAGAAGATGAAGGATGAGGATGCCCCCAAAAAAACTATTGTGGGATCAGATACTATCCGTACGAAAATAGAACCATTGTCGCGCCTCAATATTGACGGCAGTCGTACACCACCATCTAATAAATTTAACGTGGTGGTAGGTATATATAAAATTAGTATTAATGCCAATGCCCACGTTGACCAACTTGTCAGCCAAGGCTATGAATCGTTTTTGCTAAAGAATACAGACTCGCAGTTCTATGTTGTGGCAGGATCATTCGATGAGATTGAGTTGGCGGCGAAATTTGTTAAAGCCTTTGAGAAAAAGCATAAGGGACAATATGTCGGAGTCGATGAGCCGGTCGTCGTAACTCCCTCTCACCTCATGAAGCGTTTTTGATACCTACAGTTGCTATATAAAGGAAGCTACACCTGCGAATGATGCAAGTGTAGCTTTCTTTTATAGAGTGCGGCAGACTATAGTGGCGTTTGTCGCTTTGAACGTCGATTAGTAGTTGCTGCCGTAGAAGACAGTGGTGAAATATCCGGCGTGACCATCGTCGGAACGTCCGTAGCCAAACTCCAATGTCACATAACCGGTCTGATTACCACCCCACCAAGTGTAGCTGGTGATGCCGTTGTAGGAATTGTTGCTGACCGGTGAGCCGTAAAGCGAACAGAGTTGATTGTAAACGCTGTTGAATCTTGACCTGCTTGATGAACTGCTCCAGTATTGAAGGCATGCGCTACTGAAAAGTCCGTCGTTGTAGTATAGCTGAACATCGTCCCATGTGTAGCCAAACTGAGGTACGCTGTTCATGTAGATAGCGTTGTTTGCATATCCCAATACATTGTAACCCATTTGTACAAGAGAGTTGATACTATAGTCGATGAACATACCGAATGGTACGCCAAACAACATATCAATTACAGGCACTCCGGGGTGGCAGTGTATTGTCACCGGTGGCGGAGGAGGCAATGGGCGTGACCAGTGATAGTGGTAGTTGTGAGGAGGGGGTCCCCAATGGCCGCCACCCGGACGTGGTGGGTGATAGTCATGATGCTTATAGTCATGGTGTGGATGATGACCCGGAGGAGGTGCACTATGTCCGTGGTGACTTGGGTGTCCGTGGTTAGGATCGTGGCCATGTCCGCCCGGTTTGTGTCCCGGGTCATGGTGTGGCTTGTGGTCATGTCCGCCCGGATTCTTGCCATTATCAGTATGTTTGTGCTTATCATTACCCGGCTTCGGAGCCTTATTGTCTCTGTTTGAAGAGTTCGTGCGATTTTGGCTCTGAGGTTTACTATTGCCCTTGTTGTTGCGATTATCTACTTTCTTATCATTGTTGTTGCGATTATTGCTCTTCGGATGAGTCGTTTCTTTATGTGTGATAGATTTTGATGTGCTACTACCGGGGCGATTAGATGAGCCGACAGCCGACTTTTCTCTTTTTGTGTTCGCTTTCATGCCTTGTGTTGTCTTAGTATTGGCTTTTTTCCGGACATTGTTGGTTGGCGAACGATGCGATGTAGTCTTCTCTGTGCGGTGATTACCGCTGTTATTGCGATGTTGAGCTGCTGCATTGTTAATGCATAGTAGCGATATCGACAATAGAGCTGTTCCAAAAATTAATCTGATTGGTTTCATTGTTAGTAAATTTTGAGTGTTTACATTATTGACAAGTTTTTTTTGTAAGGTTTAATTGTTGGATGTAAAAAAAGGTCAATTTTTCTGAAATGTTAAATTCTATATTTTTTTAACTTAAAATATGATAGTTTGGATTTCGGTGTAAAATTTTTCAGGCAGATTAATTGTGTGGATTTATTAATTAATTAAATATGTTTGGTTAAGGGTTTTGACAATTGTATATTTGATTTGGGTGGATTTAATGTATTGTGCTTGATTTAAGTAAAAAAAAGAAGATTTTATAGCAATTTGTCTGCTTGAGGTTTTTTGGGGGATATAGAGCCTGTTGTAGAACTTAATACAAAATAAAACATAAAATGTTAAAATGATTGAGGAATGTTGTTCGCTACAATTAAAAATATTAAATTTGTGTAAATTTATCATTGAGTATAATGCTTTAACGATAAATTCTTTATCATAGGATAATAATGTAACTCTTTGATGTTCAATTTCTTTATTTGGAGAGATTGGTTAAGCCAATGAGTTATTGTCTTGTGGTGAAAAATTTAAAGTAAATAAATAAGAAGTTAAACGAAATGGAAAGCCCTTTGGTGCAAAATGGCGGTGGTTGCAATGTCGGCAGGCGTTGTGCCTTTGTGTCGTTTGACGGAAAAGAGTTTGACAGTGAAAGTAATTCAATTTATAAATTTAAATCTAATTAATTAAAGTATGAGAAAACTGTTTTTAATCTTGATGGCAGTAGTCGCTTGTGCATGGAGTGCAATGGCACAAAATCGCACAATAAGCGGTATTGTTATCGACGCGGCTAACAATGAGCCTCTCATCGGTGCGACAGTCATGCCTAATGGCGGCGGACAAGGCACTGCGACCGACATTGACGGTAATTTTACATTAAGCGTTCCTGCTAATGTTAAGACAGCTACTGTATCTTATGTTGGTTACAAGTCACAAACTGTAGATTTGAAAGATGGCATGACAGTGCATTTGGCATCTGAATCAACTACTCTTGATGACGTTGTGGTTGTGGCATACGGTACAGCGACAAAAGAATCTCTTACAGGTTCTGTTGCTGTAGTAGGTGCTAAAGAAATCGAAGACCGTCCTGTGACATCAGCGACAGCAGCTCTCGAAGGTAACGCTCCTGGTGTGCAAGTTAACTCAACAGTAGGTCAGCCGGGTACAGACCCTTCAATTCGTATTCGTGGTTTTAACTCAATCAATGGTTCTATGGCGCCAATTTATGTAGTAGATGGTGTGCCTTATTCAGGATCAATTGCTGATATTAACCCTGCAGATATCGAATCAATGTCTGTATTGAAAGATGCTGCTTCTGCTGCTCTTTATGGTGCGAAAGGTGCTAATGGTGTAATCCTTATCACAACAAAACGTGCGAAAAAGGTAGGTAAAGTAGATGTAACACTTACAGTTCGTGAAGGTATCTACAATCGTGGTGTGCCTGAATATGATAAACTTGCAGCAAATCAATGGATGGAAACAATGTTCCAAGGTGCTGTAAATGGTAACGTTACTTTGGGTACATATCCTACATATCAAGAGAACTTTGACTATGTACGTCGTAACTTTATCAATGGTTATGCACGTAATAATATTTATGGTGTGGCAGAAGATCAATTGTTTGATGCTAATGGTAAATTGACTGTTGCTAATCCTCTTCCTGGTTATACTGACCTTGATTGGTGGGATGCTGTTTCTCGTAATGGTTTCCGTCAAGAATATAACGTGAATGCGGCAGCTGCTTCTGAAAAATATAATTTGTTTGCTTCTGTTGGTTATCTTAAAGAACAAGGTTACCTTCTTAAGACAGACTTCGAACGTTTCAGCGGTCGTGTAAATGCAAACTTCAATCCAACATCTTACTTTAAGTTTGGTATTAATTTGAGTGCTTCATCTCAAGATTCTGAAACAGGTCAGTTTTCAGATACCGGTCTTGCAATTAACCCATTCTTGACAATGTTCCAAGCTCCTATTTATCCATACTATGCACACAATGAAGATGGTTCTATCCAATACGTAGATGGTGAGCCAGTATGGAATACAAAAGCTTCTTACTTGTCAAATCGTAACGTTGCATACGAACTTCGTAAGAACTTCTCAAGCTACAAGAACAACGTTATCGACGCAAGTATATATGGTACTGCTATTATTCCTTATGGTTTTGAACTTACAGTTCGTGGTAATATGAACCGTACAAAGACAGACTACACTGACTATTCTAATAAAGAAGTTGGTGATGCTGCTCCTTATGGTTCTATTTCTAAAGAATTTGACAATATCCAATACCATACATTCATGCAGACTCTTACATGGAGTCACTATTATGGTGCTAATAACGAACATTTTGTAGATGTATTGCTTAACCACGAAAACTACCAATATTCAGTGGATTATTCATATATCGTAAATCAAAATGAAGATATTCCTGGACGTTATGGCCTTTCTAACTTTGCTCAAAACATGGCTACTCAAGGTGGTCTTTCAGGCGAAGAAAGAACAGAATCTTATCTTGGTCGTGTACGTTACAACTATAATGAAAAATATTATGGTGAAGCTTCTTTCCGTCGTGATGGTTCTTCTCGTTTCCACCCGGATTATCGTTGGGGTAACTTCTGGTCAGTTGGTGGTAGCTGGGTAATTTCTAAAGAAAGATTTATGCAAAACCTTGACTGGATTAATTACTTGAAACTTCGTGCTGCATACGGTACAGTAGGTAATAATGCTGCTGCCGGCGCATATTCTTATTGGTCACTATATGGCGTACAAACATATTCTGAAACAAACTACTATTATCGTGCACAATTAGCTGCTGAAGACTTGCAATGGGAATCAACAAATACATTCGACGTTGCATTAGAAGGTACATTGTTTAACAACAGATTGAATTTCAGTGTTGGCTATTTCGATAAACGTAATGCTGACCTTATTTTTGCTGTTACAATTCCTAAGTCTGCAGGTTCTACTATTTGGTCTGGTGCAAACCAATCAATTTCTAAGAATATCGGTACGATGTCTAACCGTGGTTGGGAAATTTCTTTCAATGGAACAATCATGAGAAATAAAGATATCAATTGGACTGCTAATATTGATGCTACATTCTTGAAGAATAAGATTGTATCGCTTCCTGAAGGAAAAGATATTAATGCATTCCCATACTGCTATTCAGAAGGTAGATCAGTTTATGAATTCTATACTTATGAGTGGGCTGGTGTAGATCAACTTACAGGTCAATCACTTTATTTGATGAATCCGGATCACAAAGACTATCAAACTGTAAATGCTGAAGGTGAAACAGTATTTAACGAGGATCTTTGGAATCAAACTGTTGCAGATGCTGAAAAAGATGGTAAGTATGTTTATTATAATGGTAAACATTATACAACAGATACATCATTCGCAACTCGTGAATGGCAAGGTTCTGCACTTCCAACAGTATATGGTTCATTCGGAACAAACTTCTCTTGGAAAGGCTTAGGTATCGGCGTTCTCTTTACTTATAGCCTTGGTGGTCAAACAATGGATGGTAATTACGCATCTTTGATGTCAGCAGGTGGTGCAACATCAGCTCTTCATGTTGACGCATTGAACTCATGGGTTGCTGCTCCGGAAGGTATGACTGCTGATAGTCCAAATCGTATCGATCCAAATGGAATTCCACAAATGAACTTCCAAAATAGTATGTACAACAATGCAAGTAGTACATCACGTTGGTTGGTTGATTCTTCATGGTTGGTATTTAAGAATCTCTTGGTTTCTTATGATCTTCCACAAAAATGGGTACAACCACTTCAACTTCAAAACATAAATATTGCGTTTAGTGCTGATAACTTGTTTACAGTTTCTGCTCGTAAGGGTATGAACCCATCAAGCAGCTTCTCAGGAGGACAAAGCGCATCATTCGTTACACCACGTGTGTTCTCATTCCAATTAACAGCTAAATTCTAAGAATTAATTGCAAAAATAGAAGAATATTAATATGAAAAAGAATATTTTAATTAAGGGTTTAATGGGGGTTGTCTTAGCAGGATCTATGGTATCTTGTTCTGAAGACTACCTTAATACAGAACCTCAAATGGCCGTTTCAGCAGCTGATGTGTATGCAACAGTGGATGCTGCTCGTAAGGGTATGATTGGTGTCTGCCGTGGTATGTACAACCAATGGCAAAGCATGGACCAAGGATTTAATGGTGAAGCATTTATCTCTAATTTCTATGGAGAAACTGCCGGTCAGGACTTTTATGAATATTATTGGAGTTATATTGGTTGGAATGATCAAATGACTCTTGATTTTGCACAAGTGTCAGATTATAAGATGTGTAACTATGCATGGGCTTATGCTTACACTCTTATCGGTCAGGCAAATGATGTTCTTGGTGGTATCGATACAGCAGAAGGTGATGCTCAGGAGCGTAATTTTGTCAAAGCACAGTTGTTGACACTTCGCGCTCATGCATATTGGCGTTTGTTGCAAGTTTATGCTCCACGTTGGATTGATTCAAATGAAGGTAATACAGAATGTATCGTTATGCGTCTTGAACCAACTACAGGAGATGCTCCATTGGTTACAATGAAAGCTGTGTTGGACCAAATGTATGCTGATTTGAATTTGGCAATCGAATTGTTTGAAAATTCCGGTTCTGTTAAGCGTTCATTTGGTTGGGAACCTGATTTGTCAGTATGTTATGGTACTTATGCACGTTTGGCGCTTTTGAAGGATGACTGGGAAACAGCTCAAGAAATGGCTAATAAGGCACGTGCTAACTATCCAATTATGACAGCTGATGAATATCAAGCCGGTTTCAATATGCCAAATAACGAATGGATGTGGTATTCATCAGGTGATTTAGCTGATGAAATCTATTATTGGGCTCATGGTGTAACATACGCATGTAATGGTTATTACGCATGTAATAATCCTATTGGTGCCGGTGCTATCAATATTGATACTTACCGTCAAATTCCTGAAGGTGATATTCGTCGTAATCTATATTTGACAGAGGATAAGGTATCAAGTTTTGGCGCAGATAAATGGTATGACCCTGAATTGATATCTGAAGTATCAATTTCTCCAAAAGATGATAAGGTTAATACGCGTAATTTAAGAAGTATCAGAAACTGGGCAGCAACACTTCCACAGGTTGCTGAACATGGATTTAGTATGCCATACACAGCTGCAGATGCTGCTGAATCTAATGGTACAATTTGGCAACTTGGTGCACAATTTAAGTATTGGTGTCTTGATACACGTGGTCGTGGCTATGTATCATTCATGCGTGGTGCTGAAATGCTTCTAACAGAAGCGGAAGCTGCTTATCATAATGGTGATGAAGGTACAGCAAAACGTCTCCTTGAAGAACTTAATGCACAGCGTAATGAAAATTACACATGTACAGTAGCAGGCCAAGCACTTCTTGATGAAATTCGTTTCTATCGTCGTATTGAACTACTTGGTGAAGGTTTCAACTGGTATGACTTCAAGCGTTGGAATTTGCCAGTCGTGCGTCGTGCATGGGTAGCTAATGACCCAACTTCTGGTAACTATCCTATTGTAGATGCTAAGGTTGTTCCTGTTGATGCTGCTAAGGGTTGGAGATATGCAATTCCAAAATCTGAAACAGACTATAATAATGCAATTAAATAATATATTGCAATAATTGTAAAGGGCTACTTTCTTTGTTTGGAAGTAGCCCTATTTTTTATATACAAATTTCATAAAAAACTATAAAACTTTTTTTTTTTTAGTTCAAAGTTTGCAAAATCCAAAATTAATTATCAAATTTGCAGTCAAATATGTAGTAAGGAGTATGTAATTTCTTGTTGCTATATTTTAACGACGAGTGGCTAATATGATAATTGCCAAAATTGTTATGAATTTATAAAGTTTAATGACGAACATTTTATTAACAATAATTTAATTATTTTATTATGAAGAAAATTTATCTATTAATGTCAGCAGTTTTGGTTGCATTATCTTCATTTGCAGCTCCAAAAGTGCTTAATCAATCTGAACCACTTCAGCTTAATGAAAATGCTAAGTTTGAAATGCTTCAGGTTAAGTATGAAAATGAAAAAGCTATCAGAAGCGGTAAGGTTGAACCAATGCGTACATGGCAAGATAATAATGGTACAGTTTGGAATGCTTACATGCTTAATAATGGTGGTCTTTGGTCAATGGTAGGTGATGGAACTCTTACAGCAGAAGATTTTCCAGGATATTGGGTGACACTTAACGTTTACAACGAAGATCAAAGTTTCTATTATACACTTGACTTAGCTTATCCTTCTTGCCTTGGTTGGTTCTATGATTCTTCTTCAGAATCTTATGATAAGGATGAATGTGCTTCTGTTGTAGGTGCTGAAAATATTAATAATCCATCTCCATTGGAATGGTATGATAACCAATCAGTATTTACAATGATTGATGAAGGTTATGTAAGTACATTTGGTATTTTACATCCTGGAACAGTAGATACAACATGTACATACAATGGAACTGAGGGTTATGCATTTGATGATAATACAACACTTTACTTTGCTAACTATGATAGTGAACTCAGCTATTTGGAATTTGGTTTGAATGGTTCAGTGTCATTGAATCAAACAAGAAGCGTAAAAATGGACTATGCCGGTGATATTACAATCTTAGGTTTGGTGGCACGTAACAATACATTTAATGTAGGTGAAGTTCACGTATTTGATTGTGGTGATATCGACTATGACAATGAAGATTGGGGTATGGTATATCTTGAAGAATTCGAACCTGTTCGTCGTTATTGGGTGGCATTCTCTTCTACAGACTTTGCATACTATAATCCTGAAACAGGTGGTGCATTCAATGATGTTTATACAAGCACTCAGCTTCCAAATAGCCCGGGTGCTTATACATCATCTGAAACAGCAACTTTCCGTACATTCTATGGTGCATTCTTTGCTCCGGAAGGAAGTGAAAAACCATACGGAAATTGGGCACTTTCTAACGACTGGATTGTAGAAAATGGTGATGTTATGACTACTCCTGAAGCATATGAACTTATCCAAGGTGCTTACAACCTTGATATCAGTAACCAAGATGGTACTCACTATGTAGAAGGTAATTTCTATCGCAATCCACAAGTGGGTATGGCTGAATATGTAATTGGTGATGTTAATGAAGGTATGCGTTTTGTATGGGTTGATAGATTCGGCGATTTCTGGGATCTTTCTTATAAAGGAGAAATCTTCTTCCACAATGACCCAACAGACTACCTTAAATTTGAAATGATACCATCAGTAGGTACAGAAGCTCTTTACGAAGGTAGAATTGATAGCCCGGTTTCTATTGAAAAGATTACAATGCCTGAAACAGAAAAGATCAACGTTAAGGTTGTTGGTAACTCAATCGTTGCTCCGGAAGGTGCTGAAATCTATAATCTCAATGGTGTTCGCGTAAACGCTAATGACCTCGAAAACGGTCTTTACATCGTTAAGGTTGGTAAGAACGCTGTAAAAGTTGTTCTCTAATCAGAAATAATCACACACGATTATATCGGAAAGGTGTCCCATTCGGGGCACCTTTTTTTGATTCCCATTAGGATGTCAAAGACAAAAAAGGCTAAAAGGACGAAAGGGGCTAAAAGGCTCAAAAGCCCAAAATGCCTAAAAGGGCTAAAAGGGAGACAAGGCAAGGATGAATGTTTAATGGTTAAAATGGTGCTCCTTAAACTCCCTATTCTCCTTAAATTCTCTAAGCGCTCTACTTTCCCTAAACTCTCAACCCTTGCTACTATAAAGCACTTTTTTATGCTAATTGTTTGGAGAATGAAAAAAAATGTCTAACTTTGCAACGCAATCGGTATCAAGGGAATCAGGTGAGAATCCTGAACAGAGCCGCTGCTGTAAGCCCACAAGAGGCTGAATGATTTCACTGTCACAACTCCTACGACGGGAAGGAACATTCGCTTAAAGCCGGGATAAGTCAGAAAACCTGCCGATTACACATATTTTGTTGAAGCTTTCGAGCATTAGAGCTAACAAAAACAGATGACAGACATTCTAAAGACTAAAGCATTGCTGCTATTGGCAATTGCTATCCCTTTCCTATCGTGGGGAGCGACTGTCGAAATGATTGCGCCGGACACGATGATGGTTGACCTTGATGAATTTGAGGTCGTCGGTGTTCAACGTCCATACGCGGAGGTGATTCCATCGCAAAGACTATCGGGCGATCAACTTGAGTCGCTCAATTCGCATAGTGTCGCTGACGCTGTGCGCTACTTCTCAGGGGTACAAATCAAGGACTATGGTGGTGTCGGCGGCGTGAAAACTGTCGATATTCGCAGCATGGGCACCAACCACATGGGCGTCTTCTACGATGGTATTCAGCTCGGCAATGCTCAGAATGGTCAGATCGACCTCGGCAAATTTTCGCTCGATAACATAGAGGAAATCTCGATGTACAATGGTCAGAAGAGTGAAATCTTCCAGTCAGCCAAGGACTTCGGCTCTGCCGGTACGATCTATCTTCGCACACGCTATCCACGTTTCCCATCGGGCAAACGCTACAACCTCAACCTCACATTCCGTACCGGCTCGTTCGGTCTGCTCAATCCGTCGGTGCGTCTGGAGTATCGACTCAGTGAGCGTGTCAGCGCGTCGGTCAATGCCGAATATACAAATGCCCATGGACGCTACAAATTTCGCTATCGCAAGGTGTTCTCCGACGGCACTTTGGCATGGGACACCACAGCAGTGCGTCAGAATGGCGACATCGAGGCACTCCGACTTGAAGCCGGCGTCTTTGGCTATGTCAATGACGGTAAGTGGAATGTGAAGGCCTATTACTATGACTCCGAGAAGGGTATTCCGGGCGCAATAGTCAATAATGTGTGGAAGAATTCGCAGCGCCAGTGGGATAGAAACTTCTTTGCGCAAGGCAGCTATCAACAGCGACTCTCGGAGCGTTACGAACTAATGGTCAACGCCAAGTATGCACGCGACTATATGCGTTATCTCAACCCGGACACGACGCTGATGTATCTTGATAATCAGTTTTGGCAAGATGAGCTGTATATCTCGACAGCGAATAAATACACAATCTTACGCGACTGGGACGTCAACCTCTCTGTCGATTATCAGTGGAACACGCTCGACGCTACGCTGACCAACTTCGCTTGCCCGACGCGTCACTCCTTGCTTGCCGCTCTTGCGACAGCTTATCGCTGGCAGCGACTCAAGGCTCAGGCAAGTATCCTCGGCAAATTTGTATTCGATCACTCCAAGATAATCAGTGGTAGCGACTATCTCGGCCACCGCACCAACAAGTTCTCAAAGTTCACACCGGCTGTCTTCGTCTCCTATCAGCCGATAGAGAACAGGGACTTCAATCTGCGTGCGTTCTATAAGCGCATCTTCCGAATGCCGACATTCAATGACCTCTATTACACAGACATCGGCAATGCCGACCTGAAGCCGGAGTATGCAACGCAATACAACGTAGGGCTTCAGCACCGTTGGAATTTCGATCGCACAATCTTCAAGAGTTTCAACGTGACAGCCGATGCTTACTACAACGAAGTGACCGATAAGATTATCGCTGTGCCAAAGGGTACGGGCCAATATCGCTGGATGATGATGAACATCGGCGAGGTGCATATCACGGGCGTCGATGTGACGGCTCAGCTCTCAATGCTCCTGCCTTACGACATTGCCATTAACGGTCAACTCAACTACACCTATCAGACGGCGCAAGACTACTCCGATCCGACGGATTGTCTTGATGAGGCCGGCACTTATAAGGGTCAGATTGCCTACATACCATGGCATAGCGGCTCGACTATACTCAACGCTGCATGGCGAGGCATCGGTCTGAACTACAGCTTCATCTATGTCGGCGAGCGTTATCACAACTCGTCGAACATTCCTGCCAATTACGAGCAACCGTGGTACACCCATGACCTTTCGGCTTCCTATGCTTTCAAGGTGGGCAAAGTGGGGCTTAAGGCCACGCTTGAGGTCAATAATCTGCTCAATCAGCAATACGAAGTGATAATGAACTACCCGATGCCGGGTCGTAACTATAAACTAATTCTAAAGGTTGATATATGATGAAATCGACTATCAAATACGCGCTGATGCTCATCGCTGCTGTCGCACTCCTCGGCTCATGTCGTGGTGAAGATGTGATTTTTATCCCTGAGGAGGTTGAAGTCAGCACGCCTGAGTACACAGCAATCAAAGGTTTCTACCTGCTCAATGAGGGCAATATGGGTAGCAATAAGGCGACACTCGACTACTATGACTATGTCTCAGGTGTATATACTCGCAATATCTATGGCAATGCCAATCCCTCGGTGCCTAAAGAGATGGGCGACGTGGGCAATGACTTGAAGATATATGGCTCGAAGCTTTATGCAGTCATCAACTGCTCCAACAAGATAGAGGTGATGGATGTCGCTACGACAAAGCGTATCGGTCAGATAGACATCCCCAACTGTCGTTACATTCGCTTCCATGAAGGTTATGCCTATGTCACATCCTATGCCGGCCCGGTGGAGATACGCCCCGACTACACGCAGAAGGGATTTGTGGCTAAGATAGACACTGCCACACTGCAGGAGGTCGATCGCTGCATTGTCGGTTTTCAACCCGATGAGCTGGAAATTGTCGATGGCAAGATATATGTAGCCAACTCGGGCGGATATATGGTGCCACGCTACGAAAATACGATGTCGGTTATCGATATTGCGACATTTGCAGAGATAGAGCGGGTCACTATCGACATTAATCTTCATCGCTTGCGTTGTGACCGACATGGACAACTCTGGGTGTCGTCGCGTGGTGACTACTACGATGAAAACTCGAAGCTGTATTGCTACGACACTCGCAAGAAGCGCATCACTGCCAAGCTCGATGTGCCGGTGTCGAATATGTGTCTTGACGGCGACTCACTCTATGTCGTCAGCGCACAGTGGAGCTATGTGACAATGAGCAATGAGATAACCAATTGTATAATAGACATCAACAGTCGCGAGGTGGTCTGCGACAATTTCATCAAGGACGGCACCGATGCCGAAATCCGTATTCCTTACGGCGTGATGATCAATCCGATCACCAAAGACATCTATGTGACAGACGCCAAAAACTATGTCAATCCCGGGTATCTGCATTGTTACGGTGGTGACGGAATACGCAAATGGAGCGTTCGCACAGGCGACATACCGGCACACTTCGTCTTTGTCGGTGATGAGAAACAATAAATTTTAACTCTTATTATATATGAAAAGAATTTTTACACTATTTCTTGCAGGCGTTTCTCTCTGTGCTACGGCTCAGAATTCGCCTTATATCAGCAAGGTCTATGACTTTTTGCCTGCACCGGGACAGTTTGTCAACGAATTGCCGGAGTATATGGACGGCGATAGCCATGAGGCAATACTCGCTAAGGTTGAGGAGCAAATCTGTGGCGATAAGAATCCCGGCATGATCAGTCTTGGCGCATTCGGTGGCTATGTGGTGTTTGGCTTCGACCACCCGGTAGCAAACGTAGAGGGTGCTTACGACTTCAAGATATATGCCAACGCATTCATGGCGGCCGGAAGTTCTGCAGGCGGTAGTTGCGAGCCGGGTATCGTGATGGTCTCTGTCGATGCCAATGGCAACGGCTTGGCTGATGACGAGTGGTACGAACTCGCCGGTAGCGACTATGGCAAGGAAACGACTATCAAGAACTATAGTATCACTTATTATAAACCTGATGCCGACAAGACTCCGACGGCTGATGGAATGATAACCGATACGACCTACATCCGTTGGACATCTTCGGAGGGCGAAGAGGGCTATGTGATGAAAAACAGTTTTCATAACCAATCGTATTGGCCAGAATGGTATGAGGGCGAGACAATGGAGTTCATCGGCACAAAATTGACTGATAACGCATTTGATCAAAGTGGCAACGGTTCTTACTATGTGCTTACGCGTTTGGATTGGGGCTATGCCGATAATTTAGCCAATGACATCGACGAGGGCTTCAAAATCGATTGGGCTGTCGATGCGCAAGGCAATTCTAAACACCTGACTCACATTGACTTTGTGAAGGTATATACGGCTGTCAATCAGTATTGTGGTTGGATAGGAGAGACTTCGACTGAAATTTGCGGTGCTGAGGACCTTCACCCAGATGCAGAGGTGGTCGGTGTCGATGCCGTTGATGCCGACGATGATGTATTGACGCTTATGGCATCAAATGCTTACGGCGTTGCCTTACGAAATGGTGGAGAAGCTATGGAAGCTCAGATTTATTCGGTCGGTGGTGGCATAGTGAAGCAGACAGTGCTTGCTTCGGGCGATAACCTCATCGATGTCGCATCGCTTCCGAAGGGTGTCTATATCATCAGAGCCGGTCGCAAAGCGATTAAGTTTGCGAAATAAGCAGTCATCTGCATAGACAGACTGCGCGGTCGGCACAAGAGAGTGTCAATCGATAAAAACTACATATTGGGATAGCAGAAGGCTCGGCTTAACGTCGATTAAAAGGGAACGGGGTGAGAACCCCCGGCAGACCCGCTGCTGTAATTTCCGTGCCCATCAGGGCGATGCTTGATAAATGTCACTGAATCAATAGATTTCGGGAAGGCATCAAGCGTTATCTCTACTCAAGAGATGGAATAAGCCAGAAGACCTGCCTTTGCTTGCCTTAAGGATATGCTTACGAGGACTTGAGCATTTGGCAATTTTTTAGGTGACGATGAGGCCATCGGTGCATCCTGTCGATGACTATAGTGTAGTCGTTTGACTGAGGGAGTATAGAACGCACAGTCGGCAGTGTAGTCGGCGACTACACTCGCATCGCAGAGTCAACTTTTTCAAATTCTTGTAGGCAAGTGATTGATAATCATTTTGTTAACCATTTAATAAATTACAAGAAATGAAAAAGTTTTTTTATTGTGCGCTTTTAGCGCTTGCGACAGTCTTCACAGGCTGTTATGATGACGATGACTTGTGGAATAGAATCGATGATCTCACAGGTCGAGTGGAAACAATCGAAGAGATCCTCCAAGGTCTCAATACGGAGATTACCGACATCAAGACCGTGGTTTCGGCACTCAACAAGGGTGCGGTGATTACTGCAGTCGAAGAAACTCCACAAGGTTATCGCTTGACATTCAGTGATGGCAAGGTGATAGAACTTCACCATGGCGTCAATGGCATCGACGGCGAGAATGCCCCGGTGATCGGTGTAAAGGAAGATGTCGATGGTATCTACTACTGGATAATCACAGTCAATGGTGTGACCGAATGGCTTCTTGACAGCAACGGCAATAAACTTCGTGTTACCGGCAAAGATGGTGAGAAAGGCGATAAGGGCGACAAGGGTGATCAAGGCGAAACCGGTCCAATGGGTCCTACAGGTCCTGCCGGCCAAGACGGTGAAAAAGGCGATAAGGGCGATAAGGGTGACAAGGGTGATCAAGGCGAAACCGGTCCAATGGGTCCTACAGGTCCTGCCGGTCAAGATGGTCAAGACGGTGTCACTCCTGTGATCGGCGTAGATGCTGAAGGCTATTGGACAATCGACACAGGCAACGGTCCTGAACGCATCGTCGATGCTAACGGTCACTATGTCAGAGCGATAGGTATCAGCGGTGACTCTTTCTTTACAAATGTAGTTGTCGGCGAAGACGAGGTGATCTTCTATCTCGCGAGTGGCGAAACATTCTCAGTCTATCGCGTTGACAATTTCGGTATCATGATTGACACAACCGATGTGGAAGTGGCTCAAGGCACAACCAAAGAATTTGCAATGACTTTGACAAAGGTCAGCACTGTCTTTGTGGCATCAGTGACAGAGGATTGGGACGCACTTGTCAAGGGTGATGTGCTTTATGTCACTGCTCCAAGCGAAATTAATGACGAAAATATCGTGGGTGAAATCAATATCATTGCAGCCAACAAGCGTGGCGATTGTCGTGCGTTCACTCTTGAGTGCGTAGCAGTGTCACCAATGAGAATCCTTACATTCGAAGATGCCGATGCACGCTTCACTCCTTACTCGCTTGACTATGCCGGCGTTACAATAAGTAAATGGAGCGATCTTATTGATAGCGAGCAGTATAATGGTCCGTTGACCTACGACTTTAGTGGCGGGACATACTATTGGTATGATGAAGGCAACACCGAATTGTTCCACTCGTTTGTGACTCCGTATTGGGGTGGTGGTCATGCCATATCAAACTATGTTATAGAAAATTATGAAACACTCCCAGATGGTCACAATGGATGGTATGAATTGCAGTTCAGCAACCCGATAGGTGGTCACAACGGTTCAAGCAATTTCGCCGTACATAATGGCTACAAAGATTTCTTCAATTCAGGAATATATGATGCTCAACTTCAAGGATTTGAATTTGCAGACGGCGTGGCTCGCGTCGTTGACCACATGTATGTGACCAACATCAATTATGTGCTTAACTCTTTGACATACGGCGACGGATTTAATACGCCTGCAACCGAATCTACCTATCTGAAGGTGATTGCTTACGGCTTTAATGGCGAAGAATCTACAGGACAGGCTGAGATTTATCTCTGCAAAGATGGTCAGTTGATTACTACTTGGGAGAAATTCGACCTTTCTTCGTTGGGTAAGGTGACCAAGGTAGTCTTCAACTTTGAAGCGAGTGAAGACCAAAGTGGCAGCTATGGTCTTAACTGCCCTGCTTATTTCGCTTACGACGATGTCGCTGTCGTGATGTAGGAAATACGGATACTTCAATAGTTTTTCTTTGTATGGTATAGATTTGTTTACTAACCTTTTATTTTAGTTTATGCGAATATGAAACAGACACAGAATTAGAAACGTTCAAAAGTGAATATTGTCCGGCAAGCGATTGTCGGGCAATATTTTTTATAGTAAAACCTTTTTAATCGTGGCATTTGTTGTAATAAAATAGTACTTGATATATGAATAGTGAAATAAATTAACTATATTTGCACTATGGAAGCAATCGACGTGTTATTTGCAGACTTCTTAAATGCCATTAATGCCGCAGAAGTCAACTTGGAAAATTCGATATTCAAGTTGATACTAAGCATGATATTAGGTATCGCTGTCGGCATGGAACGTAAACGTAAGGGGCAGGTTGCAGGCGTTCGTACGTTTGCACTGATCTCTATGGGCGCATGTATGGCAATGTTGCTTTCTATTTATGTTCCTCAGGAATACTTGGGATTGAAGAATGGCGACCCTGGACGTATTGCAGCACAAGTGGTGACAGGAGTCGGCTTTCTGGGTGGTGGAGCAATGATTCATATGCGTGGGTCGGTAAGAGGACTTACGACAGCAGCCGGAATATGGATGGTGGCGACGATTGGTATGTCGGTAGGGGTAGGAATGTATCTTGTCGCTATTGTAGGTACGTTGCTTATCCTTGTGACGCTTGTCAGTCTTGAAGTGTGGGAACATCGACGTCGCATCGGGCAAGAGACAAAAGTGATAAGCGTGAAAATTAACAAAGTTGGTGTTGATGTTGATGAATACAAAAGAGTGTTGACTGCAAATGAAGTGCATATCTCAACATTTTATATGCAAAGCAATTATGATGAGAATGTCACAGAATTTAATTTTGTGGTGATGTATCGAAAAGATGTCAATTTGCAAACTCTCTTTGAAAAGTTGCGTAGTGTAGCTCCAACAAAATCAATAAGATTAGCAAGTCAGGTCGATATTTAAAGAAAATGGTAGATAAAAACAATATATTAAAGGGCGCAGTATTGACATTGCCGACAATAGCCGGCTTTGAGATGTATGCACAAGAAACAGTTGCGACTGAAACAGCGACAACACAAGTAGTGTTAGAAAAAGAAGAAACACAGGCGTCAGGACATACAGAAGGCTTGATTGCTGATTTGGCGTTGATTCTGCTTTTAGGCGCTGTGGTGACAATTTTGTTCAAGAAATTGAAACAACCGGTTGTGCTCGGTTATATTCTTGCCGGTTTTTTGGCAAGTCCTAAGTTTGAATATCTGCCTTCAATCTCTACACCTGAAAATATCGACTTTTGGGCAGAACTTGGCATCGTAGTGCTGATGTTCACTCTTGGGTTGGAATTTAGTTTTAAGAAATTATTAAACTCCGGAACATCGGCAATAATGACAGCGCTGATAATCATTACGGGGATGACGTTTGCAGGTTTTGGAGTAGGACATTTGTTGGGATTGGATAGCATAAACTCCATATTTTTGGGTGGTATGCTATCGATGTCTTCGACAACAATTATTCTAAAGGCATTTACGGATTTAGGATTGAAACAAAAGAAATTTGCTTCTTTAGTGCTTGCTGTGCTCATTATTGAGGACCTTTTTGCTGTCTTAATGCTTGTGCTTCTTTCGTCGCTTGCAATGGGAAATGTCGAAGGCAGTGAGTTGCTATATTCTGTTGCAAAACTGATGTTCTTCCTTATTATATGGTTTGTCGTAGGGGTATATATCCTTCCGACATTCTTCGATCGTACAAAATGGGCACTGAATAACGAAACGTTATTAGTAGTCAGCATGGGATTGTGTTTTGGTATGGCATTTTTCTCGGTGTTCTGTGGTTTTTCTCTCGAACTCGGGGCGTTTGTTACCGGATCTATCCTCGCCGGCACAATGATAGCTGAACGCATAGAAAAAGTTGTTCAGCCGGTCAAGGACTTGTTTGGTGCAGTATTCTTTATTTCTGTCGGAATGATGGTTGATCCTAACATCATTGTAGAGTATTGGGGACAGATTCTATTGCTGGCAGTAGTCGTAATAGTAGGCATGATAACATTTGGAACGATAGGTATGTTGGTGACAGGTCAGACTCTTCGTGTGGCAATGGAAAGTGGTTTCTCGTTGACGCAAATAGGGGAGTTCTCGTTTATCATAGCATCGTTGGGTATGAGTCTCGGTGTGCTCGATCCGACTATTTATCCGATTATTGTGGCAGTGTCGGTCATAACAATATTTACAACTCCGTATTTTATAAAACTTGCTGATCCTGCCTATCGCTTTGTTGAGAAACGTCTTCCAAAGGGTCTTAACTTTTTGTTGGAAAGATATTCGACACAAGAGGTCGATACAAGCGAAGCTCGTCAATTATGGAAGGCAGTTTTGGGACGCTACACATGGCGAATATTGCTGTACTCGGTATTGTTGATTGCTGAGATTGCAATATCGCGTTTGTGGCTATATCCGTTATTGGAGGGAATGTTTGAAAATTGGGGCCATTTTATCGCAACGGTAGTGACATTGTTGGCTATGGCTCCTTTTATTGGTGCACTATCATTCAGCTCGGTTAAGCCTGATGAAAGAATGAAACTTCATTCGTCGGCAAGTTTTGCTGAAGTACCGTTAGTTGTGCTTAAAGTTGTCAGATACCTCATCGCATTGTTCTTTATCGTCTATTTTGTGTCGCTTGCCTATACTATGACGACAGCGTGGTTGGTTGGCGTAGGATGCTTCCTACTATTGATCATAATCGTATCGAAAAGCATAAAGGGACGCTATAAGACGATGGAGAAAAAATTTATCGACAATCTCAATATCCGAGAAAACACTCGCTCAGGTAAAAACAATAATCTTGTTGATGACTTGCACTTAGCGTATATTGAAATGGGATTGAATTGTCCGTTTGTGGGCGATAAAATTGTAGATACCGGTCTTCGCCGAGATTATGGTGTCAGCATTTCAAGTATTCATAGAGGCTTTACGCTAATAGCACTTCCAAATAAGGATGTAAGAATTTTTCCTGGTGATGTAATAGGTGTAATAGGCACGGACGAGCAGATAAAAAAACTCAATGATGATATCGAATCCTACGAAAAAGCGGCTGAAGAACTTCCTGTCTATAACACAAAAGTCGAGTTGTGTAATATTCGATTGACTGCAGAATCGTCAATCATAGGTAAAAAACTTGTCGATGCAAGAATTAGACAAGACTATTACTCAATGGTGGTCAAAATTCAGCGTGGAGATGAAATGCTTCAGCCGACGCCTGATATTGTCTTCCGGCAGGATGATATTTTGTGGATTGTCGGCGATCCCGGTAATATAGAAAAATTGAAATAAATAGAATATTAAAAAATTATGTTAGAAAAAATCATTATTCTGGATTTCGGCTCTCAGTACACTCAACTGATAGCACGTCGTATTCGTGAAATGAATACGTATTGCGAAATCTATCCTTACAACAAATTTCCGCACAATGATGAGGGCATCATCGGCGTAATCTTGTCGGGTAGTCCTTACTCTGTGAATGACCCACAAGCATTGCAGATTGATTTGACTGATATTCGTGGTAAATATCCGTTGTTAGGCGTATGCTATGGTGCACAATATTTGGCACATATCAATGGCGGTCGTGTGGCGTCATCGAATACTCGTGAGTATGGTAAGGCTCAGCTCGTTTGGCATGATGAAGCAGATGCTTTGATGCAAGGCGTGCGCAAAGATTCTATCGTGTGGATGAGTCATGGCGACTCTATCGTGGAAACACCTTCTTGCTTCAAAAATGTAGGCTCGACTGCCGACGTTAAGAATGCAGCTTATCGTATTGAGGGCGAACAGACTTGGGGCGTACAGTTCCACCCTGAAGTCGTCCACAGTGAAGATGGCGCTCAATTGTTGAAAAACTTTGTCGTCGGAGTTTGTGGTAGTAAACAAAGTTGGACTCCGGCATCTTATATTGATACTACTGTCGCTGCTCTTCGCCAACAACTTGGCGATGATAAGGTGGTGCTTGCACTTTCTGGCGGTGTTGACTCTACTGTCGCTGCTGTACTCTTGAATAAGGCTATCGGTAGCAACCTCACTTGTATCTTCGTTGACAATGGCCTCTTGCGCTACAAGGAGTTTGAAACAGTGCTTGCCAACTATGGAAACATGGGCCTCAACGTAATCGGTGTTGACGCAAAAGAACACTTCTATCGTGAACTCGCAGGCGTTACCGACCCTGAAAAGAAACGTAAAATCATCGGTAAGGGTTTCATCGATATCTTCGACCAAGAAGCTCAGAAGCTCAAAGATGTGAAGTGGCTTGCTCAAGGCACAATCTATCCTGACGTGATTGAGTCGCTTTCTATCACAGGTATGGTCATCAAGAGCCACCACAACGTGGGCGGTCTTCCTGAAAAGATGAACCTCAAGCTTGTCGAACCACTTCGCCTCCTTTTCAAAGATGAAGTGCGTCGCGTCGGTCGTGAACTTGGTATTTCTCAGTCGCTCATCGGTCGCCATCCATTCCCGGGTCCGGGTTTGGCAGTGCGTATCCTCGGCGATATCACTGAAGAGAAAGTACGTATCCTCCAAGAAGCTGACCACTACTTTATTCAAGGTCTTATCGACAACGACCTCTACGACAAAGTATGGCAAGCAGGTGCGATCCTTACGCCAATTCGTAGCGTAGGCGTAATGGGTGACGAACGTACATACGAAAGTGTGGTTGCTCTTCGTGCTGTAAATTCTATCGACGGTATGACTGCGACCTATAGTCACCTCCCTCACGAATTCCTAGCTAAGGTGAGCAATGAGATTATCAACAAAGTGCGTGGCGTCAATCGCGTAGTTTACGACATATCTTCAAAGCCACCGGCAACAATCGAATGGGAATAATTTTTGCCTTAGTAGGCAAAAATTATCGGCAAGGCGAGTAGCAAAATGTCGCACGAAGCGTGGTGAAATTCACGCCGTGTGGATTGCGAACAACGAGCCTTGTCAATAATACCGGCAAGCAAAAATTATCGGCAAGGCGAGTAGCAAAATGTCGCACGAAGCGTGGATGAAATTCACGCCGTGCGGATTGCGAACAACGAGCCTTGTCAATAATACCTCGGGAGGCAAAAAATATTAACAAGGCGAGTTGCTTCGAGGATAGGGCGGTTGCCTTTGGTTGGAATATAGATTATGGTTTTGTCGTTGAGGTTGGACTGAGTCAATTGGTCAAAATAGTTGGTGAAATATAGTGTAATATTACTGTCCGATAAAATAAAAAGTCTAATAGGGCTTGAAAGTTTTATCGGACAGTAATAATAGTGTAACTTTCTCTAATGGTCAAAATAGTTGGTTAAGATTGACTATTAGGTTTTGGACTGCTGACGCACCCCGGAGTTGTTTGCCTAAGATGAAAAGCGCAGATGTTGTGGAGCGCTTCTCGTATCTTGTTTTGTGAGGAATGAGTGAGAGGAATGAGGGTTAGTGGGAGAGGCGTTGAAGGGCGAAGTCGAGGATTGGGTCACGACCGAGGGCAAAGTCTTCAGGGAGGGAGTGGACTTCGCATCCTGCAGAAGGATCGATGCCGGCTTCGATTTGGCGGTCGTTGCAGTCTGTAATCGGACAGGCAGAGAAGCGAATGCTCCAGCCGTTGGGTAGTTCTGCTGAGAATGGCATGCCACCACCACCACCTGTGCGTGAACCAATGAGTGTTACGTTTGGCAATGACTTCATTACTGACGCAAAGTTGTTGGCAGCGCTGAAGCAAGAGCGATTTATGAGTAGTGCTATCGGTTTGTGCCATGTCATGCGTCCTAATTCTGCCGGTTTGTAGTAGTAGGGATATGGGTCGGAGAAATCGTTATGTCCCGGTCCGGTCTTGTGGCGGATGTAGCCGGCAAGCGTTGGCTCATGGATAAATCGTCTGACAAAAGTTTCGATATTGGTGAGTTGTCCGCCTCCATTGTCGCGAATGTCGATAATCAGCGCATCGCAAGCAGCAAGATAGGAGAGTATCCAGTCGAGATTGCCATTGCCGACAGTCGATGAAAACGATGGATAGTAGATGTAGCCGATATTGTTTGGCATTATCTTATAGTATATCCCTGACGAAACTTTGTAGTCGAAGCCGAGGTAATGCTCTTGAAGCACTCTGATGTCGAAGTCTTGAGGGTAGTCTGTCCACCAATTGTCGTAGTAAGAGATGTCAAACGGGGAGATGAGGTTGGTGTGTCCGTCTTGCAGCTCGTCAATCATTTCGGCGCATAGAGAAAACAATTCTTGGTCGGTAATTCCCGGTACGATGCGAGCACGATATTTTTCGCCGATCTCATCCCAATCGATTTCTTTTTCGTCGAAGAAACAATAATGCTCGTCGAGAATAGTCCAGAGCGCATTAAAGTTGCCGTGTGCAGAGTCTTCCCATTCGTCGATGTGGTGGCATGACGATAGGATAAAACTCGCTAATGAGATGTATAGCAGTCGGACAAAAGTGTTCATATCAGCTTAGTAAATTGCGGGTATTGAAATTGTTTTTTCTTTAGGAGTTGTAACGTTTAGCCAGTCGGATGTCAGTCCGACGACAAGCGCGTGAGAATTGATGCGAGTGTTTATATTGTTGACAAAACTCAATTTGATGTTCATTCGGTAGCCTAAACGCAGAGCGACGCTGCCTAATGATATGTCGGCAGATAAGAGGTTGTCAATTCTGAAATGGTTTCCCCACCACCCGCAATGAGCAAGCCCGGAGTGGTTTCCAAGGTAGATTTCGTAGTATGTCTCGCCATAGTCGGGCGAAAAGAATGCGCCGACAATCGGAAGCGATAGTCGGTCGGAAACTTTTATAGGGAGCTTGCCGATTTTGAATGTATAGGAAGCCATGCCGGCAAGGGCGATGTCAACCGATGCTTGTGCCGAAACGGGGTTGTTGGAGTTGCGAGCGAGATATATTGCACCGACATCAAGCATTGTGCTTCCTCCGGCAGCAAGTTGCAACCCGTCGATAGGTCTCCAGCGATGCAACATGCTCCAAGAAAAGCCGATGCCCATTTCGTAAAGTCGTGAGTTTTTTGCCGGGCTTAGGGCTTGAGAGGCATGAATTGATGCGTCAAAACTCATTATTAAGCGTTGAGGATTTTGTCGCATCGCTTTGAGCCATGAGCCTGACAGCGATAGCGACTGTCCGTTGTATTTTAGCGGTGACAGATATGTGTCAACAATCGTTGTAGAGCCCCATCCCAAAGAATAAGATGAGGTGACAGGGCGCTCAATGACTGCTGAATCTCCGGCAATATCATGCTGAGAGGCATTCGCATGAAAGGTTGCGAATGAAACAATCAGCAATAAGAACGCTATTTTTGCTTTACTCATCATTAGATTCTGTGGTGTCGGCAAATAATTGTTGTTGTCCGGTCAACTCGTCTCTGACGTCTGTTTGGCTGATTTTGTCATTGTCTTCTTCGTTGATTTCTCCGTCTATTTCAGCCATGGCTGCTACGTTTTCTTCTTCATTAGGGAAGCGTATTGGCTCAAGCTCGACGATAGAATCTATTTCAAAGGTGGAGATTCGCTTACCTTTAGCCTTGAAACTTTTGACTCCGATGAATTCATCGGCATCGATTATGATTGAGCCTCTGACTGCATCAGCCCCTCCGAATGTAACTTCAAAACGAGGGAATGCGACATCGCTCATTAATATTATGGTCGATTTTATGTCTTCGCCGATAAATCGTTGGCGTTTGGCTGATGCTTCAAATTTGAAACGTTTCAGATAAGGGAATCCTAATGAGGCATCATTTAGAGCTACAGTCCAAATGGTGTTTGCATCAAATTTGCGAATGATGCGTATGCCGTCGTCATAATGGTTGGTCTCTGCGAATGATGATGTGTAGTATTCGCCGTTATCGTGAACAATGAGAACTTGGTCGTTGGCATGAAATTCACCGAGGTAATCACCGCGTCCATCGTAGTTGAGACGTAATACATCACGATCAAACCATACTTTGCGACCACCCAATGTGCTTGAACCCTTTTCTTTTAGTGTTATGCGATGAATCTCGTTTTTAGTGACTAAATTGCCAAGCGCATCCTTGCCTTTGATGTCAAGATCTGCAAAGTTAACGTCAAATTGCAATACTTTAAGACGTAATTTCGGCTTGAGAGTGATGCGTAACACTTCAGCTTCTCCGTTAGGATTGGCTGAAAACCATAATATTTTCGACCCAGGCAGGCCTTTGGTGAGGTCATACTCTTTGTCGCGTGTAAGTCCGGTGACAGCAAAACGTTTCTTGTAGTATGCTCCACCCTTGCCGTTAAGATAGACAACATTGTAGATGGTGCGAGCATCACCGCGTTTGAATATATTAATATATAGTACATTTTTGCCTATATATAGTTTTTCTTGCACTTTGACCATCTTGTATTTGCCGTCCTTGTAGAAGATTATCAAGTCGTCAATATCGGAGCAATTGCAGATAAATTCGTTGTCTTTGAGTGAAGTGCCGATAAATCCTCCTTCGCGGTCGATGTAGAGGCGCTTGTTGGCTTCGGCAACCTTGGCTGCCTCAATAGAGTCAAAACCTCGGATTATTGTGCGGCGAGGGTATGCTTCGCCGTATTTGTCTTTGAGATGACGATACCATTTGATGGTAAATTCAACGATGTGTTCGATGTCGTGGCGCAATTGGGCTATTTCGCCGTTGAGTGCTTCAATTCTGTCATTCTGCTTGTCGGCATTAAATTTGAGAATTCTGCCCATGCGTATTTCCCAAAGTTTCATTATGTCGTCGCGTGTTATGGCACGATAAAACTCCGGCTTCCATGGCTCTATGCGTTTGTCAATATGAGCAACAGCGATGTCCATATCTTTGGCTTGCTCCAACTCCTTATCCTTATAGATACGATTTTCGATAAATATTTTTTCCAATGAAGCAAAGAGTTGAGCCTCTTGTGCTTCTTGTAGCTGGATGACAAGCTCTTGGCGTAGCATCTCTTGGGTGTGATCGACAGAGAAACGCAAAAGGTTGCTTACAGAAAGGAAATGTGGTTTCTTGTCCCAAATGACACAGCAGTTTGGAGATATGCTGACCTCACAATCTGTAAATGCGTAAAGAGCATCTATGGCTTTGTCTGACGATGTGCCCGGGATGAGATGAACGATGATTTTGGCTGATGCTGCTGTGTTATCATCAACCTTGCGTATTTTGATTTTGCCTTTTTCTTGTGCACTGATAATCGATGCAATAAGAGTTGTTGTCGTTTTGCCAAAAGGCAACTCTGTAATAGCGAGCGTCTTATTGTCGATTTTTTCGATTTTTGCTCTGACTTTTACGGCACCACCTCGTTCGCCATCGTTGTAACGACTAACGTCAATAAATCCACCGGTTTGAAAATCCGGATATAGTTTGAACGGCTCTTCATGTAAATAAGCGATAGCCGCATCAAGAATTTCGTTGAAATTGTGAGGTAATATTTTTGAAGATAAGCCGACAGCAATACCTTCGACACCTTGTGCTAAAAGCAATGGAAACTTTACTGGCAAAGTCACCGGCTCTTTCTTTCGACCGTCGTAGGATGGTGTCCACTCGGTGATTTTAGGACTGAACACAGTCTCTAGTGCAAATTCCGACAATCGGGCTTCGATATAACGAGGAGCTGCCGCTGAGTCACCGGTTAGGATATTACCCCAGTTACCCTGTGTGTCAATCAATAATTCCTTTTGTCCAAGTTGTACCAATGCGTCGCCGATGGAAGCGTCACCATGAGGGTGGTATTGCATCGTGTTGCCAACCACATTTGCCACCTTGTTATATCGTCCATCATCAAGAGTTTGCATAGAGTGAAGGATGCGTCGTTGCACAGGCTTTAGACCATCCTCTATATGAGGTACTGCACGTTCAAGAATTACATAACTTGCATAGTCCAAAAACCAATTCTGAAACATTCCTGACAATAGAGTTTTTTTGTCAGCACCCGGTATGTTGTGACTCTGAGCAGACACTGAGTCTTTTGAATCAAAAATTTCGTCGTTTTCTCCTGCCATATCTGATTGTAAGAATATAATATTCGGTGTAAAGTTACAAAAAATCATAAAAAACTGCAAGCGATATTGCCGTTTCAACTTAAATTTAGACTATTCTGTATATTTTTGTGCTTATATATTAATATAGATAAAAGAAAAAATTCTTAAATTTGAAGATTGTTTACAGATAATGATTTAAGATGTCGATATTTAATAAATTTACTACAATAAAGACAGACCGATTGATGATTCGCCCATATAAATTGAGCGATTTGTATGATTTGCATCGAGTGTGCAGTAATGAGAGAATCGGATTAACAGGTGGATGGAAACCACATGGATCGCTTGAAGAGTCGGAGTGGATTTTGCGCAATTATTTTATGGCGAAAGAAAATCGTTGGGCAATAGTATTGCGTACTAACGATGAATTTATAGGATCGATTGGTTTTTCAGAGGATGAAAAGCGTACAAATCCGAATGTAAAAAGTTTGGGTTACTGGATGGCTGAAGAACATTGGGGAAATGGGTATATGTCTGAAGCTGTTGTCGCAGTTGTAAATTATGCTTTCAGAAAACTTGGTTTTGAAATTATAACGGCAGATTGTTATCCTCATAACCCGGCATCACGCCGTGTGCTTGAAAAATCAGGATTTATTTATGAAGGTACACTTCATGAAGCGGTAAAAATTTTTAACGGTGAAATTTATGATTTGGAGTGCTTTTATTTGTTTCATCCACTTCTGAAAAGGGAAGAAAAAGGCTAAGAATTAAAAAAATATCGCCTTTTTTAATTTTTTTTGCTCAAAAATTTGCACAGTTCAGAAAAAGGTCGTAACTTTGCATCGCATTTGAGAAACGAACCCTATCGAGGGTCACAAAAACTTCAAAATAATGCATTAACCTTCGGGGTGTAGCGCAGTCCGGTTAGCGCACCTGCTTTGGGAGCAGGGGGTCCCAGGTTCGAATCCTGGTACCCCGACAATGGGGTAAGAAGAAGCCACTAAAATTGTAAATCAATTTAGTGGCTTCTTTAATTTTGTATCATTTATCAGTAATTGTAAATACATCAAATCATAGTAGAAAATTAATGCTGTTTAGGAATATACAGTACACAATGGCTTAGACTTTTTATCAACCCTGCCTATCATGGACCTTTTAAACAGAAAAGACGTCACGACAAATTTTGTCATAACGTCTCGTTTAGAGCGGAAGACGGGGCTCAAACCCGCGACCCTCAGCTTGGAAGGCTGATGCTCTATCGACTGAGCTACTTCCGCAGATATCTTGCGGAGTGAGGGGCTCTAACCGCTAAATAAATAACTATAAAAATAAATTCGCATTATAGCTGTTAAATCACTGTACAACAATATATAAGTATATTGAAGTTTATTTGCGTTTATTTTGATAAATCAAAAAGTGTGCGTATTTTTGTGCGTAAATTGAGATATTTCGTTATGGCAGTGAATTTTTATTTAGAAAAAAGAGCCGATAAAAAAGGCGATAATCCTATAAGGGTATCAATAGCGATACAGGGGCAAAGGCTTGTAACCTCAACGGGGTACAGTATATCCCCTAACAAGTGGGATAATATCAAGCAGGAAGTAAAAAGAGGGTGCAGCAACGGTAAGGGGATAACGTACACCGTTATAAATACGCATTTACGGCGAATTGACAGCTTTTTTACAGAATATGAAAGTAAGGCGTTATTAAATAATGAAAGCGAGGATATACGCACGGTTTATGCACGAAATTTTGGCAAGGACGCCCGAATAGGGAACATTGCTGAAAAGACCCTTGAAAAAACGCTGTTTGATTATCTCGACGAGTTTACGGCGGAAATGGGAACGTCTAACGATTGGACGAAAGCAACCTTTGAAAAATTCGCAGCAGTAAAAAGCCACCTGAAAAATTTTAATCCCAATGTGTCGTTTGCCGACTTAACGAATGAGGGACTAACCGACTATGTGAATTATTTAAGAACCGTACAGGTTGCAGGTAAAAAATACGAAGATAAGGACACACGAGTATTTGGTATGCGTAACAGCACTATTGGAAAACAAGTAGGTTTTTTGAAGTGGTTTTTGAGGTGGGCAACGCATAAAGGATATAACACCGAAAAGGCATTTGAAACATTTAGCCCCAAATTAAAGAACGCTGAAAAAAAAGTGGTGTTTCTTGATTGGGACGAGCTTATGACTGTTTATAATTTCCCAATACCTGAAAAGAAAAAGTATTTAGACCGTGTTAGGGACGTGTTTTGTTTTTGCTGTTTTACGTCGTTGAGATATTCAGACGCTGCAAACTTAAAGCGTTCTGACGTGTTTAGCGGCTACCTTTCAATTACGACAATAAAGACGGCGGACAGCCTTAAAATCGAGCTTAACGACTATTCAAAGGCGATATTAAAAAAGTATGAAGATGAGGCGTTACCTTTCGGGGCAGCGTTACCTGTTATTTCAAACCAACGTATGAACGAATATCTCAAAGAGTTAGGCGAGTTATGCGGGATAGACAAGCCTGTTACAATAACGTATTATAAGGGTAATCAACGAATAGATGATATATTACCTAAATACGCATTATTGGGAACGCATACAGGACGACGTACTTTTATTTGTAACGCTTTGATGATGGGCATACCTCCACAAGTTGTTATGAAATGGACGGGGCACAGCGATTACAAGGCAATGAAACCATATATAGATGTTGCTGATGCAGCAAAGGCGGACGCTATGAAGTTATTTAATAAAAAGTGAACCTATGGGCAAAGTAAAGAGTATTATCGAAAAAAAGGTGCTTGATGAACTTATAAAGCAATGCTCTATAAGGGAGTATATTTCATTAACCGACTTACTCCCGAAAATCGAACAAGCCGCCCGCCGTTGCTATTGGATTGCGAGAATAAATAACATTGATGAGGTTATAGCGAATGTTGAAGCCGCCTTATTGAATGGGCGATATTTCGACAATAAAACCGACCTATGCAAGGCGATTTATATCACACCTAAAACGTTGGAGAGTTGGAAAGGGTGTAGAATAGAAATCAAGAGAAAACGAGTAAAACACGAAGTTTTACAGGCTTATGAACAAAAATACGACCTTGTGGACTTAAAAAAACAGTTATTAAAATATCAAAAAGTACGCATTAAGCATACGAAATAATCTTAAAATTAACGATTTATGTGAGTATCGGGCTTTCAGTGGTTGAAGCTCGATATTTTTTTTGCAATAAAATCAGGCAGTTTTTTTGCTTGAAAAGTGGAGTATTTCGACAATAACAAACCTATTTTCTGAAATCGGAAATAATATTGAATGTAAAAAAAGATACATATTCTTTAACTATTGAATATCAATTATTTAGCTTGGTTTTTTACAGTATATTTGCACCATAAAACGAAGTTGTTTATAATTCAATGTTAATAATATGACGATAACAGAAAGTACACCTATTGCAATGCTAACTGTCGGACAATTAAGGGAGGTTCTCGGAGTAAAAGCCGACAATAAGCAGCAACCTGAAAAAGTCGAAACAGGGCGTAGATACGTTTACGGTATTGCGGGAATAAGAACGCTTTTCAACGTTTCACACGTTACAGCCTGTAAGTTCAAAGAAACGATAATTCGTGAAGCGGTAAGCCAAAACGGGCGGGTAATAGTTACCGACGTCGAAAAGGCTATGGAGTTATTCGCAAAACATAAGGAGGGAAAGCGATGAATACAAAAAAAGAAGCCCCCGTACGAAAAGACGTACGAGAGGCGAAATTTTCAGAGTTCAGGGGCAAAGATAAGGTTAAATTATTATCCCCGCAACAAAAAAGGGTTTATAGCCTACTGTGTTCAGGTGGACAGTATAGCACTATCGACCTGATGAGGGAGTTAAGGATAGCAGACCCCCGAAGGGTAATAGCTAATCTTCGAGCCGTTGGGGTTAAGGTGTTAGATTGTTGGTGCGTAAGCTCTAAAAAAGCCCGTTACAAACGTTATTTTATTCAAAAGTGATTATGAGGAGTACTAATAAAGATGCGTTTTATTTTCCCCACGATAGCAACGCAAGGGACGATATAAAGAACGTTGAACTTATCGGGGATTTAGGATTAGAGGGATACGGGATTTATTGGGTTTTAATTGAAATTTTGCGAGAACAGCCAGAATATAAATACCCTGTTAAACTTTTGCCCGTAATAGCCCGACGATATGGGGTAGAACCTGAAACGTTTAGTAAAGTTGTTTATAATTACGGTTTATTCGTTATCGAAAACGATAACTTTTTCTTTTCCGAAAGCCTTAAACGCCGTATGTCTTTATATGAACAAAAAAAGGAACAGGCAAGAGCAGCAGGACGAGCAAGCGGAAGAAAAAGAGCAGAAAAATCAACGGACGTTCAACAAGTGTTCAACGAACGTTCAACGGACGTTCAACCTAAAAGAGTATATAAGAGTAAAGAAGATAAAATAAAATTAGATGAGATTATAACGCCTCCTACACTTGTTGAAGTTAAGGAGTATATTCAGGCGAAAAGTTACATAGTGGACGCAGGGCGATTTTATACCTATTATCAGGCGAAAAATTGGAGGGGTGTTTATGATTGGAGGGCAAAGATTGACCAATGGAACGCCGAAGATTTAGCCAAGCAACCGCCGCAAGGGGTAGAGTTTGGAGTAGGTGAATTTATGGATAATGGGCGGCGTACATACGGTACAGGTAAAGCAATAATACCGATGAATGCCCCACCTCGTCCAAGCGAGAAACACTGTTGGAACGCTTCTACTGAACAATGGATAATATTATAAGCTATGGCAATTCTCGAAATGATACCCGCCGAATATTGGCGACAGTTGAGGCAAGAACTTAACGCCCTTGATTGGGTGGCTATTGACGCCGAGGAGGAAGCAAAAATACGGGCAAAAAAGGCAAAACTCGAAAAGGCGTATAACGAAGCTATCCGAAAACGTGAATTAAAGTTGAGGCGGGCAAATAATGCACGAAACAACGCCCGACGTAAAGCATTAAAACAGGCAGCAAATAAAAAATGAATATGGAACGAATGAATAGTGTTAAGGTTCAACGCTTAAAAAATCTAATTGAATATTATAGCGAAGAATTAGCGAAATATCAAGAATTAGAGGAACATTTAAGCGTATGCAACAGGCAAATGATTGAAGCCCTGACCGCAACCGTAAACCGTCTAAAAACGATGTTAAAAGAGGCTAACAAGCAGTAAAAGTATAAACAAATAAATTACCGAAAAATGGCAAAGACTTACGAAGAAATTAAAGCGAAGTACGCAAAAGACGTTACGACGCACAAAAACAAGGTTGCACTTGCAGCCAACAAGGTGGAACGAGTTGAAGCGTTACTTGAACAGGCGACGGTAGAACGTGAGAAATACCGCACGAAAAACGGGGTTATTACCTCCGAAAATGCAACGATGTGGAACAGGTGTAGCACACGTATAACCGAGCTTAAAAAGCATCTTGAAGCAGCTAAAAGCGAGCTTGCAACCGTTGAGGCAGGGGAACGAAACATTTACAAGTTGAACGAAAATTTAGGATTATAAGGTATGGAAACAAAGTTTGATAAATTGAAGCGTAACAATGAGGAACGCACCAAGAGAGAAGAAAACATTGTCGCACTGACGGACGAACTGACAGAAGCTAGAATATTGCTCCGAGTATTGAACAACAACGGGGCGACCGACTATGAAACGCAGCAGGAACGGGCGACCGTACACGGTAGGGTAAAACAGCTATCCGAATTGATAGAGGATGAAAAGCGGGCTATTCAGGAACTTGACGGCGGGGCGGCTGACGCAATAGCGGAAAAGATGAACATTTGACCGTTTCGGGGGGCAAAACAAGCCTCATCAGGTAAGCCCCCGAACGTCTGTAAATAACAAAAAAATACAAGAACTTATGGCAGTTAAAGGCAAGACGAACAACCCTAACGGACGCCCAAAAGGCAGCAAAAACAAGGTAACAACCGAGGTTAGGGATTGGATAAGTAAGGTTATAGACAAACAACGCCCGCAGCTCGAAAAAGATTTAAAGTTATTAGAACCCGCAGAACGTTGGCGAATTATCGAAAAATTGATGTCGTATGTTGTGCCTAAAATGCAAGCTGTTGAGGCTAACGTAAACCTTAACAAGCTATCCGACGAAGATTTAGACAAGTTAGCAAGTAACATTATCAAGGCAAGCGAGGAGGTAACCGATGAAAATTAAGGTAACAAGAGAACTGAAAATTGCAATGATAGAGGCTTTCCAAACGGGCTATCTTGATTTGTGGAAATGCCCCGATATTCTCAAAGAAATAAAAGGAGTAAACATATTTTATGAGCTATTGCAGGAAAGCGGGTTAATAGACGCAGAGAGTGAACAGGTAAGCCCCAACGGGGCAAGTAATAACGAATAAGTTTTTTATAATGGCGAATTTTAAGCGAAATTTTAGTGTAAAAGGCGGTAGCCTTATTATTGAAACCGACGGCGAATTTATGAACGTTTCAATAGATGTAGGCGGAAACTCAACAGCGGTAAGTATACCAAAAAAACAATGTGAAGAAGTATCTCGGGCGTTCACGTGGGCAAGTTATGCAGCTGATAGAGGCGGTATAACAGAGGCAGAAAATGAACTTTCTAATGAACAATTAGAGGCAATAAATAAACGTGATTACGATATACCCAAAGGAGTACAACCATTTTAATGAAATCAATATGGAAACAGTGAATAATAACAGCGAAACCCGTATAATGATTGCGGAACGTAGCGAAGAAATCAAGCGTAAAAAAAGCGATATAGCGGCTTTATTGCCATATCTCAACCAATTAGCGGAACTTTACAAGGAACTTAATTTAGGAACGTTTACGGCTGATGATTTGCAAGACGCTATAAATAATGATGCAAGATGTATCAAACAACGTTATAGCGAATTTATCAAAGAAGCGGCAAACGATGTACGTTTACCGTCGTTCCGTAACGAAGCCGCAAAAGAAGCCGAATTTAACAACGCTTTTTCTCGAAGATTGCAAGATTTGCAGCGAATATTTACCCCGAATGATAAGGCGTTAATAAAATATATGACCGTAAATTTATCGGGTGTGGTAGAGTTTAGCGAAGATAGCGAAAAAGAATTGGAGGAGGACACGCACGTATATTTAACAAACCCTGATGAAATAGCGAAATATAAAACGCATTGCGAAATAATCAGGCTGTTGAATGATTTTTTCGGAAATGGTATTACTTTAATGCCGCTATGGTGGAATATGTTCCCGATATGGAACGGCGTTTTTCAAATGCCCGAAAACGGGGCAAATTATGCCATAATGGTGGAGAGGGAGGCAGGTATACAAGAAGCAAAAGAACCGCAGAGCATCAACAAAGAAATTAACGGCGAAACAAGCGTAAGGGAAAAGAAACAACAGAACAGGCATCGGGGAGGTATGGTTACAGGTATAGGGAAAAAAACCGATTATGTTTCTCATACGGGCAGAAATCAAAGTGGGGAAGATGACCGACACACTTAAAAAGATAGTATGAAAAAGGAAATTACTGTTATAAGCTCCAAATATTGAACTTTGGGGCTTATTTTTCTATCTATATCCGTAATTTTGCAACATCAAAAGCAGCAAGAGTATGACAAATGAAGAATTGCAGGAGATTATGAACAACCCAAACGGGCTACCTCAACGCCTGACACACAGAAAATCGACCTCCTAACTGTAATGACCACTCCGAACCGTTGGCACACTGTAATATGACCTCCTAACAGAAATCGAGCTGCACAAGGGTAACGGGACTGTAATCGGGGGTTCTAACTGTAAGTAAGTGATTATTAGGTAATCACAAGGCGAAAAATCAAAGAAAATTGTTTGGTGATATGGAAAATTATTACAACCTTTGTAACGCTAAAAGTTTTAATAATCAAAGGCGGAACGTTAAAAGCCGCCTGTAAGGTGGCGTTTTTGTTTATCAAATACGCTTGTGTGACGTATAATATTTTACGGTGCATACCCCCGTGTATTTGCTATAATGGCAAATACGAGCCTTTGATTTAAGACTTTTAGCAGCGGGAAAGGTGCACCGTTTTTTTCGTGCCTAATGCTAAAAAAATAAATCAAATGAGTAACAAAAACAAAGTGGTAAATTCATTATCTGAATTATTCGTCAAAACGCAAAAAGATTACTATTTCGGTAATATCTCGAAACGGGATTTATTGATGTGTAGGGCTGACAGGTTGCAGAATTTTCTCGAAACGCTGTCTAAATTCTCAGTACGTGGGAAAATTTCGGGGTTGTGTCGTGTAGTTGATTGTTTTCCAAACATTCAAAGGACGACGAACAAATAAAGCGTAAAACAATAGAGGCTATAACCGAATTTTCAGAATTATTAGAGTTGATAGCCGTATATTCTGATGATATAGATATATGGGGCGATTTTACAACCGTGCTAATTGAAAAGATAAATGAAGATTGCAACGAATGAACAGCTTTTTGAAGCAATAGAAGCGATAACCCACAGGCTTGACCATATCGAACAATTAGCCGTTATTGGTTCAAAAACAATTCTTGACCTGACGGAGGCGGCTATTTTTACGGGGTACAGCGAAAGCCACCTGTATAACTTGACGAGTAGACGGGAAATCCCCCACTACAAGAAAAACCGCAAACTCTATTTCAAGAAACAGGAACTCGAGGAGTGGCTATTATCGGAAAAAGTAAAGACAAGGCAGGAAATCGAGCAAGAAGCGACAACATACACGGTTATACGTCGTAAGCGATATTAAAAAATAAGCACGGAAAACGCTATAAGTGTGCGTAATTCCGTGCGTATTTTTTATAACACCCTGATTTTCAGGATTTATTGCGGAGTGAGGGGGATTCGAACCCCCGAGCCGCTTGTGACGACTACACGCTTTCCAGGCGTGCCTCTTCAGCCACTCGAGCACCACTCCTTTGTCGATATGAAAAAGCGTTGCGAAGATAATGCTTTTATTTGAAATAACAATGTATTTATAATTATTTTTTACTAATTTTGCCATGTCTTTAAATCTTTAATTGTGTAAAACAAACTTTATAATTTTAACGGCATGAAAACTAAGCACGTTATTTCTTTATTTGTCATATCAGCTTTTATGGTTGCATGTGGTGGAAATGCAAAGAAAGCTAATGATGCAGAACTTTTTAAAGGCGCTCGCAATGATGCTGAAAAGGTGGCTATCGCAATGAAAAATTATACGCCGGATTCTGTGGCGCGATTTATTTGTAATACTTGTCTGGGTTTTAATAAGGGTGTGTCAATAGATACTTTACAGAGTGCGGTCCTCTATGCCTATGAAAATTACAAGGAGCAGGATTTGATTAAATTTAGTGAAGAGTTTGATAATTTTACATCGACATTGCCATTGGCTGAGAAAATGAAAATTTTGTCGTTGGCGGCATTGACAGATCCTGACGGATTAGGGTATAAATTGGGCTTGGAATATGCTGTGCAAATTAGAGATGAAAAATTGACGTTAGAGCATATTGATCGGAATATTAATGAATTAAAGGCTTCGTTGGGAGAAGACTCAGAGACATTCTTGAGAGTACTAAATGGTCTTAGTGTGGCATTGTCGATGCCGGAATTTAGTGATCTTCCTAAAGATATAATTGAAAAATATGGTACTGCACCTAAGATAAAAGTTAAAAAGGCTGTTGAAATTACATCTTCTGAGTCAGATGTTATAGAAGAGGAGTCTTTGAGCGTTTCTGATACAACCACTTTAAATCAATGATTATGAAAACAATAGTAGAATACTCACAGATAATAGAAGAGGCAATAAAATCGCTTAATCTTCCGATTGAAAGATTGGGAGGACTTTATTCTCCAATAGTTTATGGTATGTCGGAAGGAGGCAAACGTCTTCGACCGGTGTTGGCATTAATGGCTTGCGAAGCATTTGGTAAGTCGTATGAAGAATCCGTTAAAGCAGGAGTTGCTTTAGAGATGTATCATAATTTTACATTGCTTCATGATGACGTGATGGATAATTCCGATATGCGTCGTGGGCGTCCGACTGTGCATCGTAAATGGGATGCAAATACAGCGATTTTATCAGGTGATACGATGTTGACTCTTGCTACTAAATTGGTTATGAATGTGGATGATTCTATTTTGAGAGATGTGCTTGATACATTCAATCAGATGTCGATTGATGTATTTGAGGGGCAGCAGATGGATATGGATTTTGAAAGCAGAGATGATGTGAGTCTTGATGAATATATGACCATGATTACAGGCAAGACGTCGGCTCTTTTGGGTTGTGCGGCAAAAATTGGTGCGATTGTGGCGGGATGTTCAAAGCAAGATGCAGAGTCAATGTATCGGTTTGGTGTTGCTTTGGGTTTGGCTTTTCAAATTCAGGATGATTACCTCGATGTCTATGGTGATGAAGCGACATTCGGAAAACCTATCGGAGGAGATATTCTCAATAATAAAAAGACATTTTTGATGCTGTCGGCATTGCAAGCAGATGCAGAAGGCGATAACAAACTATCTCAGACTATGCAGATGTCGCCATCGGTTGCAAAAATTGATGCCGTTAGAGAGATATATAATAGTCTTGGAATTCCTGAAATATGCAGAAAAGCAATAGTCGAATTCAGCAAAGAGGCGAATGATATGATTCAATCGACATCAATGTGTGAAGAAGGCAAGACAATGTTTAAGAATCTCGTAGAAAATCTTGTTGGTAGAACACGATGAAATATATTGATACTCATACACATTTGTATCTATCAGAGGATTTTTCTAACGAGTCAGATTCGGTTGTGCGCTCCGCGATTGCAGCCGGAGTGGAACGTATGATTTTTCCGAATGTGGATTTATCAACGATTGACCCGATGATGGATTTGCATGCAAAATTTGCGAACAATACATTTGTTGCATTTGGCTTGCATCCGACTGAAGTCAAGGAAAATTGGCAAGAAGCATTAGAGCAAATATGCCCTCTTTTTGAGAAGCATAAATGTGTCGCTGTCGGTGAAATCGGTATAGACTTGTATTGGGATAAGACATTTAGAGAAGAGCAAATTAGTGCGCTGAATGTTCAATTTGGATGGGCTGAAGCTCTGTCTTTGCCTGTTATTTTGCATTGCAGAGATGGCCTTGATGAGGTGTTGGAAGTAATTGACAATTATAAAGGAAACGTGCCTCAAATAGTTTTTCATAGTTTTGGAGGCAATGTTGTTGATGTTGAGAGAATTAAAAAGTCGGGCGACTTCTATTTCGGAATAAATGGCGTAGTCACATTTAAGAATGCACAAGATTTGCGTGATGCGTTGCCGAGTATAGGGCTTGACAGAATCCTGTTAGAAACAGACTCGCCTTATCTGGCTCCGGTGCCATATCGAGGTAAACGCAATGAGAGCAGCTATATTCCGATAATTGCAAAGAAAGTAGCAGAGGTGCTTGGCGTTTCAGAAGAAGTTGTTGCGACTGTGACAACTGCAAATGCTGAGTCTTTCTTTAATTTGTAGTTCATAAAATATCAGCAGATTATTTTGAATTGGAGATTAAAGAGTCGGATTACTCATTAATTTAAAAAAAAGATAGATGTTGTCTTAATGGAGATAAGTATGACATTTTGTTGTGTTGGGATAATCAAAATAGAATAAATCAAGCAAAACAGAAAAATAAAGGCATTTGTGTAAACTTGCATAATGCTTTTTGAAATAATGTTTTTGGTAAGTGTGAACAAATTTGCTGATTAATATTTGGTTAAGATATGGCAATTTGCTATCTTTGTGACATTATTCGAAATTTAAACTTTTGGACCACATGAAAGCTCGGAAGAAAATTCTTATCATATATACAGGCGGAACAATCGGTATGATTGAAAATCCGGAGTCGCATGCTTTAGAGCCATTCGATTTTGACCATTTGATAGACAATGTGCCTAAAATTAGAATGCTTGATTATGAGATAAGCAACTTCCAATTTTCCAAGCCAATCGATTCGTCTGCGATGAATCCGTCGCATTGGGCTGAAATAGCAGCAGTTATAGAGAAAAATTATGACAATATCGATGGCTTTGTCGTATTGCATGGTACAGACACTATGGCATATACGGCATCGGCATTGAGCTTTATGTTGGAAAATCTTGACAAACCGGTGATTGTCACAGGTTCTCAACTCCCAATAGGCGAGGTGCGTACTGATGGCGAAGAAAATCTGATTACAGCGCTTCAAATTGCCGCGGCAGAAGATGAAAACGGCAGACCGATGGTGAGAGAGGTTGCCATACTTTTTGAGAACTATCTTTGGAGAGGTAATCGAAGCACAAAGTATAGCGCAGACAATTTTAACGCTTTCAAATCAAATAATTATCCGGAATTAGCTCGTATCGGTCTTGATATTAATTTCAAGAAACAATATCTATTGCGAACCGAAAAGAAAGGAAGCCTAAACGTTAAGTACGATATGGATACAAACGTTTTGTTCCTAAACATCTTCCCCGGTATAAGAAAGGATCTTGTGAGCTATATATTAAATGCGCCGGGTATAAAAGGTGTTGTCCTCAAATCGTTTGGCGCCGGCAATGCACCTAACGAATCGTGGTTCTTGGATACAATTCGTGACACAATCAATCGTGGCATTATCGTTGTAAATATTACTCAATGCACAAACGGTTGTGTAATGCCGATGAGATACATGACCGGAAAAGAATTGTCTGATGCGGGATGTATTTCGGGCTATGACCTTACAAGCGAAGCCGCTATAACTAAACTTATGCATCTATTAGGTCAGGGACTACCAACCGAAGAAGTGAAAAGACTCATGACGACTTCCCTTTGTGGCGAAATGACCATTTAATCATAATTAGAATATAAGCAAAAGGCAATGCAAGATTATTTCTCTGCATTGCTTTTTTTATGTAGTATATTTAATATAGTTTGCCGACCTTGGTGATTATTATTACCATCCCAACGAGCTTTCTGTGTGGTGCAAAATACACTTTTTTGACCGAAAAAACAATATATTGATACACTTTTTTGACCGAATAATCCTAAATTCAATACACTTTTCCTAGTGAATAAGTGGTGCTTTGATACATTTTTTCAACCGAATAAGCCGAAATTTATTGCACTTTTCACAGTGAATGCAACTTAATTATTAAGGGCGTAGGTCAATAATTGCTCCTAAAAAGTTCCGGCGGAAACAACTCCGACTCGGCAAAACTATTTTCGCCACCTAAGCTAGAAAACAAAAAAAGAAATAAAGGCTATTGGTTCTGAAATCCTATAAACAAAAAAGCATCGGTTAAAACCCGATGCTTTTCATTATTGTTTATCAAATATACTTATAACAGGAACCGTTTTCTGCATTTCCATTTTGGTTTGATATTGGTATGTACCAATATGTCTAGCGACTTGACCTGATTTTACTTCTACAATTTGGTCATCATAGAAATGAGTATTTTCATCACCTATTAGCAAAACAAGAGTACCATAATATGTTGTTCTGCCGTATTCTGTTTCTCCTGAATGAGCTAATGCAACATTACTTGCTAATACTTGCATTACTTCAAATGATGGTGCTGAAAATTCATCACCAGGTTCATCGAATAAGTTCAATCCAGGAACATGATTTGCTGTTTCTTCAGTAACTGTGTCTGTTGTAGTCATAGCTTTGCTTATTACTACTAACGAAAGGATTGTCAAAATACAGCCTGCGACCAATCCTAATAAAAATACAACCCATTTTTTTATGATGTTATTATTTAGATAGTTATTATATTGCAAAGGTAGTGATAACATTGCAATATACGATACGTTACACAAATAAAAATGTCTTTTACGCATAGAGAATGTTGCTGTACGTTAGCGATATACAAGTTGGGTTGCAAGCATAAGTTAAGCGAACTTGACTTACTGCATTCATATGCGCGACAGTTCGCTCGACATATCGTTGACGAATGTTATGACCTTGACAAAATGTTGGGTAATCTTTCATATTACTTCGACTACGATGCTTTCGCTCGCGATTTGTTTATGTGCAATTACCATTTCGATAATGGTTATGTTTTCATAGATAAATCTATCACAAGCAACACTAAAAAAGGTCTCTTTGGAGTCTCTTTGGAGGCCTTTTTTGCTGTTTGTTGGAACTTTTTTGTTTGAAAATTTGTTTATGTGATACAAATGTTATATATTTGCACTACAAATATAATAGATTATATAACTATGGCTATCGTAATCGAAAGAAAACAAACTGCTTTTAGACTAAGCACAAGTTTACTAAATAAGTTAAGAGAGGCTGCTGAGAGAGAAAATCGCAGTTTGAACAACTATGTCGAAAGTGTTTTGATGGACGCTGTAAATAGTAATCCAAACAAATTAACTTTGGCTGCAATGAAAGAAGCTCGTGAAAATCGCGACTTGGAAACTTTAGATGTAAACAATCTTGAATCGGTAGTTGCGTCATTGTAGGAGTATGTTTACACTGAAAATGACCGGGCAGTTTAAGAAAGACCTTAAACGCATTCAAAACAATTCGAAAAAGATAGAGTATCTTAAAGTTGTTCTTACTTCTCTACAAGAAACAGGCGTGGTACCAGAAAATTATAATCCACACAAATTGACAGGCAATTATAATGGATTTATGGAATGCCATGTCGAAAATGACTTGTTACTGATTTGGCTCGACGAAGAAGAAAACATCATCAAACTTGTTCGCCTTGGTAGCCATTCTGAATTATTCTGATAATATAATCAAATATTATATATCAAAAGCCTATCCGAAGATGGCCTCTTTGCTGTTCTATTTCTAAATTACGCTACATGTAGCACTTTTGCGAATGAGAGATAATTAGTAGCGGTTCTTTATTGTATATTTGTAATTTCTGTCAATATATCTTTCAACAAGAATGGAATATCCTCTACGAATAGGTTCATTATAGATTAAATTTCCCATCAAATGCGAACGCTCTTGCTGACGGAAGTTTAGTCGAGCATTTCTTAATTCCAAATCCATTGCATAGTATTTTTGGATTGTGTCAAAATATTTACGACCTTTTACATTCCATCGTTTGGCACTTTGGAATAGATACGAATCCTCTACATAATCCAAATAATTCTTTATTGTGTTATATGATGGTTTTTGCTCCATAAGTGAGCTGGCAGTATTGGCAAGTTTATTAGGATTTGTCAATGAACCAACGGCAGATGAGAGAGCATCTACCAATGTGCTCAGTATATTGTCATCTTTAAGGTGGTAACGTTCTACAATATCTTTAATATACACATTAGTAAAAAGACCTTGCAGGTATTTGCGCTTTTCCTTCTCATTTGATTCTAAAACGGCTAAAGGCATACCACGCTCTTCTAAAGCGTTAATAAAAAATAATTCGAAAATTTTGTGCGAGTAAACTTTTTTAGTTAACTTTGATGCTGTATTTTATGATGTATATCCTATGAGTAAGAAATTTGTTATATCAACGATTATCATTTGCATTGTAATTGCTATCGTTTTCGATTGTCTGATCGAAGTGCCTAATAAATGGGCTGATGGAGTAATTACAGGATGTGCAATAGCGACAGGAATCATAGTTGTTAGCTATTTTTCTAATAGAAATCAGAAAAATAAATAATTGAAGGGATAAGAAAACTCACTCCGCAGGGTATGACTTTTAATTTTTAACTGATTGATTTTCAGTGTTAGTTTTTACGAAAATCGCTAAATCCTACATATAAGGCTACATGATGGTCGTAAATAAGCCAACTAACTACGAATGCAAAGATATATAAATCTTGCCAAAGTAAAGCACTGAAATCAAAGTTCTTCCGCT
>SUXG01000032.1 GCA_015061085.1 Bacteroidales bacterium
GCTGAGAAAGCCGCCGATTTATGCAAAAGTTGACGAGGTGAAGCTGTCTGACGGCACGACCGAAAGAATGCTCGACTGGGGCGCGTATGTGACTAATGCCGAGGAGCGAGGTTATATGGAGTTTGCCTCTGTAGAGGATGCTAAGGAGTTTTTAATATAGGGACTAGCATGGAGAAGAATAAAGAAAAGAATTATAAGTGGCTCAAATCATTTTTAACTGGTTGGGGCATAAAAGAGTCATGGGCAAAATTGGTTGCAGGTGCAATCATTGGTGCATTATGTGCTTGTGGATTTTTAACAAGTTGCTCGTGCGTTACTTCTGAGCAGATATATTCTGCACATGAGATATATCACACCGTTACGGATAAGCCATGTATCTTCATTGAGCAAGGTAAATAAGATTTACTTGAATAATTGCCATATCAGCCCCGTAACTGGGGCTTTTTTATTATAAATACTGACGATGAGCAGAAAGTCAAAACATGTCAAATCGTTGAGTGATGTTGCTAATGAATTAGGGGTTGAATATCAGAAGATATATCGCTATCGACATGTATCCGAATTAAAGAAAACAGATGACGGATACAATGTTGAAAATATACGCAAGTTTTTAGCGGAGAAGGAAAAAGAGCAGGAACGTGAGCGCGAAGAAAATGAAGCAGAGTTAGAGATGTGCACAGAGGATTTAATTGAAAAGCAAATCAAGCTTGAAACCGCAAAGCATAAGTGCCGATTATTAGAGCTTCAGATTCTCCAAAAAGAGGGTAATTTGGTTGATGTAAACCAAGTATTAGAAACACGTTCAAAAGAGCTTTCTAAGCTGCGTAGAAGCCTACAGGATTTGATTATACGCATTCCTACAGAAATTGCCAATATGAATGAAGACGAGATTCGTGCAAGCCTTTCTGTGGCCGTAAATGACATTTTGAGTGGCCTTTCCGAATTTATTGCTGATGATTGGACTGAGACAGACGATTTGGACATAAATATATCCGATGAACAATAAAACTGCGAGAAACGGCTTCAGTATATACAAAAAGAAGCTGTTAAGTATGTTACAGCCGATTGAATACCTTGATATTGTTGATTGGTCTGAGCGATATATTGAGTGCATACCTGATTCTCCGTACTCAGGTAAACTCAACTTACATCGTACACCGTTTTTGATAGAGCCATTAAGGCAATCATGTTACAGTGATACTTCTCTTTCTGTACTTAATTTTCCCGTTCAGATTGGTAAATCACTAATTTTGAAGCTTATTGCATTGTATTATATTCAAACAGACCCTTGCCCTGTGTTGTTCTTAGCTGACACACCGGCAAACTCACAGGATTTTTGTGACACTTCTTTAGTGCCGATGCTCAAACAAAATAGATGCTTTGATGGACTTTTATCGACATCAGCAGGTGCTAATATGAAGGAGACAAAAATCTTCAACAATGGTTCAATTCTTTGGAATCGTGGTGCATCCAATATTAAAAATCTTCAGCGCCGTTCCGTTAAAGTACTACTAGCAGACGAGTGTTGGCTATATCCGCAAGGTCACGTTGAGGAGGCTATCAAACGTATTACTCGATTTGAAGGTGAAGGCGGTCGCGCTATTTTAGTAAGCCAATCTGGTGAAGTCGATGGAGAATTCGACAACTATTTTGCAATGACTAATCAGCAAGAGTATGTTTGGAAATGTCCTCACTGCGGTAATCACAATGCTTATAATTTGGATATGATAAAGTGGGACACTGAGGCTATGAAAGAAGATGGTTCTGTGGATTATGAAGCGGTGAAACAGTCATTAGTTTATGTGTGTCCTCACTGTTCAGAAGAGTTTGAAGCAACAAAAAAGACTTTAGCGGATTTTAATCAAAGGTCAACGTGGATTGCAATGAATGACGCTGCACCACTAGGAAAAATCGGCTTTCATACTACTGCATTTGCATTCTTAGATGCCTTTTCATTGGTCACCGAATACATCGAAGCTAAGAGCCGTGCGAAAGATGGTGATTTCAGTCGTCTCAAAATCTTTCATCAGAAGCGTTTGGCGATGCCTTGGAGTGACCGCAACGAGATTTTAGATACAAGTACAAAGGAAATAGAAGGGCAGCGTTTTGGCGCGATCTGGGACAAACTGGCTTATATTACCAAAGATGGCAACCTTATAGAACGTGATGACGAAAACTGGAAGCGAGAAATGCTTAACGGTGCATTACCGTTATTATTCATGAGTGTGGACGTTCAGCTTGATTCATTCTACTATGCTATTCGCGCATTTTCATCAAATCCAACAGCTGAAAGTATGCTGATTGAATGTGGTCATGTTTATACGTGGGATGAGCTGTTAGCTAAGAGAGCAGAGTACAAAGTGCCTAATTCTAATATGGGTATCGATGCCGGTTATAGAACGCGTGAAGTTTACGCATGGAGTGTAGAAAATAGCTGTTTTGCAATGAAGGGTCACAATCAACGTGCATTCAAACGAGAAGCGCAAAATGTAGTCGGTAGAAAATTGTATGAATCTCACGCAGTTGCAGCTCCTCAGTTTGTGCAAGTACAAACAAGTGAATTAATGTCCAACGGATTGAGAAAAACGCACCTTAAAAAAGCACTATTATTGTCATTTTCAGCCAATGCAGCAAAAGATTGGATATTTTTTAACCGACAGAGAACACAGCGCAATAGAGCTCAATACAACATACCTGAAGGCACTCCGATTGAGTATAACGAGCACATGAATGCAGAGAAACGAGTATTAGAGGGCAGATATTATGTGTGGCGACCGCGTAAAGCTAAACCTGAGAACCACTATTTAGACTGTGAAACGATGATTTATGCGTTATGCACTAACTTATTGCTGACACGTGATAATCAGCAGATGGAGGAGTATATAAGCTAAATATATTCATGACAAAATCAGAACGAATTATCTATGCTAAGGCTTTAGCTGAGACATTTCCCTTAGAGGAATTGCAGCAAATGCGTAAAAAAGCATTGATTGCCGGCAATGAAGGCCGTGTTACAAGTTGGGGAGATGTTGGTTTATCGTCTCAAATAACATACGCATTTGATTTAGGTGTGGCAATAGATGTATTGAGTGCAGCTATATCGATTGTTAAGGGGGAAACCGCTGCTGTTGGCAAAAAGGATAGAATTCGCAAATTCGTACTATAAAATTATGGGATTATACAACTTTTTTCAAGGATTATTCGGTAAAGGCACAACAGGTTATGAGGTTGAGGACAGGGTGGAAACTAATCAAATGCCACATGTTCCCCGCCCACAAGTAGCTTCTAAAGAGCTTTCTAATTTAACGCGTTCTAATATATTGGGGCAATCTCGTTATTATTACCGCAATGACGGAACCCTAAAAGAACTCGTTAATAATTTAGCTTTATATTCTGTTGGTGGAGGAATCAATGTGCAGCCAATGACTAAAAATCACGAGTTTAATAAACAAGCAGCAAAACTCTTCTCACATTGGTGGAAACACCCTGAAATAACAGGTCGTTTTACCGGCAGACAAGTGCTCAATTTCATATCAAGAGCTTACGATGTAGATGGTGAGATTTTTATTATTAAGACATTTGACCCTAAAACAGGTGAGCCAATGTTGCAATTAGTAGAAGCTCAACAGGTCAAAAATCCTGAAGACCAGGACGGCTTTGAAAGCGGTATAAAGTTCGATGAACATGGCAGACCTGAAGCTTATTGCGTTGAATTATTAAATGGTGGATTCAAGATAATTCCTGCCGATTCTGTGATTCATTTATTCAATGCAGAAAGAGCATCCTCAATACGTGGCATATCTACCTTTGCACAGTTATTGCCATTGACGAATCAACGCACCGAATTACTTGATTTAACTATCCAGAAAGCACGTCAGGAAGCTAAGTTTGTGAATGCCTTAGAGCAGCATTCTGATGATAATTCTATCAGCGCAGAGGACTTCTTAAACAACACTTCTGATGCCGATGAAATGAGAAAAGAAGAGGAGCAAATGCTTTTTGAATCAGCTCACAGAGTATCTAATACCATTGGTGGAACGACTGTCTCATTACCGTCAGGAATGACTATCAAGCAGCTCTCCAATAATACGCCAGGAAATACATATCTTGGATTTGCTGAACAGTTATTAAAGCTTTCATCTTGTGGTATGATGCCTTATGGATTTGCAGATCCGTCCAATTTGACAGGCGTATCTGTGAGAATGGTTATTGCTAAGGCTGCACGTGTCATTTCGGAGCGTCAGGACATCATTTGTGAGGTTATGACTAAAATCTATCAATACTATATCAGCTGCGCCGTTGTGAGTGGTTTAATCGATGTTCCTGAAGAAATTCAGAATAATATGTTTGCAGTCTCTTGGCAATGCCCTAAGGCTGTTACTGTAGACTATGGTAAAGATGAAAAAACAGACCTTATGTTGCTGCAAAACGGAGCTAAACCGATTGAGGATTATTTTGCAGAAAGAGGTCTTGATTTTACTGCTGAAATGGAAAAACGAATAGAAACAATAACTGCTGTTAAGAAACTTTGCGAAGAACACGATATTGAGCCATCTGCGATAATTCCCGCGCTCTTTAGCACTAAATAATCATATCTATGCACAGAGTCGTAAAAGAGTTATATGACGGTTTGGTAAAAACTCCTATAGTTACATTTGCTCTTTTAGCCATTGGAGCTTGTTTCTATATGTACACCGACCTTAAAGGATTCGTGGATGAACAAAAAGTAGTTTTAACAGAACAAATCAGACACCAAACTCAGACGGTTCAGCTTTTGAATCAGATTTCTCAGCGTTTAGCCGATATTGAGCACAAGCTTTACGAAGAAAAGCCATCATGCAATCACGTTGTTGTGCCGGTATCTCCGCAATCTTCTCATCCAAATTCAGATAAATAACGTTGAACTCTCGTTCATTGTTCATCAAAATCTCGGGTCTTTCACACATTCAGACACATATAATCTGAATGTGTGATTTTTTTTGTTAAATAATAGTAATATGACAAATGAAGATTTGAATACCACAGAAAATGTGGAAGTGAACATCTCTGCTGTTGAAGCGGTGAACGAAGAGCAATTGACCACACAAATGGAACTTCCTTTAGAACAAGCGGAACAACCTAAACCTAAACGCACAACTAAGAAAGCTAAAAAGGAAATTGAAATTGAGGTGGAAAAAGAAGACACAACATCTGAAATAGAAAAATTGCGCGAAATGTTGAAAGCTGTTGAGGCCGAACGTGATAAACTTGTCACAGAATGTACTTCTCTCAATGATACGGTGAAAAACTTACAAGAGGAGGTTAAAATTACGCCTAAGAAACTTGCGAAAGTTGTTCAGGATATGGGCATTGCTCCACTTCCAATCAGTCGAGAGAACACACAGAAAATGACTATTGAGGCCTATAATGCTATGTCTGATTCACAGCGAAGAGAATGGCAGCGAAAAAATCGCAGCGATTATCTTGATATGATGCACAGTGTAAAAATTGGTAAATAACTTACGATTAAATAAATCAATAAATAAAGCATATGATTATTAACGATTCTACTATTGCGACGGAGGCAGAGGCTTTCAAGGCTCGCGTTATTGGTGATGCCATTGTAAACGCTTTCGGTGCCCACAAAATCAATTTCAGCGATTTCAGCAACGACTATTCCACTGCTTTCGGTGCAGCCGGTTCGATCGTTCGCGTTCCGCTTATCGGTAAGACCGGTGGTGTTAAGGCCGCTAATGCTGATGGTACAGACGACTTTTCTATTGGTACAAAGTCCACTTCTTATCGTGACCTTGAGCTTACTTTGAAGTATGTATCTTGCCCGCTTACCATTGGTGAGGCTGAGACCGGTGCCGCTCTTTCCGACTTTGCTCAGTCTTTAGCAAATGACGTTGTTGAGGATATTCAGAAGACTCTCGAAGAGAAACTTGTTGCCGGTGTTGCCACTGGTAAAGTGAAGAAGATTGTTGTTGGTGAGGCCGAGGATTTCACCACTTCTAAACTTACTCGCAGCGTACGCCCTGCCGTTCGTCAACCCGGAACTAAGGAGCCCGTTGTATACCTCGAAGGTGGTCACTATTCTGCTGTAATTCCGTTGGACCGCGAAGGCTTTGACGTAAATGGTGCTCACTACGGCTTCAGCAAGGTTTCTGAGTACACTTCATTCACTGAAGGCGTTGTTGGTTTTGCTGCTAATGAGTCCGCTATTGCCGTTGCTACTCGCATTCCGCAGTCTCTCATGAGCAACCCTGCTTACATCACCAAGTACGCTTATCAGCTTCCTGAGCTCGGTGTTAACGTTCTTTACTGTGAGTGGGCTAACGCCAACAACGGTACAATGAATGCCGGTCTCTTCTACCTCTGTGGTATGGAGCTTGGTAAGGATAACGCCGCTGCTGTTCTCCAGACTGCTTAATTTAACAATTTTTAGCCATATATTCAGCGTATCCTTCGGGGTACGCTTTTTTTATAAATATGTGTATGAATTTGAAAGACATTATCAGCTCAACTTTCAGAACCAAACTCGAGGAAGAAGGCATTGATATCATAGCTGAAAAGAGTAAAAAGACATTCAAAGCGCTTGTTACCGCAGGTGATTTGGATGCTATGTTTTCAATAGGTGACCAGACTCTTTCTGAGTCAATTCAATTAACAGCTATGAGGGAAGATGCTCCTATTACCGGTGAGATTTTGCTTATCGATGGACAACGTTATACAGTGCAAGGTGTTCAGAAGCGTCCTAATGGTCCTGTTGTAAGAATCTACTGTGAATTAAGATGATTATATGAAAGCCGATACATTAAAACAACTTGCTAAAAAATTGGAACTTTCTGAAGCTGTATTAAAAGGCATCAGGAAAGGAGATAAAAGAAAAGGCGGTCATGTTGTATCAAACAATATGGCAAAATGTCTCGGTAATATATGCAAAAGAACAGGTTATAAGAATAAACAAGCCGCAGAAAAAGCTATCGAGGGAAATATAAAGCTATTGTACATATCAGCAGAAGAGTATGGTCGAAGAGTGCAACGTTTAGCAGAAAGAACAAAATCAAAGCAAAAGGCCGAACTTCTGCGAAAAGGTGCAGCTCTGCTAATGGCCGGCAGCTCAAAGGCATTCGTTAAGCTGATTTCTAAAGACCCATCTCTTGTATTCTTAAAGAGAAAATGCGCTACTAAAGTGGATAATGCTTTACTTGATTCTTTTCGCAATCAGCCTAAACAGAATAGAAAAACGGCTCAATCACTATTGGCTGCAACTGGTGCAGGTGGTGAAAAAATACTTGTTAAACAATCTGCCATTAATTCCGCTATTAAGCGAAGATTAAAGCGATATGGCGCTATCTCATCGCTATTCTGGGAGGCCGCTGTAGCGTTTAATCCTAAGGTTAAAATAAAGGGACTGGCAGCAGCTAAGAAAAAGTCCCAGAACAAGACCAGAGGTGCTTCTTCACGCACTTCTGTGAGTACTCAAGGTTATATGGCAGAAATTAAACACCACTTAGAAAAAGATGGTTCGACATTTAATACCAAATTAAAAAAAATAGTATCTGATGCTGAAAAATACTGGGCAAAAATGACAGAAAAAGAGATTATTGCATATCTGTATCTTGATAAATATCTAGGAGAATGAAGAAGTTATATAACACATTGAGAGATTATTATGAAACAGTGGGCTTTGATGTAGCTCCGTTCGGTGAAGATTCTATTGATGATGGGTCACGCACATTGATATTAGAGATTGATGAGGTAAAGCAAATAGAAGCCGGCTTTGATATGTTTGAAGCGACTTTTATTGTTTCGTTTATTAATGGTAATACATGGGCTGAAAACTCAGAAGCTCTTTGGCAAGGCCTTTGTTCTTTCATTCCGTTAGATGAGCGCGTAGACGATACAGCACTAAATCTTCCCGATAATTCTGATATAATGACACTTCTTGATATTCCCGAATTTACAAACATCAGCGCAGAGCACGATTCTGTTACAGCAGAAGAAACGCATAGTGTAACAATTTCTATTAAATATCATTATTAAATTATGAGTACTACAGACTTAAAAAATGCAGTTGGCAACCTTAAAGGTTATTTCGGAACTACCAAATCTCGTGGTTTAGGTGGTGTTATTCAATCGCATAATCACAGCTTAGAAGCAGAAGAAGCTACTGCTCAAGACGAAAATGGTGATACTGTTTTTGTTATGAAATACAACAAATCAGCAACCGGTACTATTGAAATGATTATGCTTAACGATGAAGAAGCAAAAGCGGCTCGTGAGGCATTGGTTCCCGGTGCTACATTCACTATCCCGACAAATAAGGCGATGAGAACTCTTCAGGGCATTCCTGTAATTGATTCTGTTGAAGAGAGTACTACGAACAGTGAACTTGCTCGTTTTACCATCAGTTATACTTGCCGCCCCAATATCACTGAGGCGATTACTGAAGACTTACTTGCATCAGCTGAGTAAAAACCACTATATTAACCCGAGATGATAAAACTAGATTTAACTAAAATAGAGGACATCGCTAAGTGCGGTGTCCTCCTCTCAAATGACCAATTTCCGTTAAAAGGTTCAAATTACATTAGAGAGGATGGAACCAGAGAACATTACGCATTGTTTGCGGATGAAGCAAAGAATTTTCTTATTAACGTTGATGAGACAAAAGAATATAAGGCGGCCTATTTGCTCGCTATGTTTATAGATGAAGCGCGAAAACAAGTGCCGCTCATTCAACACAGATTGCCGAATGATAAAGAGATTCTTATTCCGGCAAATATGCCTAAGCACGAGATTTTAAGAACAATATCAAAATTATGAAAGACGATTGGACAAAATATATTGTAGAAATAGGCGGTATTGAGTTTAGACCTGTTTCTATGGGTTCATTAACAATGCTTTTTGATGTGCATTCTCCATTAGTTGTCGGAGGGGAAGTAGATGCTGTGGATTACTGCGTTTTTGCCTGGATTCACGGAGCACCATTGATGGAAGTTATTAACAGTGTAAAAGCAGGAAATTATGTTGAAAAAGCTATCTATTGGGGAGCAGAAGTGCCTGCAACAGTATTTGCTTCCTACACTATTCCTACTATTAAAGCTCTTGCGAAAGATATTTCTAAATCATTCATAGACAAAAAGACAGGCTTTGTCCCTTTTCCCGTTCCCTCTCCCTACAAGCCGTCATGTTGGAAGAGGGTTTACACTTTTATGAAACGCCTCTTCACATTTGGCTAAGTCACAGCCTTAATATGATTCATAAACGTGGCGGCAATCCAACACCATTAACTCTTTATCAACAAGAAGAAAAGAGGTCAGTAGATGATTTATTGCAAAAGATAGATAAGATAAATAACGATAAGCCATGGCAAAGATAAAAATCACAGCAGATACTAAAGATGCTCAAGCAAAGGTAAAGAAGCTTAAAGCGGATGTGTTAGAGTTGAAGAAAACGGCGCAGAAGCGTACAACAATGCAGATTAACGCAGATGGCAGCCGTCGTTATACTACCATAGGAACTTATCCTTCAGCCGGTAGGGGAATGAAAACACGTGCAACTACTTTAGAAGCCTCAGCAAAAAGTGCCGGAGGAAAAGGAGACGGCGAAAGCAAATGGAAAAATATAGTAAATGGTATGGCAAGTGGTGCATCAGCTTCCCTCACTGGTTTAATATTAAATAACATTCCATTTATTTTAGCTTCACTTGGAAAAGGCATAGATACACTTACCATGGGAGCAACTAATCTCCAAAGCATGGGTGAAACTCTTAGAAAATACATGGAACTAGGAGACGCAATTACTAATCCCGCAAAAGGTTCACTTCAGCGAGGCGATAGCTTAGATGCTCTTGATGATGAGCGCAGAGCGAATAAATCTGCTACATTAGGTGATGAGGTTGCATGGCGTGAAGCATTTACCAATCAAACAGGTACAAATGCTGACCAATTATTACAGCGAGGACAAGCTGTATTTGATATGGCAACGTCTGGTAGCCCGGAAGAGATGGAAAAAGCGTGGAAAATTCTTGCCCCTACAGGCTTAACATTTTATGACTTGCAAAATAATTCTACTTGGGAGAATCTACTTAAACTTATCGAGGCTTACCATAAAGCTGGTGAAGATGGGATGAACGAATTAGAACCAACCATGCAAGAAATTTTCGGGCGTAGAGGCATGGTTGCTTTGCGTAAAGCGGGTGATGGTTCTGCTATTCGTCAAAATCAAGCTGAGTTAAGAGAAACATATCGACAATTTGTTGAACCCAATGAACAAGCCGTGTTAGCAGCTACTGATAAGGCAGAATTAACACGTTCGCAAGCAAAAATTATTGATTTAGGATTACCTGTCGGTGGTGAGCGTTTTATAGTCAAAGGCGCAGAAGATATACTCGATATATCAAAAACTAAATATGGGTTATATGGAGATGGTAGGGATGAGCTTGTTAATGAATTAATTCCACCTGAACAATCTGCGCAACCTACCGCTGAAAATGTTGAACCTGTAGCACAAGCGATTGAAAAAGGATCCAATAGAGTTGCACCGAGAGAACAACCTTTCTATAGACCGGCGGAAACACCTGAATATAAGGGTCTTTTCCATTGGGGAGAAGAGAATATCGGCAGTGGACAAATAAAATATACCAGTTTTGACCCGGTGGGACAGACGAAGAAATTATGGGATAATATGATTAGTGCTAATACGAACAATCCTGAAATGAATCAATCAATGAAAGATGTTGTGAACGAATTAAGGCGCAACACATCAGCAACCGGACAAATGACAGAAACAATGCGTCAAATGGGTGGAAATTCTCCTGCAATGTTTGTCTAAAATTGCTAGCTGAATAAAATTAAAAATGGATTTCTATATCGTCATCCTCATAGCGGAAATGCTGATTCTTTTTCTTCTTATGAGGTGGGATATGATTCCAAAGAGCACGGAATGGCCAGGTTATACAGTGATAGATTTTTTCGCCTAAGTTAAGGAGAAAATAGCTAGAATGAACAACGACAACGTTGAACAAAAAAAGTATTATCAGAAAAATAACCGCGGCAACAGCCATCAATATAAAAAACTCACTCCAGCACATAACGTTTGTATTATAAAAGATTTATTTAATTTTGTAAATGACAAATTCTGTCGTACCAACAAAATTATTTATCCCTTAGTTCTGTTTTCATAAGCATTAATTTTGTAGATTTTTTAATTATGTTCAATTTATTGAGCGAGATTTTACTCTGTTTCAAAACTCAGAGAAGTCCGCAGATTCCAATGCTCTTCCGCATAAATAATAAAAATGAGTTTTGAGCTTTATAAAAAAGGTGATTTGCAGTTGCCATACTTAATTGATACTCGCTTCACAAAATGGACAAGTGAGGGTGTAGTAAAAGAAAAGTACGAACGCAGATGGGTTGTTTTAATCAATGAGATTAATTCATTTATAGAGTCACTAGATTTATCCTATAATGAACTTGCATTGTCTTCTGTTGAGCGCGATGATAGAGGAGCAATGTCTGTTGTCACTGCAATCTACGGAGATTCTGGTTTATCGGATGATTTCTTGGATAAAGATGGTGAATTGACGTGGTGGACATTATCCAACGGTGTTTATACATATCACATTAAGCGTTGGGTTAATAACGACCCTGATGCTATTAAAGCTTTTTGTGTTTCGTGTCAGTCTTCTTACGGGTATGATGAGAAAGAGGTTTCTGTAATGTGCAACCCTATTGCCGGTGAACCTCGTGTAATGTGTGAAGCTACATTTAGCCGTACTGAAGAAGAAGTTAGCGAAGAGAGCGGAGGAGGTTCAGGTGAAGAAGAAGAGGATGAAACAGAAACTGAAGAAGCAGATGGAATTCAAGTGACTTCATCATTGCAAGAAATAACGCTTGATACACAAAAAGCTGTAGCTAAGAGGTTAGGAATAGAAGCTCACGATACCAGATTTACAATAGCTCAAAATGTAAAATCAGGCATATATGTAGCTAAGAAAGCAGGAGAACTCGGTGGTTATATTAAAGAAGATGGTTGGTATGATGCTACTGAAGATAATATTCAAGGGTGGGAAAAGCCTGTATATACATTCCAAGATGGTTGGACTGAAAATGATATTGCACGAGTAAACAATTTGATGGCTGGAACCTATACAGCAACAGTTCCTTGCATTCATGTTTCTATATCAACGAAAAAGACATCAGAAGACAAAATTAAGGTTTCTTCTATTAGTGGCATGATGAGCGGTGTAGGTACGTTATCTGATAATATTTCTGTTGGTGGTGCATCGATGTCTATACCCGAGAACCTAACAAAAGTCAAAGATTCTGCCGGTAATGAATATCTAGCAAAGACAAAATGGCTTTATGAAGGTGCCAGTTTTGACGGTAATTCCGTACAAGTAAAAACAAAGTCAAAACTCACAACATCTGTTGACGGTACACCGATCAGAGAATTAAAGAAGTGTTACGAAGGTCGTATCACACATTCTTATCGTACTGTTACAACCTTGAATGATGGTTGTCCTGAATCCACCACTTCACAAGCAATTTAATTTATGGTAGTTAAAGAAGTACAAAGCGGCGAGCCGATTTCTGCATCATGGGCTAATTCTTTAGTTAAAGCAGTTAATACTTACGGAGGTAGAGTAAGTGGTGAAAGAATGGGTAGTGCAACATATCTTAAACCTATACAGTTAGCTTCAGAACCGGCTTGGCAGATACGTTACACTAAAGGTCATCAAGTTACGTTGAATGCCGGGCAAATTTACATCGATAATCAGCTTATCACATGTGGCGATAACTCATATAACCAGTATGGCTCAGTAGAAGATTGGACAAAACTTTCAGTTTATACACCCTCATCAGCAGAAGATTTGCCGATATGGTCCATCTACGTTTATCAGGCAAAAAACGCTGAAACAAAGCCGACCATTAGAGCGATATTAAAGGTGAGAAGCTCTGCTGAAGCTGCACCGACATTAGATACACCTCCTGATGGATATTCCCTAATCAAACAGATTCAACTAAACACAGTTGATAGTACAACTAAATCGATTAAGCAATTGGTGAGTGGGTCTATTTACATTTCCTCTCAAAACGGTGGTTCTGTTGATGTTAATCCTATTTCATTGGTTGCCGGTGATGGTATAAAACTCACATTTACAACCGACCCTGATGCTTGCAAGATTGAGCAAAATCTGAGTGTTATTTCATCAGATAACACAATATTGATTGTGCAAGATGCCGGCCCTGATAATATACATACAATAACATTATCCATAAACTCTGATATCTTTAGAGATAAGATTAGTATTATTTCTGCAGATGATTTCATAACGATAAATGATGATTTTGTCGGTGGAGTACGAGTAGTGGAATTGTCCTTGAGCTCATCTATTTTTGGTGATGGTGTATCATTAGATTTAGAATCGGGTTCTTATATTGCAACTACTAAGACCGATAAAGGATGGAAGATTAGCAATACATGGGATGGTTTCAGAAGCATAATTCCGAGTGATTTTATAATTGCGGAAGAAACCGAGTATCGTGGTGTAATAATAGGCGTCGATTCAACCATTCTACAAGACTACATTAGCCATATTGTATGTGATAAATTGAGCATAATCACCGGAGATAAGCTTTCTTTTATTGCGGGTGATGGTATTGAATTTTCTGAAGTTGATGGTGATGGTATAGTTATTCAGTTAGCCAATGTAGGTAGTACAATTAACCTTGATGGTCTTGTTACATATCAGGGTGATTACAGAACCTGGGACACGATAGATTCTGGTGCAATGGGGGTAGACTTAACTCAATTTACAGTTGGCTCAAATAATTACATGCTAAGAGCAGAAATTGAACGTACTGATAAAGGTAATTTTCTCAAGTTCAGCATTTAATCAATAAATAATGTCAGATGAACATTGAACTTATTTCTTCTGACGTTTATAGACCCATCAAAAACAAGTTAGCAATCTGCATATTCACATTTAAGAGCGATAATCGTTGTGTATCACAATGTATTAAAGCCCTTGATAAGCACAGAGCTAATCTTGTTTTTGATGTTTTTGTAATTGATGATGGCGCATGTCCACTTGATGATATTCCAGATAATGTGTTTTATTCAAAGTCACACTATTTCCGCAACGGTAATTTGAATGGTGCGGAGTGTGCTCAAGGTCAAATGATGGAAATGTTACGATGCGCTCGTAAAGCTCGTGCTGAGTACGTAATGAAACTGGATTCTGATATGATAGTCAATAGTTTTGATAATTTTCTTGCACCTTTATGGGCGGATTCTAATACCGTTGTCGGTTTTAAGCTCAACCCTCGTATGAACTATGTTGCCGGTGTTTGCTATGTATTTCCAGTTAAAGGATTGTATAAGGGTATAAGAGATTTTGCCGTATGGTATAAAAAAGAATCAGAAACAGAAGAATTTCCTACGCATTGTCCTGAAGATTGGGCCGTCAGTAGATGTGTTGCTGCGGTGAATGATTATACTATGATTCAGTTTAATCAAGTTGAGGATTCTGAAAACTGGCTTCTTTCGCCGTTTGACTTTGATATTCTTGAGGATGTAGAAAACATAAAGATACATCCGCTGATTTGGCACCGTTTCCGCATTTATGATTTTGTTAACTTCGGTAATAGGTATCAGCTTAAATGTGAGAATCCTCGTGAAGTAGCCGCTGAGTGTATGGAGCAATATATGAAGTTTGAAGAGTTATGTCAAAAGCACTAAAATATTGTTTCGTTATATTCACCTACGGAGATGATGCTTATCTGTTGGGGCAAGCATTAAGAGCGTTAAAAGCAATTACACCGATGCGAAGGGTGTTTGTTTTTGATGATGCAGCTAATCCGTTGCCGTACCCTCCTCATGGTGTGCATTACTCTCAAACACATTTTAAGCGCAACGGTAATTTGAACGGTACTGAATGTGCAGAAGGTGAGCTCTTTTGTATGTATGAGGCAGCAATGAAAGTTAAGGCTGATGTCGTCATTAAATTAGACTCAGACATTATCCTTAATAATTTGAAATGGCTCACTGATGGGTATCCGTTAGAAGAGCAGATAGGGTTCAAATTACGCGCTGAACAAAACTTTTGTAGCGGTGCTTGCTATTCACTTCCGACAGAAGCCCTCGTTAAAATGCTCAGAATACTTGCAAAAACTCCTCGCAACGATTTTAAGGGCGAATCTATTATCATGAGTTATCTGGCGCGTTCTGCAGGCTATTATGTGCGATTATGGGATTGTTCTGAAAAGGTTGACTCAGAATTATGGAGAGCGTCGTCAATTAACGCATCTGCTGTTAGGGATGCTCAAATCAATTCCAGAGAACTGCTATTGATGAAAAATCTTGATGTTGTTTATTGTACGTTAATTTCTGAGCAAAGAGATAAGAATGCAGACTTAACGCTTATGAAGGCTTATTTGGACAGTAAATAAATTCTATGACGGTTAAGAAAAGAGATTTAATAATTGCGATTTTACGTGATGAAGAAATGGGTAGGAAGATGTCGCATTTCTTAAAATTCATTCAAACGCATAAGCCGTCCGATGATTTTGACGCAATCATTGTTTCACCGATTTATGGCAGCAGTAGCACCATCGGCAGATTTACCTTTGTACCAATGACAGAGACGGGTCAATCATTCTTAACGTTCGCAAAGTATAAAGAGCTGATGCGTAACTATGTGAATGTGTGGTGTGTCGATTATTCTATGTTGCAAATAAAAACCACACCGAATCTTTCATTGCTCAACTATAACGACATTCTCTTTCAGTATGGAAAGCATGTCAATGAAGTAGACCCGGCTATGTACTACGGAAAAAGCGCAACGATAATCGAACTGCTGAAGTTTTTGTATCGCAGAAAGAACTACAACGCTACTGAGTTGGAATTAGTGCAACGATGGATGAAGAGAAATCCGTCCATCGTTGTTGAGAATCGCTGTTACATCCCAAAAGATTTTGGAACACATTTTGACTCATCCTGTGAATTTTGATTATGCAAATTGAAATAGTAACACCTCAGATGTTGGAAGAGGCTGTAGTGAGCCTTTCAAAACAGCTCAAAGAAATTAAGGAGGCAGTAGCAATCGCTACTGTCCCTCCTCTTTACGCCGACCTTAAGAGCATTACCAAAATGTTCGGCTACTCATCGTCTCAGCGTATGAAGCTCTTTATTGATACGGCACTTGAGGCCGGTCATAAAATCAGAATGATTAAGCCAAAGGCGAGCAGGTACGACACCTCTGCCAGAGTGCATTACCACATAGGCGACATAGAAAAAGCCTTTGCATACGCGCAATAACTAACTTAATGTCAGTCTATTGGAAGATATTTTTGTGACAAAATTGTGACAATTATACTATTAATGCTTCAGTCACAATATTTTAGCGGTTTATTAACCTTGTCACAAATTTGTCACAAATTTTATTAAATTTAGTCTTAAATATCATTATAAAGCCTTGATAATAAAGAAACGGCAGGAATCCTCCTGCCGTTTCTCCAACTTACTACCTAGAAAACAATACGGATTTTGTTCCGTTTTGCTGGACAATCGTTTACAGCGATTTATTCAACCGCTACTCTAACTTTTTTTAGCATTATCCTCCTCGTTTTCTTCGTCGTGTTTCACACAGTGTGAAACTCCATTACTCGTCGTAATCCCTTATAATAGAAGGCTTGTCTCCGACTACTTAAACAGCAATGAAAGAGAAATTTTCCCCCATACATCCAGGCTAACTATAACTGTGTTTATCGGCAGTTTTCCGGAGTATAGAAAGGAAAACACCAGATTG
>SUXG01000033.1 GCA_015061085.1 Bacteroidales bacterium
GGTGTTTGAATTTGCGGGCGAAACATCATACAGCGAAGAAGCAAATAAGGACACTAATGGTGTTTACACAGTGTTTACCGACTATCTTCCAGCAAGCGAAACAGGCGAAACTATGTATCCATTCGAAATCGAAGTGACTTACAAAAATGGCAAAGGTACTTACACTCGCACATTCTCACAAGATATCCCTGTTAAGCGCAACTATTTGACAACACTCCGCGGTAACTTCTTCACAACAGAAGCAGCCCTCACCCTCACAGTCGATGAAATGTTCGAGGGAAATACCGAATTGGATATCCAATATGCTTACTATTATCCTACAACTAAAGATGATCTTAAGGATGCATTGTCAAAGAATGATGAACATATTTATATCACATTAACTGATGACCTTTCTGTTGATGTAACTGCTTGGGAAACAATAGCATTTGGTGGAGAAGATACAAAATCAATTACTATTGACGGCGCACCAACAAGAAGCGAAAACCATACACTTACATTCAACCAACTAGACAGCGACTGGAATAATATTACAACTAAAAACAATGCTAAGCTTATTCTTAAGAACTTGAAAGTTACAAATTCAGGTTACAATGATGGTCCTTGGAATCGCCACGACCTTAACTTCGCTTGCGACGTTGAGATGGAAAAAGTGGTTTCAGACAAGGCTATCGCTCTCAAGGCAGGTGGTGTGCTTAAAAATGTCACAATCGACGATGCAAATGGTTCTGACACTTACGCACTTTGGATCCAACCTAAGGGTCAAGTTGTAACACTCGAAAACTGCGTTATCGATATGCTCGACTGCACAGATGGTCGCGGTATCAAGATTGATGAGCAATATCTTGATGAAGTGAAAGCTCCTACATTGAACGTATCAGGCACTATATTCAAGACTGAAGAAAAGGCTGCAGTCATCGTGAAGTCAAAGGATGGCGCAGTAATCAACTGGGGCGAAGGTAACAATATTTCAGCAGTTGCAGCCGACAATGTAAATGCAGTATGGGTTGACGAAGCTTCAGGTGCATACGCTAACAAAGTAATCGTTAATGGCGCGTATAAGATTGTGGAAGGAAAGTACGAAGTAGTCAGTACTCAAGAAGATTTAAATAATCTTGCAAAAAAAGAAAATCAAACAATCCAACTTCCAGCAGGTACATTTGAATTGAATGATATAGCAGCTGGTGTTACACTCAGAGGTGTAGGTGTTGAAACAGTCGTTGATGTTCAAAATAAAACATATGGCGTTTATGGCGATGTAACAATTGAAGATATTAAATTGGTTTATTCAAATGCTAATTATAAGGGTTTCCAACATACCGGAATTGAAAATTACAAGAATTGTACAATTGAAGGACAACCGTTCCTATATGGTAACAATGTGACTTTTGACAATTGTACATTTGTACAAACATCTTCGGATGCTTATAATGTATGGACGTATGGTGCAAAGAATGTGACATTTAATAAATGTGTATTCAATTCGGCAGGTAAATCAGTATTGATTTATAATGAAGGCGGAAACGGACAAAATGCAACATTCGACAATTGCAAATTTAACGCTTCTGTTTCTGTAGAAGGTAAAGCAGCAATCGAAATTGATAGTAGTTTGTTGTCTGGCGATTATAAATATAATGTGACAATCAATAATTGTACCGACACAGGTTTTGCTCAAGGAAGCGTTAGTGGAAATAGTCTTTGGAATGTTAAGAAAGACAAGAATCCAAGTAAGACAACAGTGAAAGTAAATAATAGTGGAGTATATCCTCAAGTAGCAGCAAAAATCGGTGCTATAGAGTATAAGACTGTTCAGGCAGCTATCGCTGGAGCAAAAGCCGGTGATGTAATCAACATTATGCCTGGTACCTATGAGGGAGAATTTGATCTGACACATAAAAACTTGACAATAGAAGGCGATGCTATTCTTAAAGGTATGGTTTGGGTTGATGATTGTACAGTGGAATTTAGAGGTTTGACACTGACAAATCCTAATGGTGTTCAACATGCAAATCCTACTAATTCTCAGTACTATACTACTATAAATAATCAATATCCATTGGTTGGCGCATATAACAATGCTAATGTAACATTCCAAAATTGTACATTTGATATTGTTGGCTCAACAGTATATGGTTTCTATGGTTATGCTCATAATAATCCGAAATTCTATAATTGTACATTTAATTGTAATGGTATTCGTCCGATTGCTTCAAATGGCGCATCTATAGTTGTTGATAGATGTACATTTGTTGATCAATATCACTATTCTGTGAGAATTTTCGAAAATGCCGGAGAAAAGCAAACAGTTGTATATACAAATAATATTGTAAAAGGAACGAATACTAAAGGAGAATTTGAAGGTGTAAATATCAGTAAGAAAGCAGGAACTGCAACTATCCATGCTAACTTTACTATTAAAGGCAACACTTCAGGTCTAAAGTATCGTCATCATAAAAATGTTACAATGGGAAGCGATTGTACATACGATACAGATATAACAAACTTTGCGTTTGAGAAAGAAAATTAATATGATCTAAATAGGGTTATGGGAGGTGAAACTCTCATAGCTCACAAGATAAAAATATAAATAGTTTAAAATTAATTTTATGAGTATGAAAAAGTATTTGTTAACAGCTTTAGGCGCAGGTCTATTGATGACTTCATGCCAAAGCGACGAGCCGATGATGAACGGTCTCGGAGAAGAACAACAAGTAGCATTCACAGTTAGTCTTCCTGACGCAGTATCAACACGTGCAGGTGGCACAAATTCAGCACTTGGTGGTGTTAGCAACAACGTTGGTGAAGATGTTACGTTCAACGTAGCACTCTACCTTGACGGTCGTTTGGTGTATGCCGACAGTGAGACAGTACCGTCAACAGGCAACCACACATCAGCAACATTCAAGCCAACACTCGTGATCGGCGAAAACTACCAATTGGTGGCATTTGCAGAATTTGATGGAGATGCGACAGCAACAGGAGAAGGTGTAAATCCAGCTACAAACATGGGACTTATCGCCATCGAGTCAGGCATCAACAACGAATTGAACGACGAATATTTCGTGACAACAACAGTTACAGCAGCTCCTGAGTTGTCAGCGACATTGAAGCGTCCTTACGGTAAGCTTCGCCTTATCGCTGAAGACTTGCATGAAGCAGAACGTCAATTCGGTGATAAGGTTGAAAGCGTAGAAGTGACTTACAAGCACACTCGCCCTACTAACTTCAACGTGATTGCCGGCACATTCAACCCTGCATACACTGAAGGCGCACAAACATTTGCAGCTGCATACGGTGAATACTCTAATGACACAGATGCTTCACGCACAATCTTTGTTGACTACATTCCTGGCAAGTTTGATGGTTCAGACGTAATGATGCCATTCACAATTGAAGTAAAGTTTGCCAACGGCAAGACATATACCCGCAGTTTCACACAAGATATTCCAGTGCGTCGTAATTGGTTGACAACATTGAAGGGTCGCTTGTTTACAATGGATTCAGAATTGACACTCACAATCGAAGAGAACTTCGACGGCGAAACAAACATCGATTACGTGTTGGCTACTACAGCAACTGAATTGAAAGATGCTCTTGAAAATGCAGAAGAAGGCAGCACAATCCTCCTTCAAGAAATTCTTAACTATGGCACAGTTACAATCGGCGAATTGAAGAATGTCACAATCAAGGGTGGCGCTAACACTGTGATGACTTTCGTGACAGACGCTAACACTAAGATTGAAAATGTGACACTTGACGGTGTAGATTTCGTATATGACGGCTCAAATGTTAATTCAGGTATCGTTATCAATGAAACAGCTCAAATCGATAACCTCGTAGTAGATGGTTGTACTTTCACAGGTACAGGTGCTAAGGCAGGTCGTGGTCTTTCAGGTTATAATAACAATGCAACTATCGAAGTTCGCAATACTACATTCAAGGATTTAGGTTATCCGATCTATGCATGGGGTAGCTATGAAAACTTGACAGTTGAAGGTTGTACTTTTGAAGGCATTAAGTCATGGGCAGTCATGCCACAATCCGGATTTGATGGCAACTTGACAGTTAATGGTAATAAGTTCGTAAATTGCGTTGGTGGTCTTGTTAAGGCAGGTACTTTGACAGCAGGTCACACATTCACATTTACTAACAATGTTATTACTAACAGTGCTGAACACCCATCAAGAAATTGGTTTGAATTTAAAACTTCAGCAGGTACTAAAGTTGTTGAAGGTAATATTAAGGACGGCGTAGCTTGGACTCCGGGCGATGCAGAAGGTCTTAAGTAATCAATAACGGACATTATAGGGTGACGGAGGGTGAAACCTCCGTCATTCGCACATATTCTAATAACAAAACTTATTAACCAAAATTACAATAAAAAAGTATCTATTTTCAGCACTTGTATTGGGCATGATGTTGACATCATGTCAAAGCGAGGAGCCAAAACCGGGACAACCGGGCTCAACCGAAGAGGTAGCGTTCACTATCAGTCTTCCTGACGTAATCGACACACGTGCTACCGACCACACATCGTGGACAAATTCGGCACTTGGAGGAGCGACAAACAATGTAGGTAAGGATGTGACATTCACATTGGCGCTTTATCTTGATGATTATCAAGTGTATGGCGAACAGAAAACCGTTGCATGCACAGGCAATTATACAAGCGTGACTTTCAGCCCAAAGATGGTAATCGGCGAAAACTATCACTTTGTTGCATACGCAGAATTTGACTCAAACGTAAATCCTGAGGCTATGGATGCAATTGAGTTTAAGCAAGTACTTAACGACGAAGCAGTCGATGAGTATTTCGTAGCTAAAGATGTCGTTGCAGCGCCACAGCTTTCGGCAGAGTTGCAGCGTCCATATGGTAAGCTTCGCCTATTGGCTGACGACTGGGATGAAGCAGAACGTCAATTCAATTCACACATCGAAAGCGTAAAGGTGGAATATGACTTCGGACGTGCAAAGACGTTTGATGCCAAGACAGGTTATTTCAGCTTGCCTGATGCCAACTTCTGTCGCGTGATGGAAGCATCACGTGTCGATTACACTGAAGGCGAATTTATCGCAGCCGGCTCAAGCGTAGTGGAGAAAGAAAACGTTGACTATAAGACTATCTTTGTTGACTATATTCCTGCGCATCCGATAGATGACACAATGATGCCATTTGTGCTTACAGTGACATTTGAAAACGGACAGGTCTATCAACGTTCATTCATTCAAGAAATTCCTATCCGTCGCAATTGGTTGACTACACTTAAGGGCGATCTTTTCACAATCGGCTCGGAAATCACATTGATTATCGAAGAAACATTTGATAATGAGCATGTAGAAAATATCGTAAATCCTTAATTAGTTTTTAGGTTATACATTTGAAGTAAGGCAGAAGTGATTTCTGCCTTACTTTTTTTTGAACAATAGGCAAAAAAGATGCGAGAAAAGTTGTAACTTTGCATCGTAAAAGAAAGGTAGTGCATCGGTCTGTCGCCGGATGCAATAGCGTCGGGAGGAAAGTCCGGGCAACACAGAGCACCATACTTCTTAACGGGAAGCTGTCGGGTGACTGCAGAGATAATGTAACAGAGAATAACCGCCCGCAAGGGTAAGGGTGAAAAGGTGGGGTAAGAGCCTACCGGGTCGTTTGGTGACAAATGATGCCGTACATCTTATGGGTTGCAAGGCCAAATATACCGTCAGATAAGGGTTGCTCGTCCATTGACGGGGGGTAGGCTGCTGGAGACTTTGGGCGACCAATGTAGTAGATAAATGACAGACGCTCTGCTTGCAGAGTACATAACCCGGCTTATAGATGCACTATCGCAGACTACGGAGGTGTCGCACATCGTGTGGCATCTCTGCTTTTATAGGTGGCTATGAGCCCCCCCGGTCCTCAGGGGATATCGGCGTGGCATCAGTCTGTGGTGAGTGATACCCTCCGGCATGGTGTAATGGTGACTCATCAGTCGATGGAGGATAATACCCCGAAGTGGCATCGGCGTGGCATCAGTTTGTGGTGAGTGATACCCCGAAGTGGGTATTATTTCGATAACCGGTGGTAAACGAGCGAAGCGAGTGCCACCACCGGGTTAGAGTGTCTCCAGCCATACCTACCCCAATAGGGGTTGTACACCGTGTATTATCTGTTATATACCTTGTGTATATCCTAAGTTTATACTATCTTTGTGCTATGAGTTACACATCCATGTTATATCACATAGTTTTTCGTACAAAACACTCAATTCAGGCAATTGATGTTGAGCACGAGAAAGAGTTGTATGCCTATATCTTAGGGTATGTCAGAAATACTAACTCCAAACTGATTCGCATCGGAGGAATGCCAGATCACATTCACATGTTTGTTGATATACACCCTTCTATCGCAGTAGCCAATTTTGTGCGAGACCTTAAGCGTGAAACGAGCAAATGGTTAATTGCAAATCAGCATTTTCCACTATTTCGAGGTTGGGGTGACGGATATGCCGCCCTGACTTACTCGGTAAAGGATAAAGATATGATAGTCAATTATATCAAGAATCAAAAAGAGCATCATAAGATAGTCTCGTTTGCAGATGAGTTTCGTAATTGGATGCAAGAAAATGGCATTGAACTTCCTTATCCCAATCATTTGTTAGACTGATGATGTACTACCCGCTTCGGGGTAGTGTGGCGTGGTAGGTGCTACATCCACGGGTGGCGCTCGCCTTACGGCTTCGCTTACCCGCGGTTACCGAAGTATTACCCCTATCGGGGTAGCCACGCCCCGATGTACTACTACGTGGTAGCGACGAGATGATGTCCTATGTGGTAGCCGTGCCCCGATGTACTACTCACTCTGAGGTAGTGACGTCCCGATGTACTACTACGTGGTAGCCACGCCTCGATGTACTACCACTATGGTGTGCGACGACACGATAGGGGATTGCTGGTTGTGAGTAGTAGTCAGCGTTTTGATATGATGTCGATGATAATGTCGGTAATTTCAGTAATTGAAATCAACGAAGTGTTGAAAGTAATGTCGTAGTTTGCAGCTTCGCCCCAATTTCGCCCTGTGAAGTAGTTGTAGTAGTCTTGTCGCATTTTGTCGCGTTTTAGAGCAAACTCTTTGGCATCGCAAATACAGCTACATTCGCAACGATTAAGAACGCGTTTTGCTCTGTCGTCGATGTTGGCATGAAGAAATATGCTTAGGCGTCCGGGTATGTCGCGAGTGATGTAGTCGGCAGTTCTTCCGACAAAAACAGCGGAACCTTGTTGTGCCAATTGCCTTATGGTATCGCTTTGTGCCATATAGATTTTTTCACGATTAAGCGAGCCGACAGAGTAGTCGGCGTATGTTGCACCGTAATTAAGGCTGATTATAGAACGCAGAATAGAAGGCTTTTTTTCGTCGGCATTGTCAAAAATTTCTTGGTCGAAGCCAAGTCTTGCGGCTGCTTCTTTAAGCAAAGAACGGTCGTAATAAGGAATGTTAAGACGTTTGGCGATAGATTCGCCTAATTCACGTCCTCCGGCGCCGTATTGGCGTCCGATTATGATAATAGTAGGCTTGTTGAGCATGATATAGTTCAATTATAGAGCAAATTTAGTCAATTTTCCGAAATTATTGCTAACTTTGCACCATAAAGATGAAATAATGGATGAAATTCTGAAAAATCTTAGCAAAGATAGCGACGGAATGATGACCTATGAGTATATCGCCAATAATGTCAGCACATGTAGCGATATTCTTCCGGAGCTTATCGAAAATATGAAGCGAGTTGACCATAGCGGTCAGTTTGTAGCAAGCACAGCGCGTTTTTTGGCAGCCATCGATAAAGAACATTTCTCCACTGCAATCGCAGCGTTGATAGAATCAGCCATCGAGAAAGATCGCGAACTGCGTTATTTGGGCTCTTTGTTGAAAGGAATTTGGGGTGCCGACTATGAAACGCGTGCAAACGAGTTGCGTGAGAGCGATGACAATTTTCGTCGAATTTATAAACGAATCTATTCAACATCAGTGATTTGAACATGAGAAAAATATTAGTAACAATAGGGTTGGCGTTGATGTCAAGCATCGGAATTGCGACATTTGCATCGTTGACGACAATCCCTGAAGAAACAACAGCAGTAAAAGAAATGACACAAAATCCAATTCCGGCAGGACCAACAGTGCTCATTACAACCACAATGGGCGACATCAAGGTCAGACTATACGACGAGACACCGAAGCATCGTGATAATTTTATGAAACTTGTTTCGGAAAACTATTATGATAGCATTTTGTTTCATCGAGTAATCAAGAACTTTATGGTTCAAACCGGCGATCCGACATCGAAGACAGCCGGACCCGACACTCCACTCGGCTCAGGCGATCCAAGCTACACGATAGAAGCAGAAATCGATTATCCTAAATTCTTTCATAAGTATGGCGCGTTGGCTGCAGCACGAACATCCGACCAAATCAATCCGGAACGTCGCTCGTCAGGTTCGCAATTCTACATTGTAACCGGCAATAAGTACACAGCGGGACAGTTGGCGCAAATGGAGCAACGCATGACACAACAAGCAATGCAAGACTATTTCCAAAAGTTGACAGCCGAGTATCAAGACACAATTAAGTCGTTCTATAAGAGTGGCGACAAGGAAGGCCTTGAAGCATTACGTCAGGAGTTGATAGCCAAAACAGAAGCGAATGTTAAGCCTGTGAAGATGACAGAAGAGGCAGTGGCAGCTTACACAACAGTCGGCGGAACTCCACATCTTGACGGCACATATACAGTCTTTGGCGAAGTCCTTGAAGGAATGGATGTCGTAGAAAAGATACAAAACTCTGTGACAGGCAAGAATGATCGCCCTGTAGAAGACATCAGAATTCTTGGGATGAAGAAGGTTGAAAAGTAAAAAAAGAGAATAAAATATATAGAATATCAAAAAAAAGTATTAAATTTGGCAAATTAAAGCGTCTTAAAAAATAGATGCAAAAGGTTAATCTTTAATCGAAATTAATATGAACGAGCTTGAAAAGACGTTTTCACAAGAAGAAAACTCAACCCCTGAAATCACTGCAGACGCAGCGATTGTAGCAGAAACAGCAGCCTCTGTGGCTGAAGTAGAATCAGAAAGTGTAGAATCAGACGATGAGAACAATCAATCATTGCATCGCTATTTTGAAATGACAAAAGAAGAGTTGATGTCTGCAATGACAGAAATCTTGGAGCAAGAAGTTGCAAATCAACACAAAGATGTCAATGCAATTAAACAAGCATTCTATGCAATAAGAAAAGCGGAAGTAGAAGCAGAAGCAGCATCATTCATCGAGTCGGGTGATGATCAAGCGACATTCTCATCAACACCGGATCCGAACGAAGCTCGTTTTAAAGAAATGCTAAACGAATTTAAAAGCAAGCGTCTGAATTATCTTGAAGAGGAGGAAAAGCGTCGTCAAGAAAATTTGACATTCAAATTGCGAATTATCGATGAACTCAAAACGTTGGTAGAGGATATCGATAATATAAATATGCACTTCCCAAAGTTCCAACAGTTGCAACAAGATTTCAAAGCAATTACAGATATACCTGCCGGTGCAGTGACCGATACATGGAAGAACTATCAGCTTGTCGTTGAACAATTCTATGACAGACTTAAGATGAATAAGGAATTGCGCGACTTGGATTTCAAGAAAAATCTTGAGGCAAAACGAGCTTTAATCGATGAAGCAAAGGCGTTGGAATCGGTGGAAGACGTAGTAGAAGCATTCAAGAAGTTGCAACAACTACATGACCAATGGCGAGAAATCGGTCCTGTGTCAAAAGAATATCGCGAGGATGTATGGAACGAATTTAAGGAAGCATCGACTGTGATCAACAAGCGTCATCAAGAATTTTTTGAATCACGTAAGGAGGCAGAAAAAGCAAACGAAGACGCCAAAACAGCTCTTTGCGAAGAAATCGAAACTATCAATATCGATGAGTTGAAAACATTCAGCGCATGGGATGAGGCAACAAAGAAAATCATCGAATTGCAAGAAAGATGGAAAACTTTGGGCTTTGCATCACGCAAGGTGAACAATGTTTTGTTTGCAAGATTCCGTAAGACATGCGATGAATTCTTCAACCGCAAAGCAGAATATTTCAAGAATACAAAAGAGACATTTGCCGCAAATCTCGAAAAGAAGATTGCTTTGTGTGAAAAAGCAGAAGCTCTTAAGGAGTGTGAAGATTTGAAGAAGGCAATGGAAGAAATCGTGCGCCTTCAAGCTGAATGGAAGAAGGTCGGTGCTGTGGCAAGAAAACAAAGTGACGCTGTATGGCAGCGATTTATGGCGGCATGCAACTATTTCTACGATGCACGCAAGAAGCAAGCGACAGCGCAACGTCAGGAAGAACAAGCCAACCTCGCAGCCAAACGCGAAATAGTGGCTGCAATCAAGGCAATTGGAGCAGATACAGAACGTGGTGAAGCTATTAAGCAAATTAGAGAATTGCAATCAAAATGGCAAACTATCGGTCATGTTCCTTTTAAGCAGAAGGATAGAATTTATGAAGAATATCGCGAGGCCTTGAAGGTGGCAAATGATACATTTGACATCAAAGAGACACGTGCTCGTATGGCAAACTTCGAAAATCAAATCAATGAGCTTAAGGGTGATGAAAATAAGATGTATCGCGAACGTGAACGTTTGGTCAGAGCATACGAACAAAAGAAGAACGAATTGAAGACATACGAAAACAATATGGGTTTCTTCAATTTCGATTCGAAGTCAGGCAATTCAATGCTCAAAGAGCTTGAAAGAAAGACTCAACGTATCAAGGACGATATGGCCATGATAGAACAAAAGATAAATCTTTTGGATTCTAAAATGGATTAATGAACTCTCAATTAACGAAAAATATTGTAGAATAGCGAGAGCGGGTGGATTTAGCCCGCTCTTTTAGCAAAAGCGAAAGTCTGTTATGACTGAAAGAGTCAGATTAGGAAAATATTTGTGGACGGCATTGACGATAGGTGACTTTGTAGTCCTCAATATGGCGTATTTTCTAACCTCGTTTGTTATGGGGACAAATACACCGTTTACATCAGTACAGATGTGGATATTGGTGAATTTGTCGTTCATACCATCAGTTTTTTTCTTTTCCGGAATACATGATTTGCGAATTCTATATGCCGATAAAATGGTGCTTAGTGCATTTAAATCGGCAGTAGTAGAGTGTGGCGTTTTGGCAGCGATACTTTATGCGTTTAATATTTTCAACGTAGGGATGTATCATGGTCTGTTTTTTGCATTCATTTTCTTCTTGTTGCTTTCGGTGTGGTGGTTGATGTCGCGCCGACTGCTGAAGAAGCTTCGCCGAATGGGATTGAATTTTAAGCGAGTAATCATAATCGGAGCAGGACAGACCGGAGAATTGCTTTATGACGAATTGCAAAGCGATGCAGGCTATGGCTATCGCATGATGGGCTTTTTTGATGATGATGTTGAGAAATTAAAGTCGTGTAAGGGTGTCTATACAGCCGGACTTGACAAGGTTGCAGATTTTGTCAACATGAACAAAATTGATGTAATCTACTATACCCATGATGCCGAAGACAATGGATTGATTTCGCGCATTATGCGAATAGCAGAAGAGGTCGGAGCATCCTTTATCTATGTCCCGAAATTCAACAAGATGCTCAACGGGCAGTTTCAGCCGTCGTCGATGGGAAACATGCCAATATTGAAGCATTCAATTTCGCCATTGCATAAGAGTTGGAATAAGGTGCTGAAGCGTATTTTGGATTTGATGGTGTCTGTGCCTTTCCTTATCGTGTCGCCGATAATTTTCATTCCTGTCGCAATAATAATTAAACTGACCTCGCCCGGACCGGTGATTTTTAAACAAAAGCGAACAGGAATCTATGGCAGAGATTTTATGTGCTACAAGTTTCGTACGATGCGAGTGAATGCGGATAGTGATAAGGTGCAAGCTACAGAAAATGACCCTCGTAAAACGAAATTCGGTGATTTCTTGCGTCGCTCTTCGATAGATGAATTGCCACAATTCTTTAATGTATTGTTGGGAAATATGTCGGTGGTCGGCCCACGTCCTCACATGCTTAGTCACACTGAGGAATATTCGGCGCTAATTGACAAATATATGGTGCGTCATGCCGTTAAGCCCGGTATTACAGGTTGGGCACAAGTTAATGGCTATCGAGGAGGCACTAAGCACTTATGGCAAATGGAAAAGCGAGTGGAATATGATGTGTGGTATATTCGCAATTGGAATATCTTCCTCGATATAAAGATAATCTTCCTAACAGCATTCAATGGCTTGAGAAAGGATAAGAACGCCTACTAATCAGAGCAGGTGGTAATATGAATAAATAGGGCAGAGTTCGAAGTGAATTCTGCCCTTATGCTTATATAGAGTAGTCTTTTAACCGAAGCAGTAATCGATGTCGTCGCATGCTTTTGGATAGTATAGCATACCGTTGGCAATGCGAAGAGCTGCTTGCTCATCTTTTGCAACTCCTACGATATTGAGAGCCCACGACATCGCATTGGCAGGACCATTACCACATACGATATTGTCGTCGATAACAACCGGCGAGTCAATCATTTCAGCTCCTGCGCAAAGTTTTTCAAAACCGGGGTAGCAAGTAGCTTTTTTTCCGTTGAGGATACCTAATTGACCTAAAACAACTGCCGGTGCTGCACAAATCGCTGCAATTTTTTTCTTTTCGTCATTGTGGCGAACAAGGATTTCTCGTAGTTGTTCATGTTCGTAGAGGTTTGTAGCTCCCGGCATACCACCCGGCAAAATGAGCCATTCCGGGTCGGATAGCAATTCTTTGTCAAATATTGCATCGGCTTTAACAATTACACCATGTGCGCCGGTAACATATTCTGAAGATGAAACAGATACTGTCTTAACCGGCATATCAGCACGTCGAAGAACATCAATAACTGTCAGCGCTTCAATTTCTTCGAAGCCATCTGCTAAAAAAATAAATGATTCTTTCATATCTTTTGGTATTAATTTTTATGAATAGGTTTTATATAATTGTAATCTAAAAAAGATTAGAGATAATAATTTGCCGTAAATTTAATAAAAATTTTTCAAAATGTATTATCTTTGTGATTATTTTTTTGAAAATTATGACATGAATAATAAAATTTTGATTCTGTTTGTCGTCTTTTTATCGGTTTTAACAGTGGGTTGTGAAAAAGCCGGATATAAGCAAATTAATGGTGTGATATGGAACACGACTTATCATATAACGTATAAATCGGATAAAGACTTTTTAGATTCGGTTATTAATACGTTGCGAAATATTGAACGAAGTGTATCGGCGTTTGACTCTAAATCTATAGTGTCACAAGTGAATAGAAATGATACTGTGGAGTTAGACTCCATATTTAGAAAAGTTTATATTAAATCAGTGGAATTCAATAAATTATCATTGGGCTATTTTGACCCTACTGTATCTCCTTTGGTTAATGCGAGGGGTTTTGGTTACGAAAAAACTAATGGAGAAGATAGCTTGGATAGTCTGTTGGATTTTATAGGTATCTCAAAGAGTCGTATTGAGGATAATCGGTTGTTAAAAGACGACAATCGTCTGACATTTAATTTTTCTGCAATTGCCAAGGGATTAGGCAGTGATGAGGTGGCTAATATGCTTAAGCGAAACGGAGTAAATGACTTCATCGTAGAGATAGGTGGAGAAGTCGTGGCTCATGGCTATAGTCCTCGTGGCGGAGCATGGAATGTGGCGATAGAGTCTCCTTCGACAGGCCTTAAGAGAGAAGCGAAATTGATAGTTGAGTTGGAGAATATGTCGATGGCGACATCCGGCGATTACAGAAATTATAAGGTGGAAGATGGAAAAAAGTATTCTCACATAGTAAATCCGGTTACAGGACTTGCGAATCCGACCGATATTGTTAGTGCAACAATTATTGCTGAGCATTGCATCGATGCCGATGCTTTTGCTACGTCGTGTGTTGCAATGGGTTCGGAGTTGGCTAAAATTATGGTAGAAGATAATGGTGTCGCCGCATATTTTATCTTTGATGATATGACAGTATGGTCGTCGAATGAATTTAAAAAATTGAAAACGATAGAGAATTAATATGATAATGGATGTAGTGATAGTTGTATTGCTGATTGCAGTATTGATTTTTATGTGTGTAGTTGCTGTTAAGATGAGCAAAAGTCAGTCGTATGATGCTCTCTTTGAGAGTCAGCGAAAGCAAATGGCAGAGTCGGCAAATCGTCAGATAGATCTTCTTAATCAGCAGCATGCCCGGCAAATGGAAGCATTGACAGCAAAATATGAGAAGCAGAATGAAACACTACGAAAGGAGATGATGTTGCAGTTCAATGTGTTGGCATCTGATGTGCTTAGAAAAAACAGTGAATCGCTAAAGTCAGCCAATTCAGAACAAATAGACGCTTTGTTACGTCCGTTGAAGGAAAATATAGAGAGTTTTAGAACGATGGTCAATGATGGCTATGTAAAGGAAAATTCATCTCGAAAGTTGTTGGAATTACAGATAGAGCGACTTGTAAAACTAAATGAGACGATAGGCGAAGAAGCACGAAATCTCACTTCTGCGTTGAAGGGGAATACAAAGGTTCAAGGCGATTGGGGAGAGATGATTCTTGAAACATTGCTTGAGAATGCAGGTCTTGAACGAGGAATAAATTTTGAAACGCAATTGACTCGTGACGGAAGTGGAAAGGTTTTGAAAAATGATGAGGGTAAATTGTTGCGACCTGATGTGCTGATAAAATTGCCTGATAATCATAGTGTTATTGTTGATTCAAAGGTTTCGCTGACGGCTTTTGTCGATTATTGCAATGCTGAAGATGAGAAAGTACGTATTATTGCCGGTAAGAAGCATCTTCAGTCTGTCTATAGTCATATAGATGAATTGCATTCGAAGATGTATCAAAATAATTTAAAAGGAGCGTCAGATTATGTGATGATGTTTATCCCTAATGAATCGGCATATATAGTAGCAGTGCAATTGGATATAAATTTATGGAAATATGCTTATGATCGAGGTGTGATAATAGTTTCACCTACGCACTTGTTTTCTGTTATGAGTATAGTTTCTCAGTTATGGCGTCAGGATAATCAAAATAAAAATGCAATGCTTATAGCAGATAGGGGAGGAAAATTGTACGACAAATTAGTGCTCTTTTTGGATTCTTTTGAAAAGGTAGGGAAATCCATTGATGATGCCATGACATCGTATCATAAATCGTTTAATCAATTGCGAACAGGCAAGGGCAATGTGTTGCGACAAGCAGAAGATATGAAAAACTTAGGAGCAAAAGCATCTAAAAGCCTTCCGGAAAGACTGTCTGATTCGGCAGAATAATGGATGAAAATGCTCCGGGATGTGTGGAATAAATATGCGTAAGGGGAATTGTTAATTCTCTACGAATATTTTTTGTTTGCAAGTAAACTTAGTAATATTAGTTTATAGTGTAGTGAAAGGTTAATTTTGCAGTATGGTGTGACTGCTGACTTATTATAGAATCTAATATGTGTTATAATTATCAGATAATTAGAGGTGTAAATATATTTTCAGAATTATTAACATTTATTAACGGGGGGGGTAGTGCTGCGCACAAAATTTTACGTATATTTGCAAAATAATTGATGGATTATTATTTGAATCGACTAACTAAATAATCCTGATTTTTGTTGAATAAAGAAGAGTGAAAAAACTATATAAAAAAATATTATGTAATATCGAATAAATAATCGGTGTTGCGAGACTTTTTTATTGAAAAACAATTAATAAAAGATAAATTTTAAAACAAAAGAGTTATGAAGAAATTTTTATTTCCGGCTTTAGCATTAGGTCTTGTGATGACCTCATGTCAAAGCGACGAGCCATTCGCACCGGGTATGGGCGAAGAAGTTCAAGCAACATTCACAATCAGCGTTCCAGACGCAATGGGTACACGTGCCGGAGAAGTAAACTCTGCACTTGGTGGTTTCTCTAACGGCGCAGGCAACCTTAACTACACAGTGGCACTCCTTCGTGCCGAAGATGACGTAGTGATGTGGAGCAGCAAGACTCCGGCGTCAGTAAATGGCAAATCAGCCACATTCAACCCAACTGTAGTGCAAGGCTACACTTACAAGATAGTAGCATACGCAACATTCGACTCTGCAATCGACGCACCGACAGTAGGTTCAGTAATTCCTGCAGATAGCGGACTTGGAGCTATCTCAACACTTGAAGGCATCAACAACGAAAGCGAAGATGCTTACTTCTGCAATACAACAATTCTCGGTGCATCAAGCATGGAGGCTACACTCAAACGTCCATTCGGTAAGCTTCGTCTTGTAGCGGAAGACT